>DASPLD010000167.1:0-32646 GCA_035627755.1 Caulobacter sp. | reverse complement strand
GCCAAGGCCCCGCCGAAACCCGGCCTGGGCTGGGACCGGTTCGGCGACCGCTGACAACAGGAAGGACCCCATGGAACCCGACATCCGCCCGCCGAAGAGGCCGCCGCCGCCGCCGACCATCAACGAAGCCAGGCTGCGCGCCGAGCAGGACGACCGTCTGCGCCAGCGCCGTGGCCGGTCCGCCACCTTCCTGTCCAGCGCCTTGGGACGGGCCGAGGGCGGGGTGGCGACGCGCACCCTGATGGGCTGACGCCGCGCCTTCGACGACGACCGCAGCCAATTGACCCCGCCGACCGGAGACCGTGAGTGACAGACAGCCGAGCCGAGGACGTACTGCGCCGCCAGGCCTCGATGGAGGCCGAGCGCGCCCTGCTGGACGGTCACTGCCAGGAGGTGGCCGAGCGGGTGCTGACCCGTCATGGCGACTTCGCCGGCGGGCGGCGGCCCGACGGGGCCAAGCTGGACGGCAAGGTGTTCGACAGCACCGCGCCGCTCGCGCTGGACAAGTTCGCCGCCGCCATCGAGAGCATGCTGACCCCCCGCACCAGCCGCTGGCACGAGCTGTCGCTCGGCCGCGAGGCGCCGGAGGCGGTGCGCACCTGGCTGGCGGCGGTCAACGAGACCCTGTTCCGGGCCCGCTATGCGCCCGACGCCAACTTCGCCAGCCAGGCGCACGAGACCTACGTGGGGCTGGGCGCCTTCGGCAACGGCGCCCTGTTCGTCGACGAGGAGGTCGGCGGGGGCCTGCGCTACCGGGCCGTGCCGTTCGCCGAGACCTGGTTCGCCGAGAACTTCCAGGGGGTGGTCGACACCGTCCATCGCAAGTTCGAGCTGACCGCCCGCCAGTGGGTGCAGCGGTTCGGGGACGAGACCCCGGGCAGCATCGCGCGGGCCGCCGAGAGCGAGCCGCACCGCAGGTTCGAGCTGATCCACTGCGTCCAGCCGCGCGCCGACGCCGACTGGAGCCGGCGCGACTGGCGGGGCATGGCCTTCGCCAGCTGGTACGTGGCCTTCGAGGGCCGAAAGCTGCTTCAGGAGCGCGGCTACCGCACCATGCGCTATGCCGTGGCGCGCTATGTGACCGCCCCGCGCGAGGTCTACGGCCGGGGGCCCGCCATGACCGTGCTGGCCGACATCAAGACGGTGAACGAGCAGCAGAAGACCCTGCTGCGCACCGGCCAGCTGGTGGCCGAGCCGCCGCTGCTGCTGTCGGACGAGGGCGGGCTGACGGCCTTCAAGCTGCAGCCGCGGGCGCTGAACCGGGGCGCCCTCGGGTTCGATGGGCGTGAGCTGGTGCGGCCGCTGCAGGTCGGGGCCAACATGCCGATCACCCTGGAGATGATCAGCCAGACGCGGGAGGCCATCAACCAGGCCTTCCTGGTCACCCTGTTCCAGATCCTGGTCGAGACCCCGCAGATGACTGCCACGGAGGCGATGCTGCGGGCCCAGGAGAAGGGGGCGCTGCTGGCCCCGGTGATGGGGCGGTTGCAGTCGGAGCTGCTCGGGCCGCTGATCCAGGCGGAGCTCGACATCCTGGCCGGCGCGGGCGCGCTGCCGCCGATGCCCGAGGAGCTGGAGGGTCTGGAGGATGTGGTCGCCGACATCGACTACACCTCGCCGCTGGCCCGGGCCCAGAAGTCGGACGAGGGCGTGGCGATCCTGCGGCTGCTCGAGGACGCGGCCGCGGTCGGCCAGTTCGATCCGACGGCGGCGAAGATGATCCGGGGGCCGGAGGCCCTGCGCCGGCTGGCGGAGATCCGCGGTGCGCCGCCGGGCCTGCTGCGCAGCGAGGAGGAGATGGCGGCCCTGGCCGAGCAGGACGCCGCGGCGGCCCAGCTGCAGGCGGTGCTGGCGGCGGCGGGCCAGGCGGCGGGGGTGGCCAAGGACGCCGCCGCGGCCGGGCTGATCGGAGAGGGCTGATGGCGATCCTGCATCCGCTGCTGCGGCGCAAGCGCGCCTACCAGGGCCTGTTCGGCGACGGCTCGCAGGGCGAGGCCCGGGCCGTGCTGGCCGACCTGAAGCGCTTCTGCATGGTCCCCGAGGCGCCGGTGGCGCGCAGCCCCGAGGGCGCGGTCGATCCGCTGCAGTCGATGCGGCTGATCGGGCGCCAGGAGGTGTTCAACCGTATCCGCGCCATGGTCGCGATCGACGACCGGGCCCTGTTCAACCTGAGGGAAGAGACCGCCGATGAGTGATGACGCCGTATCGATCAGTGGGCTGATGGAAGAGCCGGCGGAGGCGCCGCCGGGGGCCGCCTCCGCAGGCTTCCTCGACCATTTCGAGGACCCGGCCACCCGGTCCTACATGGAGCGCAAGGGGTTCAAGGACGTCCAGGCGCTGGGCGCCAGCTTCGCCTCGCTCGAGCGGATGGTGTCCAACGACACCCGGCGGGTCGTGCTGCCCACGGCGGAGGACGACGCCGAAGGATACGAGCGCGTATTCACCGCGCTCGGCCGGCCGGCGGCGGCCGAGGAGTACGGTTTCGGCGAACTGGCCGGGGCCGACCCGGAGTTCAGCCAGCGGGCGGCCGAGTGGCTGTTCGAGGCCGGGGTCGGCAAGAGCCGCGCCGAGGGCCTTGCCGAGAAGTGGAACGCCTATGTGGGCGAGCGGACGGCGGCCGCCCAGGCCGCCTTCGAGGCCCAGAGCGAAGCCGACTGGGAGGACCTGCGCCACGAGTGGGGCCCGAAGTTCGCCGAGAAGACCGAGCTGTTCCGGCGCGGGGCGCTGTCGTTCGGGCTAAGCCGGGACGAGATGGCGGCCATCGAGCAGGGGCTCGGCACCCGGCGCACGGCGCAGCTGTTCGCCCAGATCGGCCAGGGGCTGGCCGAGGACCGCTTCATCGAGGGCGAGGGGCGCAGCGGCTTTGGCCTGAGCCGGGAGCAGGCGGAGAACCGCATCGCCTCCCTGCGCCGCGACCAGGCCTGGCAGGCGCGCTGGATGGCCGGCGGGGCCGACGAGAAGGCCGAATGGTCGCGGCTGACGAAGATCGCGGGAGGCGGCCAATGAGCCCGCGCGGCATTTCTCCAGAGGCGCTGCTGCGGCTGGAGGCGTTGAAACTGGCGCACCGGTTCGACCGCGAGACCTGGCAGGTGCTGGCCGTGGCGGAGGACTACGCCGCCTGGCTGGCCAGGACGGCGGCGGAGCCGGAGCCGGCGATGGAAAAGCCTTAGGCGGCGGTGGTTTTCCGCCGCTTCGATGGGGGCGGTCTGCTAGAATAGGGGCCGCTTCGGCGGCTGCGTTCGCCGCCCAGAGAAGCCTTCGGTCGGGGCCGGCCCCCGACCCACCGGACCCGCCACCGCGCGGACAAGCCGATCCCAAATCCACAATGAGATCGGAGATCACGCGTCCATGACGGACTTCAGCGGCCACTATCGTATCGAGTTCGCCAAGACGGCGAGCCTGCTCCTGCAACAGCGCGGCAGCAAGCTGCGCAACCATGTGATGGTCGGGATGCACAAGGGCGAGGGCGCCTCGCCCGTCGACCAGTACGGCGTCACCGAGGCGCGCGAGCGCACCGGACGGGCCGTGCCCAAGGAGAGCTCCAACACGCCGGTCGACCGGCGCTGGGCCTATCCGCGGTTCTTCGACTGGTCGGACATCGTCGACAACATCGACCTGCTGCAGACCGCGTCGGATCCGCAGAACCCGCTGGTGCAGGCCTGCACCGCCTCGCTCGGCCGGCGGATCGACGACGAGATCATCCGCGCCTTCTTCGCCGAGGCGCGGACCGGCAAGCAGGGCGGGACCACCACCAGCTTCCCGGGCAGCCAGCAGGTGGCGGTCGATGTCGGCGGCGCAGGCAGCAAGCTCAACGTGCTGAAGCTGCGGGCCGCCAAGAAGCTGCTGATGGCCAACGAGGTGGACTTAGGCGCCGACCAGGTGATCTGCGTGGTCAACTCCACCCAGCACGACGCCCTGCTGGGCGAGATGCAGATCACCAGCGCCGACTACAACGGCGGCGACAAGCCGGTGTTGAAGGACGGGATCATCACCCGGTTCCTGGGCATCGACTTCGTCCACTGCGAGCGGCTGACCCTGTCGGGCGCCAACCGCCGGGTGCCGATCTACGCCAAGAGCGGCATGCACCTGGGGATCTGGTCGGACGTGACCACCGACATCGGCCCGCGCCGCGACCTGGAGGGCAATCCGATGGAGGTGACCGGCTCGGTCACCGTCGGGGCCACCCGGACCGAGGAGAAGAAGGTCGTCGAGGTGCTCTGCGCCGAGAGCTAGCGGGCTCCGCGCGAGCCTGACCGCCTCCAGCCCCATCCCCAACCCTTCCCCCCTCCAGGGGGAAGGGAGTCTTTCGAGGACTCTTCATGGCCATCGCCAACACCAAATCCACCGCCATCACCAACCGGGACGCCAGTCCGCGCGTGCCCAGTCCCGCCCATCTCGTCCGCGGCCCGCTGTTCGAGGCGGTCGGGACGGTGGAGATCGCCGCCACGGACGATGACGGCTCGGTCTACCGGATGGCGCGGCTGCGCAGTTCCGACCGGGTCTCGCAGCTCACCGTGTTCAACGACGCCATCACCGGCGGGACCGGCTTCGACCTCGGCCTCTACCGCACCGCCGACGAGGGCGGGGCGGCGGTCGACGACGACCTGTTCGCCTCGGCGATCTCGCTCGCCTCGGCCAGCGCGACCGGGACCGACATCACCTTCGAGAGCGGCGCCACCGACGTCGCCAAGATCGAGAAGCGGATCTGGGAGCTGCTGGGCCTGAGCGCCGATCCGCAGGTCGACTACGACCTGGCCTTCACCGGCGACACGGTGGGCACGGCGGCCGGGACGGTCAGCCTGCGCGTGCGGTTCACCGGCGGCTACTGACCCCTCCTCGCCGGTCAACTGGGGCGGCGCCAGCCGCCGCCCCGTCTTTTCTCTGTATGCGGAGCATCCATGCCCACATCCCAGACCGCGGTCGGCAACGCGGCCCTCGGCAAGCTTGGCCAGGGGGCGGTGCTGTCGTTCGACGACCCGGACAACCGCGCCCGCTGGCTGAAGGCCAGGTTCGCCGACGTGCGGGACCTGACCCTGCGGGCCAACCGCTGGCATTTCGCCATGGCCCGGGCCCGGCTCAGCGCCGAGGCGACGGCGCCGGCGTTCGGCTATGGGCGGCAGTTCCCGCTGCCGACCGACTGCCTGCAGCTGGCCGAGGTCGGCGGGGTGGCGACCACGCCGGCCCTTGGGGACTACCAGGGGGCGGGTCGGCCGGCGTTCGCCCTGGAGGGCGGGCGGATCCTGACCGATGCGGCGGCGCCGCTGGAGATCCGCTACGTGCGGCGGGTCGAGGACGTGGCGGCGTGGGATCCGCTGTTCGCGGAGGCGGTGGCCTGCCGGCTGGCCTTCGACCTGGCGGAGAAGCTGACCCAGTCCTCGGGCAAGAAGGAAGCGGCGCTGCGCGACTACCAGCTGGCCGTACGCGAGGCGGTGCGGGTCAACGCCATCGAGGCGGCGCCTGAATCCACGGCCGATGGGTCGTGGATCCTGGCCCGGCTGTGAGGCGGTCATGAAGGCCAATCCCGCCATCACCTCATTCAACGCCGGGCTGCTGTCGCCGTTGCTGGGCGGGCGGCCGGACCTGGAGCTCTGGCGGTCTGGCCTGAGCCGCTGCGACAACCTGATCCCGCGGGTGCAGGGGGCGCTGCAGCGCGCCGCCGGCAGCCTGTTCATCGGCGCCGTGAAGGACAGCGCCGAGCGCTGCTGGCTGGCGCCCTTCGTGTTCAGCCAGGCCGACGCCTTCGTGCTGGAGTTCGGGCCGGGCTACATCCGCTTCTTCCGCAACCGGGGCCGGCTGGTCGACGGGGCCGACGCGATCTACGAGATCGAGAGCCCCTACCTGGCCGCCGACCTGACCCGGGCGGACGGCAGCTTCGGGGTGCGGATGGAGCAGTCGGGGGACGTGGTCTACCTGGCCTGCGCCGGTCATCCGCCGATGGTGCTCAAGCGGCTGTCGAACCTGAACTGGCTGCTCGAGCCGTTCGAGGCCAAGGGCGGGCCGTTCCAGGACCAGAACACCGACGAGGCGGTCACCGTCTCAGCCAGCGGGACCATGACGGTAGGCGGGACGGTGACCCTGACCGCCAGCAGCGCGATCTTTGAGGCCGGCCATGTGGGCGGGCTGTTCGAGATGGACCTGAAAGACGGCGCCGACGTGCGCGCCTGGCAGGTGCGGACGACCACCGACGTCGGCGACTATCGGCGGGCGGACTATCGCCATTACCGCTGCAGCCAGGTCGGGCCGGTGGACACCGCCGACAAGCCGGCGATCTGCGGCGAGGAACTGCCGGTCCACACCCGCGGGAAGTCCTGGGACGGCACCGGCGAGGAGCAGAAGGGCGACGGTTCGGTCGGCTCGATCGGGGCGGAGTGGGAGTACCTGCACGCCGGCTACGGCCATGTGCGGATCACCGCCGTGGCAAGCGGGACCGAGGCGACGGGGGTTGTGCTTTCGCGCCTGCCGGAGGAGCTGGCGACGCAGGCGACCCATCGCTGGGCGCACGGGGCCTGGTCGGCGGCGGCGGGCTGGCCGGACAACGTCTGCTTCTTCCGGGAGCGGCTGAGCTGGTTCCGGGGGCAGCAGGTCTGGCAGTCGGTGGCGGGGGACTTCGCCAACTTCGAGGCGCGGACCCATGGCGAGGTGGCGCCGGACAATGCGGTGGTGCTGTCGATCCAGTCAGGCCAGGGCAATCCGGTCGAGTGGGTGACGCCGACCCGCTCGGTGCTGCTTGTCGGCACCAACGGCGGCGAGCACAGCCTGAAGGCCCAGGCCAGCGCCAGCCCCTATGGGCCGGGCAACACCCAGCAGGATCCGGAGACCGCCTGGGGCGGCATCGGGGTCGAGCCGGTGGTGGTCGGGGCCGGGGTGGTGTTCGCCGAGCGGCTGGGGCGGCGCCTGCGGCTGCTGGTCCCGGGGCAGGACGGGTACGAGGCGCTGGACCTCAACAAGCACCGCGGCCTGATCGATCCGGTCGTCGCCATGGCCTGGCAGCAGACCCCGCACGAGAGCGTCTGGTGCGTGACGCAGGCTGGCGGCCTTGAAGCCCTGACCCTGCAGCTGGAGGACAGGGTGTTCGCCTGGCGGCGACACCAGCTGGGCGGGGCGGTGGAGGCGGTGGCGGTGATCCCCTCGCCCGACGGCGGGCGGGACGATGTGTGGCTGATCGTCCGCCGACTGATCGACGGAGTCGAGCGGCGCTATGTCGAGCTGATCGCGGCCGAGCATGACGCCGGCGCCGACGCCGCCCTGAGCGTCTATGCGGCCAGCGCCCTGACCTACGACGGGACGCCGGACGCCAGCCTGTCCGGGCTGGACCATCTCGAAGGCGAGACGGTAGTGGTCAAGGCCGATGGCGCCGCCCACCCGGCCCGGACCGTCACCGGCGGCGCGATCACCCTGCAGGCCCCGGCCTCCAGGGTGGTGGCGGGCCTGGCCTGTCCCTACGCCGGCGAGACCCTGCCGCTCGAGGCCGGGGCTGCGGCGGGCACGGCCCAGGGGCGGCTCAAGCGGATCCATGGGCTGACGGTGCGGCTGCTGGACAGCCTCGGCGGGCGGTTCGGACCGGCGCTGGGGCGGACCGACCCGCTGCAGCACCGCCAGCCGGGGGAGGCGATGGACGCCGCTCCGCCGCTGACCACCGGGGATATGAGCCTGGTGTTCCCGGGCGGCTACGAGGGGGCGGCGCGGATCGCCTTCGAGGGCGACGACGTGTTTCCGTTCACCCTGGTCGGGCTCTATCCGGAGCTGGTGACCTATGAGGGTTGAGGTCCTGCCATTCCGGGCGCGGCACCTGGAGGCCCTGACCCTGCAGCCGGCCCAGGCGGCGTGGCGCGGGCGGATCGACGGGGAGACCGGGGCGGCGCTGGAAGCCGGCGGCTGCGCCTGGACGCTGATGCGGGCCGGGGCGGTGATCGGCTGTGGCGGGGTGATCGACCGGGGCGGCGGGCGCGGCGAGGCCTGGGCCCTGCTGGCCCAGGACGCCGGGCCGGCGATGCTGGCCGCGACCCGGGCCGTGCGCCGCTATTTCGAGACCGCGCCCTTCCGCCGGATCGAGGCGGTGACGGCCTGCGACTTCGAGCCGGGCGCGCGCTGGGCGCGGATGCTGGGCTTCCAGAGCGAGGGCCGTATGCGGGCCTTCTGCGACACCGGCGGCGACGCCGAGCGATGGGCGATCATTTCCATGGAGGAGGGCCGATGGCCTGGGTCGGATCAGTATTAGGCATCGTCAGCAGCGTGGCGGGAACGGCCGGCGGGGTCGCGGACGGCCAGGCCAGCGCCGCGCAACGGGCGTTCGGCGCCAAGGCGGCGCGGGAGAACGCCCGGCTGGCAGGCGACCAGTCCGCCATGCAGGAAGCCGCGCTCCGCCGCGACAACGCCCAGTTGCTCGGCGCCCAGCGCGCCGCCATCGCCGAGAGCGGCACGGGGGCCGGCGGGTCCAACGGGCTGATTGCCGCGCAGGACGCGGCCCTGGCGGAACTCGACGCCCTGACCGCCCGGTACGAGGGGCGGCTGAAGATGACCGAGTACGACAACCAGGCGACCCTGCTCGGCGCGGACAGCACCAGCGGGCTGCAGCGGCTGTTCGGCAAGCGGGGCCTTGGCCGGCTGTCCCACTACAACTGGGGCAACCCCAGCATGTGGGGCGCCCCGGGCAGCAATGACGGAAGGGGCTGGTAGGATGCCGATCATCCCACGCTATCAATCGCGCGGCGGCCCACGCGTTGGCGGGCTGGACTATGCGGCCGCCTATTCGCCGCCGGACGGGTCGGACTGGCGCACCTTGGCGCGGGCGGCCGGTCTGGCGGGCGACGTGTCCGCCGCCTTCAAGAAAGGGCAAGCGCCGACCGGCGATCCCGCCGGGGCGGTGAAGGCCGGCCTGAGCGAGATCGACACGGCGCAGGCCGAGATCCAGGCGCTGAACTGGCGCAGGGGTCAGCTGGACGCGGATGGCCAGGCGGGTGACGCCGATCAGGCGGAGCTGAGCCGCCAGGCCGCCGGCGAGGGCCTGTCTTCGGGCGTGCGGGCAGCATTCGACGCCCTGACGGCGCCCAGGGTGGAGGGCTATTCGGCCCTGGCGGACAGCCGCCGGGACGACCAGCGGAGCCGGGCCGCCCAGGCCATCTCGCAGGCCCGTCAGGCGTTGGGCGTCGAGGAGTTCCTGAAGCTGGCCGACGTGGCGCCCAGCCAGGCTCGCGCGGCGCTAGGGTCGGCGGCAGCGGCGGCCGGCGAGCTGGCGCGGGCGTCGGGGGCCGACGAGGCCGGGGTGGCGGACGCGCGGCGGGCGACGCTGGTGGCGGCTCAGGTCCGGCGGATCGGCGAGATGATCGGGCGGGACCCGGCGCGGGCGACGAAGATCCTGGAGGAAGAAGTCGGCGTGCTGCCGGACGACCAGCGGGCGCGGCTGTCGCGGGAGGTCGAACTGGAACAGGCGCGGGTCGACGCCAACCAGGCGGCAGCGCAGTTGGCCGGCGAGCGTCCGGACCTGGTGGAAGATCTCGATGGCTTCCTGGCCGGCATGGAGGTGGCGGCGGGCGAAGGCGCACACCGGATCGACGCGTTCCGCGCGGCGGGGATGGGCGCCTGGCGAGCAGCCCGGGCGGCTCGGGAGGCCATGGAGAGCCAGGCCTGGGCGGCGGTGAGTCCGCTGCTGGAGCCGGGATCGGGGGTTCACAGCTGGACCCAGCTTCCCGCTGATCTGTGGCGAGCGTTGAGTGAGCGCCAACAGCGAGCGGTTCAGGCGCGGCTGGCTTCGCCTTGGGCGGAGTCGGATGGACCTGCCATGGCGGCTATCCGGTCGCTTGCGGCCAATGATCCTGAAGGTTTCCGGGAGGCCGATCTGATGGTCTACGCGATAGAGCTAAAGCCCACCGACTTGGACAGGATGCTGGGGCGGCAAGCGCTTGCTCGGGTAGGTGGGGTCGAATGGTCGAATGAGCGCAACGCATGGCTCGGTGAGCAGGAGGAGACCGTTCCGGGAACGACCGGTTGGCTGCACCAAGCGTCGTTGGCGCCAAAGTCTGGCGTCGCCCCGAAGTCCAAGGCGGCGAAACCCAAAGTGGCCGCGCCCAAGCCCAAGCCGACAATTCAGCCGCGACCTCCTAGGGCGGACGAACTGCCAGAGTGGAATGACACATACGACGAGTATCCTAAGCGAGTGCCATGGCGGAAGGACGCGGCAGGCCGAGACGATGTCCTGGGTCTAGCGCTCGCTTACGAAACAACAGGAACGACGGATGTCGTCTCAAGCGGCATAGGTGATGATGGAGGGAAGTCGTACGGTCGCCCACAATTCGCGTCCAACTACAGTATGCCGCAAGCGTTCCTCGATTCGCGCTTCGGCGAACCATGGCGGACTCGCTTTCAGAGTAGGCCCGGAGTCTATCTCAATCCTCGGCGCGACCCTAAAGGTAAGCCGGTCGAATTCGAACGAGTTTGGCGCGAGATTGACGCTGGACCGGAGGGACCAGCCTTCCGGCAAGCGCAGGAGAAATATGCGCACGACACTTATCTGGAACCCGCGCTGAAGTATATTAAGCAGAGGACCGGGATAGATCTGTCCGACAGTTCTACCGCTGTAAAGTCGGTAATCTATTCAATTGCTTCCCATCACTCCACAGCGACGTCCCGTCGGATCTTCAGGGAGACTTTCGCGGGCCTGCGGGACGGCGGCAGTCGGGCACATGATGATTTCGGCGCCCACCGGGGGCTGATAACGGAGCGGAATCTGATCAACGCCCTATACGACAAGAGACGGGAGGTGATGCGGAAGTTGAATCCGAAATTCAGTCCGCGCCGTTTCGACCTCGAGCAGTCATCGGCTCTGGATCTGCAGAGACAACAGTGGGGCGATCAGGTTCGGCCTCTGTTCTTCATCGGCATTCCTGGCCCAACGCCACTGCCCGCTCCAAGGTCAGCACCAAAGGGTAATCCCGCGAGGAAACCGACGGGCAAGCCTAAAAAGGCGCCTTGACACCACACGATGTTCCTGTTTTGTTTTCGTGCTTCCTGGAGTTGGATATGCGCGCGGGTCTATCTCTTCTCGTTCGCGGGGTTGATCGAGGCCTCTTGGTTCTTGCGGGTTTGGGTTTGGTTGGCGTGGCCGGCGCTACGGCCGCCGTTCCCGCGGCGCAGCAGACGCCCGACCTGCGCTGCCCTTCGGCGCTTTGCCGAACCGACGACGCAACCCGCCAGCTTTCGGATGACTATCGAGCCTGCATGACGCGTGAGATCGGCATCTCATACAGGGCTGCGCGCCGTTGCGTACGGATCGAACAGAAGCGCCAGAACAAGGCGCTGGGGGTGGTAGAAGCGATCGAGGATGCTCGTTCACCCGGTGGCTATGCAGAGGAGCGGCGCCTGTTCCACACCGAAAAGCGCAGCGTCTGTCATGCGATCGCCCTCGAGCGGACAGGCGCAGCGTCGCGGTGGGCGTTCGAGACCTGCGTTCTGCACAAGACCGCCGCGCGCGTGGTCAGGTGGCGGCGGAGCCTATTGCCATGAGGCGTGAAAGATCCTCGTCCGCGGCCGTGGCCGCCCTGCTGGTCCTGATCCTCACCATCGGCCTCGGCGGTTGCGGCGAGCGGATCGAGATCCCGCGGGAGGAGGCTTATTGGGAGCCTCATCCATTGTTGATGAAGGCCCCGTTTGTCCAAGGTTCAGAGACCCGCGACGACGTGTCCTGCGGCATGAGCGACTGCGCCGAGCTTGAGCCCTGGCTGTCGCCAAGCTTTCTGGCCTGTCAGGGAGATCCGGAAGCGCAGGACCCGCCGATGCCGTTCGGCTGCTACTTCGCCGAGTATCGGCGGCAGCTGGCGGCTGTGCGAACGGCCGAGCAGAAGCTCTACGCGCAATTGCCGGCTGCGGAGGCCAAGCGGCTGCGTGACGCCCAGCGCGCCTGGGCGGAAGCCGAAAAGCTCGTCACGAGAAAAGCAACCTACGGTTGGAGGGGGTCGATGCACGGGCAGCTGTACGTTTGGGCGCAGGCCGACTACGCCGTCCGCCGGCGCATCGATCTCGAAACACGCCTAGGTCTGGCGCCGAGCCCGCCCCCCGAAGCGCCCAAGGACGATCTGACCCTGGAAGAGGCGGCGAGGGCGATGCCGCCGCCGGAGGACTGAGGCGTCCGGCGTCCAGTCCGCCTGCGACCGATCGGTTACGTCCCTTACAAGAGCCGGTCGCCGCGATGGCTCACCCAAACTGGCTCGTTCACGGGCTCCATACTGCTCGACTTCGAGATTACGGGATTACGGTGGCAGTGCACCTAATTGGCCGGGATTACGGTGACAGTGCACTCAATTGGCCGCGTCAGCGGCCAGTCCCTCGTCCGCAGCGCCGGCCCTGCGGACACGGTATCAGTGAGTGCACTGTCACCGTAATTCGGACGTCGTCCGGTCTACGGCCGTCCAACATGGCCCGGACACCGGCATTGTCACAACGGCGATCCAGGAGGCGCGCCGTGAGTTCGGCGATAACTTCACCGATGGGCAGTTGATCGGAAAGTCTACGACGTCCGCAGCAGGTGGAACCCCATAGACAAGCCCCGGTACGATGAGGAACGCCCCGCTGCCTTCCGCCAGCTGAAACATGAGGTCGTCAATTCCCTCCAAGGAAGCGAGGCTCACGGTGACATTGTTCTTTTTTTGTTCTAAGACTGGGCGGCTGCGATGGAGGAATTTTTGCCGCGACGTCGACGTCTGAAAAGGCTGCTGAGCGCCGGTCTGCTTTCAGGGTTCTGGATGCTTGCAGGCTGCGGCTCCGGAGAGAGGGTCCGGTCGGATCCGGGGCCCTCGCCGGCCTTGTCGTCTCCGAAGTCATCGGTAGAGAAACCGCCCCCGACGCCTGTGCCCACGAGCACGCTGGATCCGGCCTACTGGGGCTTACCGCCGGCTTCCCCTCCCTCTCCTGTGCCCGTTGACCATCGGACCAAGGTGGATCTCGGGCCGCGGCCCGATTGGGCGGTGAAAGCGCCTAAAGGATTCGACAAGGGCGTCTGGCGGCTCCGGGGCCGCGAGGGGTGGATGCGCATCCGCCGTCTGTCGAAGGGGCGTTGGCGGGTCCGAATCTACGCGCACGCGCCCGATCGTGGCACCGCCACCGCGGCGCCGTGCGGACTGGTGGCGGAGGGTTCTTTCGTGCGGGGCCGGTTCGTAG
The DNA here is from genome assembly GCA_035627755.1 of Caulobacter sp. Taxonomy (GTDB): domain Bacteria; phylum Pseudomonadota; class Alphaproteobacteria; order Caulobacterales; family Caulobacteraceae; genus Caulobacter. The sequence goes on along the minus strand of DASPLD010000167.1, from coordinate 19,497 downwards.
CCAACGTCGTACCGTACGAGGAATTCGGCTATAGCGTCGATGAGAACTCCTTGAAGAGGCAGAACAACATTCTGGTCATCGACTTCGCTCCTGGCAAGGCGGTCGTCGAGGAAGGCACCCCGTGGGGGATCTGCGGCCTTCTGGCTGAAGTTTCAGGCGACTATGTCAAATGATCCCATTTCCGGTGACTGAGCGGTTGGCGCCGGGAATTTGGCCAGGCCTCGGACAGGGCACGTGGCAAGTGGGCGCCGGCCGACAGATGGTAGGCCAGATTGTCAGCAAGGCGCAGGGCGCCGACAGTAGCGGCGGTAGCCGAGGGGACATCGTGTTGAGGCGGTTAACGGCGAACAGGCGGACCTGAGCCGTCGGGCCGCCAGCGAGGGGCTGTCGCCCGGCGTGCGAGCGGCGTTCGACGCCCTGACGGCGCCGTGGGCCGAGGGCTATTCGGCCCTGGCGGACAGTCGCCGGGACGAAGATCCCGCAATTTTCGACCGCCACCGTGCCGCCGAAGTAGCGGCGTCGACCATTCCGGCGTGCTGCGATCGGGTCGGTTGCGGCCCGGTCGATTCAAGGGGACGCCAAGCGTCAAGCCCGCGTGAGCGCCGGCTGAATGTTCCTGTTGTGTTCTGGCCGCGCAACGTGCGATAATAGTGGCGCCTCGAAGGCCCGATAGACGTTTTCCGACGGACCCTCCGCGCCTCGCGCCGGACGGACAAGCCGCCCCCAAAGCCAGCCACGCAAACAGCCCGCCCGCCGCGTCCGGTCGCCCGGAGTGGTGGCGGCAAGGGAGCCGCATGACCGTTTCAGCCTTTTCTTCGCGCACCGTCAGCTACGCCGGCGACGGCGGCAGCGGGCCGTTTCCGCTGCCATTCCGGGTGCTGGAGGCTACTGACCTCAAGGCGGTGGTGGTCGCCGCCGACGGGACCCGCACGGTGCTGGAGGGCCTCCTCGTCGAGGGGGTCGGCGAGCCTTCGGGCGCCGAGGCGACCACGGCCGAGCCGGTGGCGCCGGGGGAGACCCTGGTGATGTGGACCGACACGGCGCCGGTCCAGCCCGCCGACTATCTGGCTGGCGACGCCTTCCCGGCCGAGACCCACGAGGCCGCCCTCGACCGGCTGACACTGATCGCCCAGGACCTGCGACGGGACGTCGGCCGGGCCTTCAAGGTGGCGATCGGCGACGAGGCCGCGGCGGACCTGAGCTATGCCGAGTTCCTCGCCGAGACCGGCGCGGCGGTGGGCGACGAGGCCGTCGCCCTGGTGGCCGCCGCCGGCGGGACGCAGGTGGCCGTCATCGAGGCCGCCGGCGCCGCCCAGGTGGCGGACATCGAGGCCGCCGGCGAGGCGCAGGACGCCGCGATCCAGACCGCCGGCGCGGCCCAGGCCGCCCTGGTCGAGGACGAGGGCGAGGAACAGCTGGCGCGCATCGCCGCGGCGCAGGGCTCCAGCCTCTACGCCGACACCTCCGCCGCCCTCAGCTCCGGGGCGGTGGCCATCCAGTCGATCACCGCCGGCTCCGGCGGGGCCAACGGGACCTTCGACGCGGCCATCTCCGGCGGGGGCGGAACCGGCATGGCGATCCGGTTCGTGGTCGCCGGCGGGGCGGTGACCAGCGCCGTCATCCTCAACCCGGGCGTAAACTATACGGGCGCGCCGACGATCAGCCTGGCGGCCAGCGCAGGCCTCACGGGGGCGGCCATTGCCGTGACGCTGGGGGCGCGAACCAGCGTCGGGGAGTATTTCAGCACGCCGGGTAGCCACGGCGCGGCGCTGAATGTCTATCGCGTGGATGCGGGGCCGGTGGCGACGCTGGTCACTCAAGTCGAAGGCTGGCTGAGCCCGGCCAACCGCTTGGCGCTCGGCGAGGCGGTCTATGACACCCAGGTTGCCTCCGGCCTTAGGGATCAGCCGACCCAACGGCAATACCTGCCTAACCTGGTCCTGACCGGCGTTACCCGCCGCAGTGATGGTCTCTACGACTGGACCAGTGGCGGGACCATGGTCACCGAGCAGAAGTCCAGCAGCACGGACATCAGCCCGACGACGCCGCACTACATGTGGATCGTTGACCTTCTCGGCGCCAGCACCGGCGAATACGAGATCAAGGCCGAGTGGAACAACGCCACCATTTTTGCGGCGGGCAACACCACCACGACCCCGATGACGGGCGTCTACAAGCAGGTGGCGACCAACACCTACGATGGCGGCGTGAACGCGCGGGCCTATATCCGCTGGACCATCACCCGGGTTGGAGCCGGGACCGGCCTGACCTCGCCGCCCCTCTATGCCGACACCGACACAAGTTACCCCGAGCCGATCCGGTACAATGAGGCTGTCCATGTGCCCCAACTGCCGATCCGCACCGACATGTTCGAGTGGTGGAAGGTCCCCGGCGCTGCGATGGACCGTGCGGCCCTGCGCGCGCTGGAAATGCGGATCGACGCGGCGGCCGACAGCGCAGCCGGGGTGGACGCGGCGACTGCCTTCACCGGTTCGATCTCGGGGACCACGCTCACGGTCGCCAGCGGTCTTTCCGGCGTGGTGCGCGTCGGCCAAGTCCTGTCGGGCACGGGGGTGACCACCGGCACGACGATCCAGCAGCAACTCAGCGGCACGGAAGGCAGCACCGGAACCTATCGGGTGAGCGCGTCGCAGACGGCGGCCAGCACGGCGATCAGCGCCGCAACCGGCAGCGTCCATGCGCCCAAGGCCACGCTGGCCGGCCTTCCTGTGGCGGACACCGGCCGAACCTTCGGCCTCAAGCGGGGCTCCGTCTTTCGTGAGAGCTTCACTCAGCTTCGCCAGACCAGCTACGGCGTGCCTGGCATCACCGTCATTGGCTACACCTACGGCAGCTTTGACGAGGATTTCCCTCGCATCTCCGGGTGTGACCTGATCGCCACCGGAGACTGGACCGCGAACGGCGACGGGACCTACACCTATAGCTGGACGGCGAGCGAAAGCCCCGCTCTCGAGGACGACGGCTACGACGAAATCATGGTGATCGAGGTCGACCTGGACCTCGAGGCGACCGGCAAACGGCTGGAAGCCCGCAACATGATGGCTCGGGTCACCTCCGACGCGGCGGTCATCGCTACGGCCGGGACCAAGCGGGCGACGATCTCCGGCGCTACCAAGACGATCCGCATCCGGCCGACGGGCGACGGCGTGATCGGGACCGACTATCGGTATGAGGTCGCCAAGCGCTGGGGCGCCATCGGCACAGGCGGATTCGAGCGGGACATCTACCTGTTCGGGGTCGAGTTGGACGGCGCCTGCGACGGCTACGGCGCCCTCGCCAGCGGCGAGCGCACGGTGGCCGAGGGGCTGATACTGCACGGCTGGCGGACCCACCTGGCAGTCGCCGCGGGCGGCATCGTCCGAAAGGTGGTCATGTGGGGCAAGGGCTCGGCGAGCAACAACCTCACCTTCTATCGGGACAACGCGACCGGCCTGGAGTTCGGCGCGGAGCAGGTCTTCGCCCGCGAAGCCTTCTCGCCGCTTTACGCGCACCGGGGCAGCGGCGGCAACTACACGCGGGGTCGCTACCAGGACGCCAACCTGACCTATGGCCGCCGGTCGAACGGGTCGCTCAAGGGAAGCTCCTCGGGCGCCGTCCAAGTTGGGGCAACAGAGGAGCGCCGCATCTACGCCCGCGGCTATCTCGACAACGGCGGGATGGGCAACCCGGCGAACCCGACCGCCGGCCTGCTCGAAGATTGCTTTCTCGACGAGCACGGCCGGTTCCGCACGCGGGCGGTGACTCGGAACGGCCTGGTCATCGTCGAGAACATCTCCGACCCGGACGACGTCAACGGGCGCAACATGCGGATGTTCCTGCTCGAGAGCGGCCATGTGGTCACCAACATGACGGTGATCGCGACCAACGTGGCCAACGCGCTGGGCGACTATACGCCGACGATCTACCTCACCAGCGGAACGATATCGGTCAACCCGCAGGTCAAGCGCAGCCTGATCATCGTGGCTCCCCACCTGGTCAGCGCGCCCACTGGAGCGACTACCATCAACACCCTGCCGGCCGGCGGCGTGGCGAACATCGAAGTCGACGAGAACGTCTACGTATTCCTCAAGGGCTCGCGGCATTCGACCGGTCAGACGAGCGGCACGACCACCAACACATGGGCCGAGTGGCTGTCCCGCTCCGGGCAGGACGCCAACAGCATCATGATCGACGCCCGCGACTGGCCGAATGGAATTGATGATGTCTATGAGGACTTCGCCGGCCGCAACCTGACCTTCAAACAGAACAAGCTCACCGCGCGGATCATGGCGGCGTGTCGAGATCTGGGGGCCGGTTGCCCCTGGACTATCGACCGCGCCCCGGACGAGCCGCCCATCGACGAGTGCGTCAGCATCGTGCGGAAGTTGCTGTGACCCCGCCCAAGTTCATCGCCGACCTGTTCACCGGTCCGGACGGCAGGACCTGGCACCTCGGCCGGGTCGGGGCCGTGCCGATGTTGGTGAGCGGCCTGGCCCTGCCCTGGGGCGTGCTGCTGAGCGGCAAGGAGCTCGATCTGATGTCGGCGCTGGGCGGGTATGGGGCGCTTGCCGCCGGGGTCTGGGCGTTGGTCCATGGCGCCCGGAACATGGATCTCATGCCCGGTGAGACGGGCGCCGCGCCGCAAGGGGAGGGAAGCTGATGTGGACCTGGGACCAGTCGGCCGGCGAGCTGTGGCGGGACGGGGCGCTCGTCTCGCGCGGCTACAGCGGCAAGGCCCGCGGAAGGAACAATCCCGCCCTCCAGGGCGTGCCGGGCGTCGGACCGATCCCCCGGGGGCGATGGAGGATCGCGGGCAGGTACGACAGCGCCGCCGTGGGGCCCTGCGCCCTGAGGCTCCACGCGGCCGACGAGCCCGTGCCGGACGACCTGCACGAGGCCACGGGCCGCAGCGCCTTCCGCATCCATGGCGACAGCATCCGGGCGCCCGGCACGGCCTCCCGCGGCTGCATCATCCTGCCCCGGAAGGTCCGGGAGGCGATCTGGCGCAGCGGCGACCGGGACCTGGAGGTGGTCGAATGAAGGTCGCGCTCGACCTTCTCCGGCGCTTCAGCGGCCCCCTGGTCCTGGCGTCGATCGCCGTGCTGGCGGTCTGCATCGCCGGGCTCGGCTGGCGGTCCTACACGGGTGAGCGGGAGGCGCGGGAGGCGGCGCGGGCCAAGGGGGCCGTCATCACCTCCAGGGCCGGCCAGACCGCCACGGCGGCGGCTCTCGAGGCGACCGCCGGCTACGGCGAACGTGAACTGGGCCGGGCGGCCCTCGAACAGGAGACACGCGATGCGGTGCTGTCGGCGCCTGATGCGAAGACTGACGCCGGCGCTGCTGGCGATGCTGGCCTTGCCGGCCTGTGCCGGCGGGCCGCGTATCGAGACCATCCCCGTTGCGCTGGACTGCGCGGGGCGGATCCCGCCCCAGCTGCGCGCTGATGTGGCCCCGGCCCCGCCGCCGGCCGACAACAGCGTCGGCCAGTGGGTGGCGTTCGGCGACGCCCAGACCGGGCGGCTGGAAAGCGCCAACGACCGGAAGGCGACGGTGATCTGGATCCTCGACCGCTGCGAGGCGGAGGAAAGGGCCGCCGCCGCGCGGCTGGCTCCGCGGCCGTCCCTGTGGCGGCGCCTGCTGGGGGAGGGCGATCGATGAGCGAGGAGCGGCAGACCGTCGCCGGCGCCTACATGAAGATCGCCGCCCACGAGGAGCTCTGCGCCGAGCGCTATCGCGGGATCAACGAGAAGCTGTCCTGGGTGCTCGGCGGCATGGCGACCATGCTGCTCGGGCTCCTGGCCTGGTCCCTGGTCCAGCTCTACAGCCTCGAGCCGCTGCGCGCACGGGCCGCGGGGACGGCCGTCGTCGCCCAGGCGCCGGACCGTCCAAAGGCCGCCGACTGACCCGGCGCCCGGCGGCCCGCCTCGCTTGGACGTTGAGCGCGCCGGCGATTCTGGTCCTATGGTGGGCCATGGGGCTCGACCAGGATCTCACGGCCTTCGTCCAGCGCGTCTTCGACTGCCCGTCGGAGACCGCGACGGCGATCGCGCGGCAGGCCTCCGAACGGATCTACGCCAGGCAGGCGGTGATCCTTCGCGCCGGCGACCGGCCCAGCGACACCTGGCTGGTCATCGCCGGCCGGGCCCAGGCGCTGGTCTACGGCGTCGAGGGCCAGGAGGTCATGCTGCAGGAATATACAGACGGGGACCTGTTCGGCGCCATCGCCAACCTCGACGCCGGCCCCCAGGAGGCCGAGGTGAAGGCTGTCGAGACCCTGCGCGCCGCCCTGTTTCTGGCCGCCGACTTCCTGGCGCTGATCGAGACCCACACCGCCGTCGGCCTCGCCGTCTCGCGCCTGCTGCTGCGCCAGCTGCGGGCGGCCACCGGCCGGATCGCCGAGCGGATCACCCTGTCGGCGCCGGAACGCGTGCGCGTCGAACTGCTGCGGCTGGCGGAACAGGCCGACGGGCGCCTGATCATCCCGAAGTTCCCGGGGATCACCGCCCTCGCCCTGAAGCTGAACACCGCCCGCGAGACGGTGTCGCGCGAGATCAACGCCCTGGAGCGGCGCGGCGTCGTGCGCCGCGAGGGCGGGGCCATGGTCATCGTCTCCCCCAGGCTGCTGCGGGGGGACGGCTTCTAGAGCGCGTTCCGATGAGTGGGAACCGGTAATCGGATCAAACGCGCGACGAACAAAGACCTAGAGCAGCGCGGTTTGATTCCATCAAATCGCGCCCTGCTCTAGGAGAGTTCGAGGCTGTAGACCGGGACGTCCTTGCCGCCAGGACTGCGCGCCGGCAGCTCGCCGATCGGCTCGCAGGGGCACCAGGGCGCGTCGGTCTCGGACCCGAGCACCCAGGCGAACAGCTCGCTGACCAGCGCCGCCCCCGGGGGCGCCGACGCCAGCAGGCGGCCGGCCGTCTCGACCGGCGTCCCGACCCGCAACACCGCCCCGCCCGGCCCGGCGACCTCGACAACCTCGCCGACGTCCGCGGCGATCCGCCCCTCGCCCAGCACCGGAGCGACCGCCCGCGCCGCCTTCGCGGCGGCGAAGCAGCTGAGGAAGCTGAGCATCACCGCCGACCCGGTCCACACCGGCGGCGCGGCCAAGGCGGCGTCCGTCCCGTCGAGCGCAGACCAGAGCGCTTCCAGCCGGCCGCTCAGGTCGCCTCCGGCTCCGGCGTCGAGCGCCAGCACGGCGCGGCTCTCCCCCGCGGGCGCTGGAAGCCCGCCGGTCACCACCTGTGCGCGCGGCGCGGGCAGGACGAGCGTCCGCCGCCCGGCGCCTTCCCAGACCGCCTTTACCCAACCACTGCCGCCCGCCTCCACCGGCTCCGCGGCATCGGGCGCGAGGAGCTGGATCGCCTCGGTCGCCAACAACCGCGCCTGCATGGCGGCCCGCCCCATCGCCGCTCGCGCGGCCAGGGTGACGCCCAGGCGATCAAGTCGGTCTGCGACGCAGGTCACCGTGTTCGCGGCCGCCACGACCTTGTCGAACCGGGGCAGCCACTCCGCCCCGAGCCCGCCGACGCTGCGCTCGCGGAACATCGCCTGCGGGGCGGGCAGCAGCAGGTGGAGCTCCGCTCCCCGGTCCAGCAGGGCTTCGGCAATGACGATGTCGGCCCCCGCGGCCAGCGCCCCGAACCCGAACCCGATCCGCTCGACCTCCAGCAGTTCGGCCACCCGCCGGCCCAGGTCCGCGTCCGCCGGGTCGGTGCCCAGCTGGCCCGCGAAATGGAGCGACCGGGGCGGCCGCAGCGGCTCCAGCCAGGCGACGTCCTCTCCCTGCTCGGCCAGGATCAGGGCGAACTGGCGCAGGGTGGCCGCATGGTCCTCCCAGGCCCGGGGGGCCAGGGCGATGGCGCCCTGCAGCGTCAGCCAGGACTCTTGCGTCCGGCCCAGCAGCAGCTCCGCCTCGGCGCGCGTCGCCTCCCGCCAGTAGGGGGTGTCGGGCTCACTGTCCCCCTGATCCAGCCGCGCCAGGACCTTCTCCGCCAAGGCCCTGGCCCGCTCCGGCTCTCCGGCCAGCAGCGACAGGCTGGCGGCGTTGATCAGCGGATAGGTCGCCCAGCCGATCGCGCCGGCGGCGCCGTAGGCTTCCGCCGAGCGGGCGTAGAGGGCGCGGCGGGCCTCGCCGGTGGCGCGCCGGGCCTGGTCCTTGAGGAGGCGGCCTTTGAGGGCGAGGACGGCGGGATCGTCATCGACGGCGTCCAGGCCGGCATCGTGGAACAGGCGCAGGGCGTGGTCCAAGGCTCCGGCGCGGGCATGGGCGATGATGGGGAGCAGGGAAGGGGACACAGTACTAGGGAATGCTCGATCCACCGGAATTTGGCACATCCGGGTCAAAAATAGTCGGCAGTCGCATCGCGGGAATGATCTTCTTAGGATCTATCGGATCGAGTCTTGCTTCCCATTTGAACTCAATATGAAAATTGAAGCCCTGCCGGGAATTGTATCCGGGCACGGGCGGTGTCGTGTCCGCCCGACGCCGCGCCACGCCAAAAAGGAGGATCTTACATCCCTCAGGAGCGCCAAAGCACGTATTCGGATCCGAGAAGTCCACTAGGACTCTGTGTTCATCCTGTCCCGTCTTGACTAATTTCCTCGTTACGAAGCTGACCCCAAAGTTATCTGCACCATAATAGGATTTCGTCGTAACACCCCTACCGTTCGCCATAAACTGCCAGTTCACGCGGGGATCAAGTATAATTATCAAGTAGCATTGTTGATCAAATTCGAAATCGTACGGAGAAATCTTCGTAAAGGTGATTTTCTTTCCGTGAACTTCAACATCTATGTCAGCGAGATTTCGATCGAAGTTCAACTGCCCATTGTGATCTGGGCGATCAAATCCAATCTCATATAATCTGCGGATGATGTAGCGAGCATCCTCTAGGCCGTTTGGAGTGGATACGCTGGCACTAAGACAGTAAAAGTCAAGAGAATGTGGGGGGTCGCCGTCCGTGGTATCTGTCTTCGGTCTGACCGAAAGGATGCGGACTTCAGCCCTTTCTGGAGCAAAGATGATATCTGGCTCATCGGGATGTGGAGTATAGGTCGCCGGTATTCTGTACTGGCTGCTGGTCAACATCAGATCGGCATCTGAAGGATAGGTGTCTTCCTCTGAGCAATAGTCGTTCATCGCTGATGTCCTTTCTTCGTGTGGGTCTCAAAGTAGGCCTTGGCTTCATTTGCGTTCTCGAGATATCTGCGCCAAAGATTGTTGCTAGGGTCTCGGTTAGTCATCTCGATGAGGTGTCGACGGACGATGTCGATTCGCAAGAGAGCCTCCGCGTTGTTTCCCTGACGGAAAGCGATGCGAGCAAGGGCGCGTTGGGAGCCAACCCAGTTGTCACGAGCCTTTTGATTGCTGGGGTCGCTGCGTAGGACGTTGGTAACAATATCTTCCTGACGGGTCCGTTGCTTCCGCGCTGCTTCAAAGTCTCCGGCTAGTTCAAGGGCGTCGGCCATCCAGCCATGCCGGTTAGCAACGTTGATTGTCGCGTCAGCTTTACTTGGCTCACGATCTGCGGCGATCTCAGCCCACTTGAGTGATGATAGGCATGATCTCAAAGCTTCTTTTGCGCTCTTCTTCCACTCGATGGCGAGAGTGCAGAGATTCCCTTCGGCGAAGGCCAATTCGCGAATGGCCCGCGGGTTCCCTGGTTCCAGGTTCACCAAGCGCTGCGCCAGCCTCAGATACTGAGACCAATAATGGCGGGTGGCCTCATAAGATCTTCTCTGATATTGTATATAGCCCAACCAATAGACGCTTTGAGAATGTGCCCATGTAGGCTCAAACTCGTTGGGGGCGTTTCTTAATATTTCATCTGTTATATGATATGCTTTTCTGAGCATAGTTGTGGCGGAATTTAGCTCCGCTTGGCTAATTAGGTCCTCAGCCTTTGTCTGCAGAAGTCTCGCATAGAGCAAGCGTGAGGCTGGCGGCAGTGTGTCGGGGTCATGACGTTCATAGTAATCCAGTGCGCGCCGGTTTGCCTCAGTCAGCACCTTGAGACTTCCGACTTCTTCCAGCTTGTCTCGGAGGTCCGTGAGCATGAACTCAACCATTCCCTCGGCTTCCCGCCTTTGCCGTTCTGCTTCTGCCTGGGCCGTTAGTGCGAACGTTGTCATCCCCCCCATCGCTAGCATCCCCACGAATGCCGCCACCGTGACCGCCATCACACCGCGCAACCGCCGTTGCGCGTCCCGCTGCACCAGCTGGTCGACCCCAACGCCCGCCATCCCAGCCGCCAGTTTCAGCAGCGCCAGCCGCTCACCGTCCGCTTCCTTCCGGAAATCCGCCGCCAGCGGCTCCACGCCGCCGTCCGACAACGCCGGCGGAAACGCCTTCGCGGGCTCCCCGCGGATCAGCGCCGCCAGGATCGGCCGGCTCGGTTGCAGCGCCCGGAACGTCTCGATCTCCTTCGCCACCCAAGGCGACGCCGCCGCGTCAGGTGAACAGACCACGATCAGGCAGTCCGACGCCGCCAGCGCCGCTCGCACCTGGGCGCTCAGGTCGTGCGCCGCAGGCAGTTCCTCACGGTCCTTGAAGATGGGGGTCAACCGCCGGCCGGCGTTCAGCCGCTTCGGCAGCACATAGCCTTCCAGCCGCCGGTGCAGCCGCGCGGCGAAGGCCGCGTCCCTGTGGCTGTAGCTGATGAAGGCGCGGTAGCGCGTCCCGGTCGGCCCTGATGCGTCGCTCATCGATCGTCCCCCCGGACGCAGAGTCTCAAGGTGGCAGAACGATGATTGGTTAACAACCCTGAATGGCGCCGTGGCCGTGGTCACGGGTCATGCGAAGGGGACCACGACGGGCTAGGCCTTTCAGGCCCGCGGAACACTGCGAACCGCTCCACCGGCGCCATTCCGCCACCAGCCCATGCGGGGATCCTGGGAGGCGCCCGTCGTCAGGTCTTGGGCCGGGGCCTTGCCGCCGTCTTCGCCTGCTCCTCCCGCAGGCCCCCGGCCGACACCTCGATGAAGCTCACCTTCACGCCGGCCTTGGTCTTGCTGGCCAGTTCCTCCGCATCCCAGTTGGACAGCCTGATGCAGCCATGGCTGAACTTCTTGCCGATCTCCTTGGGCTCATTCGATCCGTGGATGCCGAAGGTCGGCTCCGACAGCGCCAGCCAGACGGTGCCGACCGGGTTGTTTGGCCCCGCCGCCAGAGTCAGTTTTCCCTTCACCCCTGGCTGGCTGTAGGTCAGGCGCTTGGGGTCGAAGGTGTAGGTCGGGTCCCGGGAGACGCCGGATATGGTCAGCACCCCTTCCGGAGCCGGCCGCTCGTCGCTGCCGATGGTGGCCGGATAGAAGGCCAGCAGCTTGCCGCTGGCGTCGAAGGCCCGCAGCGCCTTGTCCGCCTTGTCGACCTCGATCAGCGCCACGTCGGCGGGGAGGGCGTCGTCGCCTGGCTGGACCACGACGATCTTCGCGCCCGCCGCCCCGAAATCCACCCCGGGATTCAGCTGCTCAAGCAACTCCTCGGTCATGTGGAACTTCTCGGCCAGCGCCTCCTTGGCGCTCTCGAAGCCCATGGCCGTCAGCTTGGCCTGCTCGGTCATCCTGTCGCCGAGGGTCACGAACGGCCCCTTCACGTCCTCGGCGGTGATCACATAGTCGCCGAGCACGGGCCGGGAATCGCCGGTGGTCAGCCGGGTGAATACCGCCTCGTCCAGTACGCCGTCGATCGGCAGGCCGCTGGCCTCCTCGAAGGCGGCGACCGCCTGGCGCAGGTTCTCGCCGGCCGTGCCGTCGATCACCCCCGGCGAGAACCGGGCCCGGTCGAGCAGCACCTGGGCCCGCAGCACGGCCGGCGTCCGCGCGTCGGGCGAGGCCGGGGCGGCGAAGGGCGCGGCGTTGACGGCGCCCGGCGACAGGCCCCCGGCCAGGGTCGGCGCGGGCGGCGGCCCGCTGGCCTCCTGCGGCGGGATCGGCGGCTTGCCGGCGCCGTCGCCACAGGCGGCCAGGGCGAGGGCGGATGCGGCAAGCGAGGCAAGGAGCGCGGATCTGGTCATGCCCAACGAATTCCCCGCACGGGCGCCGGTTCCGTCAGATCGGCTCCCCGGTCCACTCCCAGTGCCAGGGCTCGAAGGGATAGTTGACGAAGCCGAACCGGTGGGCGTTGCGCACCAGCCAGCGGTAGCCGGGGTCCCGCGACTGGGCGAGCCGGTTGAACGCGGCGGTGGAGGCGGGGTCGCCGCCGGGCGCCATGCCGACGTGCAGGTCCAGCGCAAGGCCGGTGCGGTGGGCCGAACAGAGGGTGCGGCGCAGGCCGTCGCAATTGCCCTCGGTCTCGCAGCGCCGGGCGTCCGCCTCCGGATCGCGCCAGGCGGAGAAAATCTTCAGCGCCTCGGGCCGGCCGAAGATCGCCGGCGCCTCGACCCGCGCCGCGGCGATCATCCGCCGATAGGCGGCCAGGGTCCCGGGGCGCAGCTGCATCGGCCGGCCGTAGACCTCGTTGGTCGCCGCGAAGGTGAGGTCGGCGGTCGGCGGCGGGCAATCCTCCGGGCGGATCTTCGAGAACGGCCGGCGGCGATGCCAGGTCTGCTTCATCGTCTCGAAGTCGCGCGGGCGCATCACCCCGTCGCTGGTCGGCCCATGGCGGCGCTGCCAGCCGGCCAGGGCCTGCGCGAAGCCCGGCTCGCCGAACCCGCAGGTCGTGCCGATCTCGGCGGCGATCAGCGGCGCATAGGTCTCCCAGCCGACCTCCTCGGGCCCGAACGGCGTCCAGACCAGGCTGACCGCGCCCTCGGTGTTGGCGCGGGCGGCGGCCTGGAACCGCGCCGGTCCGCCGCAATCAACCGTTTGCTCCGGCCCGGCCGGGGCCAGCGGCGCCTCGGCGAAAGTCTCGCCCTGGTAGGGTTCGGGCAGGGCAGGGGCCTTGGGCGGGGGATCGGGCGCCAGCAGCAGCCAGGCGCCGGCCAGCACGGCGACCGCCACCAGCGCCAGGACCGCCATCCAGCGCAGCGCCCGCATGATCCAGCCGGTCACGGCGGCGATCGCGCCCATCCCATCCTCCGGGCCGCATCGGCCCACGGCAGGCGGAGCGCGTCAACCGCCCGAAGGTTCAAGCCAGGCCAGCGCCCCGCGCCCCGCGGCGGTCCCTGTCGCCATGCAGCCCTGCAGCAGGTAGCCGCCGGTCGGAGCCTCCCAGTCCAGCATCTCGCCCGCCGCGAACACGCCCGGCAGCCGGCGCAGCATCAGGGTCGGGTCCAGTTCGCGAAGGGAAATTCCGCCGGCGCTGGAGATGGCCCGCTCCAGCCCCTGGATCCCGGTCAGGACGAGCGGCAGCGCCTTGATCCGGGCCGCCAGGTCCCGCGCTCCGTCGGGCAGGGGGCCGGCCTCGCGGAGCAGGCCGATGGCCGCCGGCGACAGGCCCGCCGCCTTGCGCAGGAAGTTCGACAGGCTGGCGCCGCCGCGCGACCGCGCCAGCCGCCCGGTCAGCGACCCCAGGCTCTGGTCTGGCCGCAGGTCCAGGGTCAGGACCGCCGAGCCCTCGGCCGCGATCGCCTCGCGAAGCCCGGCCGACAGCGCATAGAGCCCGCCGCCCTCCAGGCCGTAGGCGGCGATCATCGCCTCGCCCCGCACGGTCCGCCCGCCATGGCTCAGGGCGAGGGCCTTCAACGGCTGACCCGCGAACCGCGCCCGGAAGCCCTCCGACCAGGCCAGGGTGAAACCCATGTTGGCCGGCCGCAGCGGCGCGACCTCGACGCCCCGCGCCGCCAGCAGCCCCGCCCAGGCCCCCGTTGATCCCAGCCGCGGCCAGCTCGCCCCTCCGAGCGCCAGCACCGTCGCCGCCGGCGCTTCCGCCTCCCGGCCGGCCGGGGTCTCGAAGACCAGCGCCCCTGCCTCGTCCCAGCCGAGCCAGGCGCTGCGCAGCCGCAGATCCACGCCCAGGCCGGCCAACCGCCCCAGCCAGGCGCGCAGCAGTGGCGAGGCCTTCATCGCCCTGGGGAACACCCGCCCGCTCGAGCCGATGAAAACCGGCTGGCCCAGTCCTTCGGCCCAGGCGGTCAGAGCCTCCTGGCCGAAACCGGCCAAATGGCCGGCCATCCAGCCGGCCGCCTCCCCGTAACGGCCGACGAACCGCTCCAATGGTTCCGAATGGGTCAGGTTCAGCCCGCCGCGCCCGGCCATCAGCAGCTTGCGCCCGGCCGAAGGCATGGCCTCATGCAGCCGCACCCGCCGCCCGGCGCCGGCCAGCGTCTCGGCGGCGGCCAGCCCGGCCGGGCCGGCGCCGATCACGGTTACGAAGGGGTCGGCGTTGGCCATGCCCCTTCCCTAGAGGCTGCTCGCAAGCCTGTGAACGGCCGTGATGGAAAGGCCGGCCTCGGACGGCGTTTGAGTCTCGGGGAATTTTATCCTGCGGGGGTGAAACCAACCGCCCGGTGGCGCGCTAACCTCTCCGTGATCAACAACGGAGGGAACTTCCCATGCGTATCGTGACCATTGCCTTCGCCGCCGCCGGCGCCCTGGCCCTCGCGGCCTGCGGAAGCCCCGCCGAGAAGGCCGCCGAGAAGCAGGCCGACACCGTCGAAGCGCAAGGCGAAGCGACCGCCGACAGCCTCGAAAAGCAGGCTGAAGCCGCCAAGGACGCCGACACTGCCGCCGGCGAAGCCAAGGGCGACGCCCTGGACGCCAAGGCCGACGCGGTCGAGGAAGCCGCCGACAAGAAGGCCGACGACATCGAGAAGAAGGCCGAACAGTAGGCCTCCCTCGCCGTCGCGAATGGAACGCCCCCTGGTCCGAAGCCGGGGGGCGTTTTCGCTTCGGCGGAACGCTGCGGCTTGCCGGCGTGAAGCCCTGGGCTAAGGTCCTTCGCTCCCGCCCGAGGCTCACATGTTCCGCGCCCTCAAGGCCCTGTTCGCCGGCAAGCCGCCCCCCCGGATTGCCGGCGAACCCGACCCTGCGCCTCCCCCGCCCCGCGAGCCGCGTGGTCAGGTCACCCCCCGTCCAGAGGTCCTGACCGGGGCTTTCGAGCCCGGCTTCGTCGGCGAGGCCGGCGAGGACCGCTATCCGCTCTGGACCGTTCGGCTGGGCCACCTTGATCTGCCCAGCGGACGACTGGTGGCGGCCGATCCGTTCATCGTCAGGGACGATGACCAGCCGTTCGACATTGCTATCGAGCCAGGCCGCTATCCGGTCGACCTGGCCGTCGCCGACGCTGGCGGAAGCGGGATGCGGGTGGCGCTTGCCCGGCTGCTGTTGTCCGACCGGCCGCCGGCGCGCTGGGCCATCGCCGTGCTCCCAGGCCAGGATCCCGCCACCCTCCGGGGGCCGGACATCTACGGCTACGGGGTCGACACCGGGACGGGATCCTTCATGGACGCCGGCGCCGCCGCCTGGCTGGCCGGCCAGTCATGGGAGGTCCTGGAAAGCATCACCGAGGACTGGCAGGCGCGCGGCGAAGCCCGGGGGCCGGAGATCGGGCTCCCACACGGCTTCGCCCTGGTCGAGCAGGCGGGCGGCGGCGGCATGGTGATGTTCTCGTCCGGCTGGGGCGACGGCTACTACGCCACCTGGGTCGGCTACGACGAGGCGGGCGATCCGGCGGCGGTGGTGACGGACTTCGCTGTGATCACCGCGGTGAACATTCCGCCGGCCTAACGCTCCAGCAGCGTCTCCGCCCGCCGGGTCGCCGCCGCCAGCCGAGCGCCCCATTCGGCCGCCAGCGCCTCCGGATCATCGTCCCGCACGGCGAACAGCGGCCCCTCCCAGACCATCGCCCCCCGCCCGAACGGGATGGGGATCATCGCCCTGTCCCAGCTGCCCAGCCGGATCGCCGGCCTGCAGGCCAGCCCCACCAGCATCACCGGCGCGCCGGTCACCCGGGCCAGGGCCGGGGCGCCGGACTGCATCACCTCATTGGGCCCGCGCGGGCCGTCGGGGGTGATGGCGATGGCGCCCTGCTGGCCGACCCATCGGATCATGTCGCGGAAGGCCTGCTCGCCATGCTTGTTCTTGCCGGGATCGGACTTCTTCTTGCTGCTGCCACGGATGGCCGGAAATCCGACCGCCTGCATGGCCATGGCGATGAACTCCCCGTCCGCGCTGCGGCTGATGAGGGCTCGCATGTCGTGCCGTTCGGGCGCCTGGGGCCAGCTCATCGGCGAGAGCGGGATCCGTCCGTGCCAGAGGCAGAGGATAGCGCCCTTGCCGGCATAGGGGGCCTGCCCCGAATACCAGCCGCCCCACAGGGCCTCGATCTGGTCCTGCCCCTCGCGCGTCCAGCGCATGGTGAGGAAGCACAGGCGAAGCCACAGGGCGAAGACGTCGGCCAGGAACCGCTGCACGCTCGGGGAACGGAGCCACTTCTTCACGGTGCGACCTCTTGAGGCTGAACCTCCTCGGGCGTGGTCTCCAGGTCCTGGGCCCGAGCCAGCCGAGCATAGAGCCCGCCCTTGCGGCGGATCAGGCCGGCATGGGTCCCGCTCTCCACAACCCGGCCCCGTTCGATGACATAGATGCGATCGGCGTTCTTCACCGTCGACAGCCGGTGGGCGATGAGGATGGTGGTCCGCCCGGCCATCAGCCGGTCGAGGGCCTGCTGCACCTGCACCTCGCTCTCGGTGTCGAGGGCGCTGGTCGCCTCGTCTAGCAGCAGGATGGGGGCGTCCTTGAGGAAGGCGCGGGCGATGGCGATCCGCTGCCGCTGGCCGCCCGACAGCCGCGCGGCGCCCTCGCCGACCACGGTTTCGTAGCCGTCGGGCTGTTCGAGGATGAAGTCGTGCGCCGCGGCCAGCTGGGCGGCGTGCTCGATCTCCTCGTCGGTGGCGTCGGGCCGGCCATAGGCGATGTTGGCCCGGATGGTGTCGTCGAACAGGAAGGGCTCTTGCGTGACCAGGGCGATCCGCTCGCGGAGCGAGGCGATGGTCGCCTCCCGCACGTCCATCCCGTCGATGGTCACCCGCCCGGTGCTGACGTCGTAGAAGCGCGGGATCAGCGACAGGATGGTGCTCTTGCCCCCGCCCGAGGGCCCGACCAGGGCGATGGTCTCGCCCCGCTTGGCCTCCAGGGTGACGTCCTCCAGGGCCGGCGCCCCTCCGCCATAGGCGAAGGCGACGCCCTCGAACTGGACGCGGCCCTCGCTGATCGCCAGCGGCCGGGCGGCTTCCGCCTCGCGCACCTCAGGCTCGACGTCCAGCGCGGCGAACAGCCGGCGCGCCGCGGTCAGGCCTTCGGCAAAGACCGTCTGCAGGTTGGCCAGCTGGCGCAGCGAGCCGCCGGCCATGGTCAAGGCGCCCATGAAGGCGGTGAAGTCACCGACGTTCATCCGGCCGAGCGAGGCTTGCCAGCCGGCGTAGGCGAAGACGCCGGCGGTGATCAGCATGGTCAGCAGCTCGGTGACCGGCGCGGCCTGGGCCCGGGCGTTGGCGCCCTTGATGATGTGCTTCTGGCGCTCTTTGATGACCTCGGCGACCCGAGCCTGCTCGGCCGACTCGCGGTTCTCCATCTTCACCACGCGGACGCCGTCGAGGCTCTCCATCAAGGTGGAGGACAGGACGCCGGTGGCGGCCATGGCGCCCTTGGCGGCCTTCTTCGAACGGCGGGAGAACCGGCCCATCAACCGGCCGGCGAAGGGGGCGACCAGCATCACGCCAAGGGCCATGATGATGTCCTTCTCGATCATCACCACGAGGCAGCCCAGCACGATCAGGACGTGCTGGGTGAAGTTGATCACCCCGGCCGTGGCCGCCTCGCGGATCAGGCCGGCGTCGTACAGCACCTGGGAGATGAAGGCGCCCGAATGGGTGGCGCGCAGGCGTGCGAGGTCGGCGCGGACCATGCGGCCAAACAGGTCGACCTGAACGTCGCCGACGATGCCGTGGCCGATTCGGTTCATCAGCGTCGCCTGGACGATCTGCGCCACCGCCCGGCCCAGGGCGTAGAAGGCGATGGTCAAGGGGATGGCGACGAGGGCTCCGGCCTTCGGCTTGACCAGCAGGTCGTTGGTCGCGGGCTCGAGCAGCGCGACCAGCAAGGCCGACAGGCCCGCTCCGATGGCGGCGCAGGCCAGGGCGATGACCACCCCCTTCCAGCGGGGCCGCAAGTAGGTGCGGGCCACCCGCATCGCCAGCTGGCGATTGGTCATCTCGGCGGGGGCGGCGTCGCTCATGCGGGCGGTGCGGGCTCTTTCGCTGTCCCTCGCCGAGGAAGCCGGGAGGGTTTGCATCGGCGCGGTCACCGCCTACTTAGGACGCTCTGCGATGGAGCGCCACTTGTCCGGCTACGATCTGAGCACGCCCGGGGGCCGCCTGCGCGCCAACTGGGACTTCTTCTGGAAGGACCATGCCTTCCTGCGCCTCAGCTTCTCCAACGCCCACTGGATCGGTCCGGACATGGTCCGCGCCGCCCAGCCCTGGCCCTTCCAGCTCGCCTACTGGAAGCGGGACGGGATCAAGACCATCGTCAACCTGCGCGGGGGGTTCGATGCCGCCTTCCACGCCCTGGAGAAGGACGCCTGCCAGCGGCTCGGCCTGACCATGGTCGACTTCACGATCACCTCCCGCGCCGTGCCCACCCGCCAGCAGGTGCTCGACGCCAAGGCGATGTTCCAGTCGATCCAGTATCCGGCCCTGATGCACTGCAAGTCCGGGGCGGACCGGGCCGGGATCATGAGCGTCCTCTACCGCCACTTCCACCTGGGAGAGCCGATCCGAGAGGCGATGACCGAGCTCGGCCTGCGCACCCTGCACGTCAAGCAGGGCAAGACCGGCGTCCTCGACTACGTGTTCGAACGCTACCTCGCCGAGGCCGAGCCCAAGGGCCTGTCGTTCCTCGACTGGGTGATGAGCGACGCCTACGACCCCAAGACCATCAAGGGCGACTTCCAGTCGGCCTGGTGGGGAACGCTGGTGACCGACCGGCTGCTGAAGCGGGAGTAGCCGCCGGTCGGCTACCCCGGGAACCGATCAAACACCGGAATCCCTTCCGGCCGTGCATGGAACGGCTGCGCGTCCGCCATCTGGATGGCCATCCCCGGCGTGAACACCGCAGGATCGTCCAGGGTCCCGACCTTGACGATCGCCGCCGGCAGCATTCGCGGCTTGGTGACCAGGTGAGTCCCGCAATCGGCGCAGAACTCGCGCGTCGCCGCCCCGTCCAGGTCCTCGCGCATGAAGGTCTTCGGCGTTCCCCTGGTGTAGGTCACCGCGGCCGTTGGAAAGGCCATGAAGACGTTGGGGGAGCCGCCGGTGATGTACTGGCATTCGCGGCAATGGCACTGGCCGCTCATCATCGGCTCGCCGTCGATGGCGTACCGGACCTTCCCGCAGTAGCAGCCGCCTTCGAGATGCATGGTCGTCCTCCCTGTCTGGTTGGACCGACTATGCCGGCCGGCGCCGGAGCCGGCTAGTGGTGGTCGTCGTCGAGCGTCGGGTCCAGAAGCCGGTGGGCGTGGATGATGAAGTAGCGGGCGTGGGCGTTGTCGACGGTGGCCTGGGCGCGGGCCTTCCAGGCCTGGCGGGCCTCGGCGTAGCTCGGGAAGGCGCCGAC
>DASPLD010000166.1:0-5946 GCA_035627755.1 Caulobacter sp. | reverse complement strand
GTTGGGAGCGGAGCCCTCGCCCTGCGCAGCCGGAGCCGGGGCGCGGCGGTGCTGCTCCTGCGGTCGCCGCTCTCCCCGGGCGGCCGGGCGCGCGGCCTCTTCGGCCTCCCGCTGCGCCTTGCGCTCCGCCTTGGCCTTGGCGCGGGCGCGCTCCTCGGCCTTGCGGGCGCGGATGGCGGCGATGCGCTCCCCGATCGGGACCTCGAAGCGCTCCGCGGGCTTGGCCTGGTAGTCGAAGCCCGGCACTGTGCGGCGATCCAGACGGCGGCCCACCGCCCGCTCGATGGCGTTCAGGTCGGCCTGCTCCTGCGGCGCGCAGAAGGTGAAGGCGTCGCCCACCGCGCCAGCGCGCGCCGTCCGGCCCACCCGGTGGATGTAGTCCTCGGGCACGTTGGGCACGTCGAAGTTGATGACGTGCGACAGCGCCTCGACGTCGATGCCGCGGGCCGCGATGTCGGTGGCCACCAGGGCCCGGACATCGCCGGCCTTGAAGGCCGCCAGGCTGCGTTCGCGCTGACCTTGCGACTTGTCGCCATGGATGGCGGCGGCTTCGACGCCGATGGTCGCCAGTTGCTTGGCGACCCGGTCGGCGCCGCGCTTGGTGCGGGTGAAGATCAGGACGCGCTTCATGGCGCCGTCGTCCATCAGTTCGGCGAGCAGGGCGCGCTTGCGGCCCGATTCGATGAACAGGATCTTCTGGTCGATCTTCTCGACGGTGGTGGCCTGCGGGGTCACCGACACCTTGGCCGGATTCTTCAGCAGTTCACCGGCCAGCTTGCCGATCTCCGTCGGCATGGTGGCCGAGAAGAACAGGTTCTGGCGCTGCTGGGGCAGGGTCTTGGCGATGCGCCGGATCGGCACCACGAAGCCCATGTCGAGCATCTGGTCGGCCTCGTCGAGCACGAAGACCTCGGTTTCCGACAGGTTGGCGACCTTCTCGTTGATGTGGTCGATCAGCCGGCCGGGGGTGGCGACCAGCACGTCGACGCCGGCGGCCAGGGCGCGGACCTGGGGTCCGTACTTCACGCCGCCGAAGACGACGGCGACCGTCAGGCCCATGTTCTTGCCGTAGGCGCGGAAGCTCTCGGCGATCTGGGTGGCCAGTTCGCGGGTCGGCGACAGCACCAGGGCGCGGCAGCCGCGCCGGGGCGCGGGCTTGCGGTTCTCCGCCAGCATCTGGAGGATCGGCAGGGCGAAGGCGGCGGTCTTGCCGGTGCCCGTCTGGGCGATGCCCAGGATGTCCCGGCCTTCCAGCACCAGCGGGATCGCCTGCGTCTGGATGGGGGTGGGGGTGGTGTAGCCCTCGGCCAGAAGGGCCGAGAGGATGGGCTTGCAGAGGCCCAGGTCGTTAAAAGCGGTCAAAGCCGGTTCTTTCAATATATGCGAACCTTGCCGCGCGGGCTCATCGGCCGGCGCGGGGGATCGCGGGGGTCGTTGGAAAACGCCCCGCGTATGGCGTCCTTATGGGGAAGATCGGGTCTCGCGCCTGGGCGAAGCGACTACTCGCTCCTCACGCGGCCGGGCGCGGCCGAAGGCGCAGATAAGCTGCGCAGGACGCCTTTGTGGCGGTGCAGCATGAAAAAGTCAAGGAATTTCCGCCGCGTCACGGCTTGCGGCCGTCGTCGGACCATGTATCCATCCATTGGATACATTTGTCGGAGGCGAAATGAGCGACCTGGTGACCTATGAGCGGAAGGGGCCGGCGGCCCGCATCCGCATGGACGACGGCAAGGTCAACAAGATGGGGCCGGAGATGATCGCCGCCATCGACGCGGCCTTCGACCGGGCGGCCGGGGAGGGGGCGATTCCGGTGCTCACCGGCCGGCCCAACCTGTTCTCGGCCGGCTTCGACCTGAAGGTCTTCGCCGGCGGCGACGCCGAGGCCGGCCGGCGGATGGTGCGGGCCGGGGCCGAACTGTCGCTGAAGATCATGACCTTCCCCCTGCCGGTCATCGCCGGAGTGCAGGGCCACGCCTTCCCCGCCGGGGCCTTCCAGGTGCTGTCCTCCGACTGGCGGATCGGGACCGAGGGCGACTGGACCATCGGCCTCAACGAGGTGGCCATCGGCCTGACCATTCCCCAGTTCGCCCTGGAGGTGGCCCGCCAGCGCCTGACCCCGGCCGCTTTCAGCCGCACGGCCCTGACCGGCGAAATGTTCCCCGCCCGCGAGGCGCTCGCGGCCGGTTTCGTCGACGAGCTGGTTGCGCCGGACGGCTTCGAGGCGGCCATCGACCGGGCCGTCGAGCGGCTCTCCAAGCTCAGCATGCCGGCCCACGCCGCCACCAAGGCCAAGGCCCGAGGGCCCTACATCGCCGCCATCCGGGCGGCCATCGACGCGGAGCTTGGCGGGCCGGCCGGCTGACCGAGGACCCTGGATGCGACCGCGCGCCCGCGACACCTACCGCCACGGCAACCTGCGGGCCGAGGCCGTCGAGGCGGCCCTGGCCCTGGTCGAGGCCGATGGCCACGCGGCGCTCAGCCTGCGCAAGGTGGCGGAGGCTTCCGGCGTCGCCCACCGCTCGCTCTACAACCATTTCGCCGACCGCGAGGCCCTGCTCGACGCGGTCGCGGAGGTCGGCTTCCACCAGCTGGCCATCCCGCTGCAGGCCGCCGACAGCCGCCAGGCCTATGTCGCCGCCTATGCCCGCTTCGCCCTCGCCAATCCCCGCCTCAAGGCGCTGATGGACAGCCGCCCCCATGCCACGATGAAGCACCGCCCAAGCCTGCAGGCGGCGGTCCATCTCGGCATCGCAGAGGCCCTGCGGCTGTTCGGCCGCCCCGACAGGTCCTCTGCCGACAACCGCCGGGCGGTGATGAAGGTCCTCTACCTGCTGCACGGCGGGCTGGCCCTGCACAGCGGGGGCATCCTCGATCTCGCCGACGACGAGGCCCTCATCGGTGAGCTGCAGGCGATGATCGGCGATGGCTGACGGTGTGCGCTGGCGCGCAGCGGGCATCCGCCGCAGCGCCGCGGGCCCGGTTTGACGGTATGACCCCGGCCCGCGCAGCCACCGCCAGGGCCTCCAAGCTTGCTGACACGCCGCCTGTTCCTCGCCGCCGCCGCCCTGCCGCTCGCCGGCCCCGCCCTGGCCAGTCCAAGCCCGGCCCCCGCGCTCCGGCTGCCTGAGGTCTCCGCCCCGCCCTCGCTGGCCGAGGCGGCCGCGGCCGGCCCGGAGAACCCGCTGGTCGCCCGCGCCCGCGCCGAGCTGGCCCGCCTGGGCGGCGCCATTCCGCGCCACGACCTGGTCGCCATCGCCGACTTCGCCAGCCCCAGCAAGACGCGCCGCTTCCACCTGGTCGACATGCGGACCGGCACGGTCGAGAGCTTTCTGGTCTCGCACGGCGGCGGCTCGGACCCCGGCAACAGCGGCTGGCTGGAGCGCTTCTCCAATCAACCCGGCTCCAACGCCAGCTCCGAGGGCGCCTACCGCACCGCCGAGCCCTACAGCGGCAGGCACGGCCGCTCGATGCGCCTCGACGGCCTCGACCCCGCCAACAGCAACGCCCGCGACCGCGCCATCGTCATCCACGGCGCCTGGTACGTCACCCCGACGATGGCCGCCGCCGCCGGCCGGATCGGCCGCAGCCAGGGATGCTTCGCCTTCTCCGAGGGTGACCTGCCGAGGGTGCTGGAACGGTTGGGTCCTGGCCGGCTGTTGCTGTCGGCCAAGCTGTCGGCGGTAGCCTTGGCGCGCTGACGCCGCGACAGCCCCTTGCCCAAATCTGACGCCGGCGTCACTGTCGCCTGAACAACGATAACCTGCCGGGGAGAGGGCCAGATGGCCGACTGCTACGACTACGTCATCATCGGCGCCGGCTCGGCCGGATGCGTGCTGGCGGGGCGACTGACCGAGGACGCCAACGTCAAGGTCCTGCTGCTCGAAGCGGGCGGCAAGGACACCTCCATCCTGGTCAACATGCCGGCCGGGGTCGGCAACCTGATCAAGGACAAGGGCGACTACAACTGGGGCTTCTGGACCGAGGCGGAGCCGCACCTCAACGACCGCAGGCTCTGGTGGCCGCGCGGCAAGGGCTGGGGCGGGTCGAGCTCGATCAATGGCATGGTCTACATCCGCGGCCACGCCCGCGACTACGACCAGTGGCGCCAGATGGGCCTCGCCGGCTGGGGCTACGCCGACGTGCTGCCCTACTTTAAGCGCTCCGAGAGCCTGGAGGGCGGCGGGGACGAATGGCACGGCGGGGATGGCCCGCTCCACGTCTCCAAGGCCAGCTCCCCCAACCCGATCTATTCGGCCGCCATCGAGGCGGGCCGCCAGGCCGGCCATCCCGTGACCAAGGACTTCAACGGCTTCCAGCAGGAAGGTTGGGGTCCCTACCAGATGACCATCAAGGACGGCCGCCGCTGGAGCGCCGCCAAGGCCTACCTCTATCCGGCGCTCGGCCGGCCGAACCTGACCTGCGTCACCGGCGCCCGCACCACCCGGATCCTGGTCGAGAACGGCAAGGCGATCGGGGTCGAGTACGCCGTGAAGGGCGGGGCGCGGACCACCGTGCACGCCGACGCCGAGGTGCTGCTCTGCGCCGGGGCGGTGCAGTCGCCCCACATCCTGCAGCTCTCCGGGATCGGGGCGGCGGACGAACTCGGCCGGCAGGGGATCAAGGTCGTCCATGAGAGCCGGGGCGTCGGCGCCAACCTGCAGGACCATCTGGACGTCACCCTCTCCTGGCTGACCCAGGGGGTGGAGACCGCCTACAGCTACAACAAGGGCCTGAAGCGGCTGGCCACCGGCCTCAACTACATGCTGTTCAACAAGGGCCCCGGGCGGCAGAATTTCCTGGAATCGGGCGCCTTCCTGCGCTCGCGCCCCGACCTCGACCGTCCCGACCTGCAGATCCACACGGTGCTGGCCATCATGCAGGACCACGGCAAGGTGGTGGTGGAGAAGGACGGCTTCACCTTCCACGTCTGCCAGCTGCGGCCCGAGAGCCGCGGCCATGTGGGCCTGCGGTCGGCCGATCCCTTCGACGATCCGACCATCTTCGCCAACTACCTGGCGGCCGAGGAGGATCGCCGGGCCATGCGCGAGGGCGTCCGGATCGCCCGCGAGGCGGCCGCCCAGGCGGCGCTCGACCCCTACCGCGGCGAGGAGTTCGCCCCCGGCAAGGAGGTCCAGTCCGACGCCGAGATCGACGCCTGGATCCGCCGCACGGCCGAGACCATCTACCACCCGGTTGGCACCTGCCGCATGGGCGCGGCGGGCGACGCCATGGCGGTGGTCGACGGCGAGCTGAAGGTCCAGGGGATCGGCGGCCTGCGAGTGATCGACGCCTCGGTGATGCCGACCCTGGTGGGCGGCAACACCAACGCCCCGACCATGATGATCGCCGAGAAGGCCAGCGACATGATCCGCGGCAGAGCCGCCTTGCCGCCGCTCGAGGCGCCGGTCTACGACCCGTCGACGGTGAAGGCGGCCTAGCGATGCAGAAGCGCGCCCTCGGCCGGTCCGGCCTGTCCATCGCCCCGCTGGTGCTGGGCGGCAACGTGTTCGGCTGGACGGCCGACGAGGCGACCTCGCACCGGGTGCTGGACGCCTTCGTCGACGGCGGCTTCGACTGCATCGACACCGCCGACGTCTATTCGGCCTGGGTCCCCGGCCATGCCGGCGGGGAATCGGAGACGGTGATCGGGACCTGGCTCCGGAAGCGCGGCCGGCGCGACGATGTGACCATCGCCACCAAGGTCGGCATGTGGTCGGCCAGGCCGGGGCTGTCGGCGAAGACCATCGAGGCGGCCTGCGAGGACAGCCTGCGGCGGCTGCAGACCGACTACATCGACCTCTACCAGTCGCACCGCGACGACGGCGAGACCCCGCAGGAGGAGACCGCGGAGGCCTTCCACCGGCTGGTCAAGGCCGGAAAAGTGCGGGCGATCGGGGCATCGAACTTCGACGCGGACCGGCTGGGTTCGGCGTTGGATATCTCGGC
>DASPLD010000165.1:0-8657 GCA_035627755.1 Caulobacter sp. | reverse complement strand
GCAGGCCGGACTTGATGCCGCGCACGATGATGTCGATGGCGTCGCTGAAATGCTCGGTGAACTTCTTGATCCGCCGGTTGGCCAGGAAGTTGACCACCCAGCGCGGCAGGCCGAACCCGGCGGCGAAGGCGGCGCCCAGGCCGACGAAGACGTTCTGGCGCAGCAGGACGAAGCCGCCGAACACCAGGAGGCCGATGACCCCGCTGACGATCCAGAAGTTGCGCACATTGCCCTTCAGGCCCGCCTGCTGGAGCTTGGCGGCGAGGTTCAGGGTGATCTTCTTCTGCTGCTTCTCCTGTTCCTTGAGGGTCTTCAGGATCTGCTTGCGGCGCGCCTCGGGGGCGTTGGCGGCGGCGCGGGCCGTGGACTTGCGGACCTCGCGCGGACCGCCGGAGACGATGGCCTGGGCGCGCTTGGCGGCCTTCGACGAGCCGCCGGCCCCGGCGAGCACGAAGCCGACGCCCGCGACGGCGACAAAGGCGAGGATGGCGACGAGGATGGCAGTCATCGCCGCTACTCCGCCGCGTCCAGGGCCTCGGCCAGTTCCCGTTCAAGCCCGTAGTAGCGGGCCCGGTCCCAGAAACGCGGCCGGGCGATGCCGGTGGAGCGATGCTTGCCGACGATCTTGCCGTCGGCGTCCTCTCCGGTCATCTCGTAGACGAACAGGTCCTGGGTGACGATCACGTCGCCTTCCAGGCCGACGACCTCGGTCACATGGGTGATCCGCCGGGTGCCGTCCCGCAGGCGGGCGGCCTGGATGATCACGTCGACCGAGCCGACGATCATCTCGCGGATGGTCTTCGAGGGCAGGCCATAGCCGCCCATGGTGATCATGCTCTCGATCCGGCTGATCGCCTCGCGGGGGCTGTTGCTGTGCAGGGTGCCCATCGAGCCGTCGTGGCCGGTGTTCATCGCCTGCAGCAGGTCGAACGCCTCGGGGCCGCGGACCTCGCCGACGATGATCCGTTCGGGCCGCATCCGCAGGCAGTTCTTGACCAGGTCGCGCATGGTGATCTGGCCGCTGCCCTCCAGGTTCGGCGGCCGGGTTTCCATGCGCACCACGTGGGGCTGCTGCAGCTGCAGTTCGGCCGCGTCCTCGCAGGTGATCACCCGCTCGGTCGGGTCGATGAAGGCGGTCATGGTGTTGAGCAGGGTGGTCTTGCCCGACCCGGTGCCGCCCGAGATGATCACATTGCAACGGCAGGCGCCGATGACGCCCAGGACCCGCGCGCCCTCCGGGCTGATGGACTTGAAGTCCACCAGGTCCTTCATGGTCAGCTTGTCCTTCTTGAACTTCCGGATGGTCAGGGTCGGGCCATCGAGCGCCAGCGGCGGGGCGATGACGTTGACGCGGGAGCCGTCCGGCAGGCGGGCGTCACAGATCGGCGAGCTCTCGTCGACCCGCCGGCCGACCTGGCTGACGATCCGCTGGCAGATGTTCATCAGCTGGGCGTTGTCGCGGAAGCGGACGTTGGTCAGCTGGGTCTTGCCGCCGACTTCGATGAACACCCGGGCGGCGCCGTTGACCATCACGTCCGAGATGTCGTCGCGGGCCAGCAGAGGCTCGAGCGGACCGTAGCCGAGGACGTCGTTGATGATGTCCTGGACCAGATGCTCGGTCTCGGCGACCGACATCGAGACATTCTTGATCGCCACCAGCTCGGCGACGATGTCCTTGATCTCCGCCGCCGCCGCGTTGGTGTCGAGCTGGGCCAGCTGGCTCAGGTCGATGGTGTTCAGCAGGGCGTTGAAGATGGTCGTCTTGGTGGCGTGGTAGTAGTCGCTCTGCTCGCGGATGATCTCCGTCGCGGGGGCCTGGGCCTCCTTGAGCTTGTCCATCACCGCATTGCTGCGCAGGGCCGCGGCCGACTGCGGCTTTGGCGGCGTCGCGCCGACCGGCGGACCGCCGGGGCGGGTCGTCGGGGCGGCCGCCTGCGGCCGGGTCGCCGCCGGGACGCCGGTCGGGGCCGGCGGGGGCGCCGGCCTGTCGGTGGCCTGAGCGCCGTCGGTTGCGCGCTTGCCGAACACCTACTTCTTCCTGAACAGGCCGGAGAGCACCGAGGTCTTCTGCTGGGCCGGCGGCTCGCGCCGGCTGATCAGCTGGGCCAGGGCCTCGATATCGGCCGCCGCCTTCGACTTGGGCGCGCTCTCCGGGATCATCTGGCCGTTGTTGGCGGCCAGGCCGAAGGTCTTGGCGTCGAAGCCGATGACCATCGAGGGCGCAATCCCGAGCGCGTCGCCGAAGTCCTTGGCCGGGATCTCCGGCCGGCCGGGCAGGCCGACCTGGTTCAGCACCAGGCGGGGCGGATTGTCGTTGGGCCGCGCCTGCCGGACCAGGTCGACCATGTTCTTGGCGTTGCGCAGGCTCGCCAGGTCCGGCGTGGCCACGATCACCAGGTCGTCGGAGGCGATCAGCACGCGGCGGGTCCAGCTGTTCCAGCCATGCGGGATGTCCAGCACCACGAACGGGGCGGCGGCGCGGATCTTCTGCGTCACCTCCTCGTAGGCGTCGCCGGAGATGTCGTAGTCGCTGTCCAGGGTCGCCGGGGCCGCGAACAGGCTGAGCCGGTCCGTGCACCGCGCCATCATCCGGTCCATCAGCACCGGGTCCAGCCGGTCGGGCTGCCCCAGCGCGTCGACAACCCCCTGCAGCGGGTCGTGGTTGAAGTTCAGTCCCGCCGTGCCGAACGCCAGGTCGTAGTCGACGATGACCGTGCTGGCCTGGATCCGTTCGCTGATCGTCCAGGCCACGTTGTGCGCAAGGGTCGAGGAGCCGGAGCCCCCGCGGGCGCCGACGAAGGCGATCTGGCGGCCGATGAACGGCGAGGCGGGGTCGGCATAGAGGCCGGAGATCGCCCCGATGATCTGCAGGGGCTTCAGGGGCGGCACCAGGTATTCGCTCACCCCGCGCCGCATCAGCTCGCGATAGAGGGCGATGTCGTTGGCGTTGCCGATCACCATCACCTTGGTGCCCGGGTCGCAGACCTCGGCGAGCCGGTCCAGCTGGGCGATCATCTCGGGGGCCGGATCGAGGCTCTCGACCACTACAAGGCTGGGGGTAGGCTGGTTCTGGTAGTGCTCGACCGCCGCGGCCAGGCCGCCGGCCCGCACCACCGTCGAGGCGCGCGACAGACGCCGGTCGGCGGCCGACCGTTCGACCACCTCGGCGGTGTCGGTGCGGGCGCAGAACACATGAATGGTGATGCGCGGAACGGGGGCCTCGCCGAGCGAGGCTTCGACCCCGGCATGCAGGTCGTGGACGGGATTGTAGGCGGTAGCGGCGGCCATACGCGGGGACTCGTACTCGTCATTCGGACGGGCGGGGGGAAAGTCGGCGAACGGATCCTGCTTGAAGGCGTCCTGCTTGAAGGGATCCGGCTTGTAGGGGTCGGGAGCGAAGGGGTCGGCCGCGAAGGGATCGGCGGCCTGGGGAGACACCGATCCGGCGGGCGAGCCGAGGTCGGCCCAGGGATCGGCCGCCGGCGCCTGCGACGGCGTGGCGAACTCGTCTTCGGCGTCGAAGCCCAGGTCGAACGGATCGTCTGCGGGACGCGGCTGCATGGGCTTAGTTCACCACCTGCGAGACCGCCGCCTTGGCCACCTCGTCGCGCGCCGAGCCGGTCGCCTCGCCCTTGCGGAACTTGTCGAACATCACCGTGCGGTTCTGGGCGTCGCCCAGCGGCATGTCGCGGGGCTCGATCAGGTCCTCGGGATTGGCCACCTGGGCGGCCAGGTTGGAGCTCACCGCGCAGCCGAAGTTGTCGTGCACCCGGTTGTCGTTGCTGTGGCTGAGGTTGCGCCAGGAGGAACCACACTTGGGGGTGTCGACCGTGTAGCGGTTGAAGCTGATCACCACGGGGGCCCTGGGATCGCCGTCGCCGTCATAGGCCATCATCCGGATGCGGCCGGCAGGGACGCCGAGGGACAGCAGCCGGTCGCGGGCGTCCCAGGCCACCCGGTTGGCGCCGCGGGCCGAGGGACCGGTGTCCGGCGCCCGGACCACGATCTCGCGCGCCTCGGCCTGGGTCCAGGCGCCGACGAAGCCTTCCAGCGCCCCGGCCTGATTGGTCGACAGACCGGTCTCGTGCGGGGCAAGCCGGATGTCCAGCGGCTGGGGCACGACCTTGATCTCGCGGTTCCAGGCGTCGAGCGGCGTGGCCGTCATCGGGTCGGCCTGGGGCCCCGACGCGGTGGCGCAGCCGGCCAGGAGGGCGGCTGCGGAAAGGGCGGAGAGGAGAAAGATGCGGGTCATGCGCCTACTCGATCACGTATCCGATGGGGCCCTGGTAGCGGCGGCCGGCGTTCACGCCCGGGGGCGCCTTGACCACCTTGTTCAGCTTGCCGAGCAGAAGGGTCTCCGGATCGGAGGCCAGCTGCAGCCCGTCAGCCGGGGTCTGGAACTGCCGCGGCGCCCGGGGGTCGACGATGTAGGGGGTCACCAGGATGACCAGCTCGGTCTGTCCCGAGGTGAAGTCCCGGCTGCGGAACAGGGTGCCGACGATCGGCATGTTCATCAGGCCGGGCAGGGAGTCGAGGTTCTGGGCGGACCGCTCCTGCAGCAGGCCGGCGATCATCATCGTGCCGCCCGAGGGCATCTCGACCACGTTCTCGGCGCGGCGCACCGACAGGCCGGGGATGGTCAGGGCCGAGGAGGTGCCGGTGCCGACCGTGAAGGCGCCGGCGTTGCTGAGCTCGGAGACCTCGACCGAGATCTTCATGCTGATCCGACCGCCCGACATCACCACCGGGGTGAAGCCCAGGCCAACGCCGTACTTCTTGAACTCGATGGTCACCCGGCCGCTGTTGTCCTGCCCGGTGGGGACCGGGAACTCGCCGCCGGCCAGGAAGTTGGCCGGCTCGCCGCTGGAGGTGGTCAGGTAGGGCTCGGCCAGGGTGCGCACCAGGCCCACGCGTTCGAAGGCCTTGATGGTGGCGCTGGCCTTGTTGACGTCGTCGGAGCCGATGACGTCCTGCGGGGTGGCGGTGTCGTAGTTGGCGGCGTCGTTCGGACCGCGGACGATGACGTCGCACAGCGACCCGGCCGGCCAGCCGGCGCCGCAGGGCATCTGCATCACCGGCGCCTTGGTGGTGTCGAGCGAATAGCCGCCGGTCAAGCCGCCCAGCAGCGAGCCGTTGATGCCGAAGGTCGCGGCCGTGGCGAAGGTCAGCTGGTCCAGGCCCACCTGGCCGAGGACGGCGTTGAGATCAAAGCCCAGCTGCTTGACCACGGTGCGATTGACCTCGACGACCCGCACCTTCAGCGTGACCTGATCCTTGCCGGCCACCTGGATCATGTTCAGCACCTGCTCGGGCTTTGCCACGAAGCGCTGGGCGATCTGGCCGGCCTTGTCGGCATCGGCCGGGGTCAGGACAAGGCCCGACAGGATGATGGAGTCGGCCACCGGCTCGATGGTCACCCGCGAGCCCGGCAGGATGCGGTTGATGGTGTCGGCCAGGGCGCTGACGTCCTGGTCGACCCGCACATTGAGGGACAGGATTCGCCGCCCGGCGGCGTCGAAGAAGACCGCGTCGGTCTGGCCCGAGGTCAGGCCGAGGATGTAGATGCGCCGCGGGGTGCGCAGCACCGCGTCGGCCACCGCCGGATTGGTCACCAGCACGTCGCGCACGTCGACGGGAAGCTCGACGATCGCCGACTTGCCGCGCGGCAGGCTCAGCATCTGGGAGCCGGGGCCGGCCGCCAGGTCGACCCGCATGGTGGGGGAGGCGGAGTCATAGGCGGTGGCCGCGCGCGGGCCGCCGGCCAGGGGCTGGGCGGCGGCGAAGGGCCCGCAGAGCAGGCCGGCGACCGCCAGCAGGGCGGGGATGAGCTTCACGGCCCTCATTGGCCCACCTTCACTTCCGTAACCTGGCCGTTGCGGTGGACCCGCACCGTGCCCGTCGATCCCCCGGCCGTCGCCGCGCCGGGAATGCCGTTGCCGCGGGAGGGGCCGCCGGCGGTGTCGCTGATGCTGCGCAGGACCAGGATCAGGGCGCCGTTGGCCCTGGCCTGGGCGACGGCGCTGGCCGCCAGTTCGATGTCGGCGGCCGGAACCTCCAGAGTGGCGACGGCGCCGACCATGGTCTTGGCGTCCTTGTCGGGATCGGGCTTCTGGTCGACGGCCAGCACCCGCACGTTCCGCAGCACAACCCTGGTGACGTAGCCCTCCACGTCCTCGTTCTCGCTGTCGCGGCTGTAGATCAGGTCGACCCGGTCGCCGGGCAGGATGAAGCCGGCCACGGCGGTGTCGACGGTCACCGGGGCGGCGATGGCGCGCATCCCGGGGGTCAGAACCACCGTCATGAAGCCGCCCTCGCCGGAGCGGACCACCTTGCGGGAGACGATCGGCTCGCCGGTGACGAAGGGGTCCTTGACGATGGTTCCGACCATCGCCTCGATGCCGGCCCCGCTGAACAGGTTGCCGGCCGCCTTGGCGGCGTCATCGGCGGCGCCGGCGACCCCTTCCTTCTTCACGGTCGGGGCGGCGCCGTCGGTGATGAAGCTCGGGTTGAGGCCCTCGACCGGCCAGGCCTGCCAGCCGATGTCGCCGGCCGTCAGCCGGGTCCCGATCGGCAGGTCGCGCTTGGCGACGAGCACCTGCACGGTGGGCCGGGTCGGGGCGGCGGCGACCACCACGGGGGCCGGGGCCTTCTTGGGCGCGAAGGCGCCACGGACCACGAACGCCAGACCGATGGCGGCCAGGGCGGCGATCACGAGGATGAACAGGCGGACGGGGCTCATGCGGCTCGAACTGCTGTCCCGACCGACGGGCGGGCGGGGGAAACTCTGGCGCGTGGAGGCTTGGACCCCACGCACGGGCGATTCGCGTCGCGCCCTTCTGGCGGCGATCCCACCTTCCGACGGCCATGGTTAACGCCGGCCTAAGCCTGAAGCGCGAAGGCCTGGGCCAGAGGGCTTTCGGGAAACGCCGCAAGGGCGCCGATGGCGATGGCCACGCCATAGGGGGCGTCGCCCCCCGGCTGGGCCAGCCGGCCGACCCAGCCCGGACCGCGCGCCGCCAGCGGGCGCAGCCAGACCGAACGCAGACCCAGCAGCGAGACGGCGAGCGCCCCGCCGGCCAGGCCCGTGACCAGCACGAATGTCAGGGAGGCGGGCCAGCTCAACCACAGGGCGGCCGCCGCAAACAGCTTGGCGTCCCCGCCGCCGATCCAGCCCATGGCGAACATCCCCATGGCCAGGAGCAGGGAGGCGGTCCCGACCCCGAGACACGTCAACGCGGTCTGCCAGGGCAGTCCGAGCGCCATCGCCGCGGCGCCGAAGCCGGCGATCAGCACGCCGCTGATCCAGTTGGGGATGGTGAAACTTGTGATGTCCTTCAGCCCCCCGACGATGACCATCGCCGGAAAGACGCTCAGCAGCATCAGTTGAAGGAGGTGAAGCATGGGATCTGAGGATCGCGCGGGAGGGTGAACCAATGGTTAGGGTGGGACGGGATCGCCATGCAAATCCGCCAGGTCGTAGGCGCGACGGGCCCCGGGCGGACTCCCTGTCCCCAAAGCGGAAAGGGCCGCGGATTTCTCCGCGGCCCTGCCGTTTTCAAGCGAAGCGGTCGTCAGCTTACGGCAGCTTCGTGTTGATGGTGCCGAACGCGGTGTTCAGCTTGGTGCCCAGAGTCGTGACGGCGGTGATGATCACCACGGCGATGAGGGCGACGATCAGGCCATACTCGATGGCGGTGGCGCCGGACTCATCCTTCACGAAGCGCGAAACGAACTTGGTCATGGCTTCAATTCTCCTGTTGCAAGCCTGGTCAGCGGGTTCAAGCCGCCTTGGCTTGCTCGCCCCGAAAACAAGGCCACTTTGGAGCAGGGCGCTTAATCGCCAGTAAACATGGCAGTATAGCCGGGATTTTTCTTATGGTTTACTGAAATTAACCGTTAGCATCGCTTAACCATGCGAAATTTTCCTACACATTTCAGTGGTTTGCGATCGTCGGGGAGTCCGCCGCAGTTCTTCAGCGCCGCCGACTTTTTTTGCCCGAATTCGTTGCGGCAAGGCGGCCGCGCGCCCTTGCCGCCGCGATCTGTTTCAGAATGGGTCAGGGGGACGCGGCGGCCGGGACGCGGGCGAGCCGCGAGGAGATCCCGCGTCCGCCCGGGCGCCCCGGGCGGACGCGGAGGCGCCAATGCAAAAGGGCCCCGGCTTGCGCCGGGGCCCTCCTGTTTCACCAAGGCTTGCGGGCCTTTCGGCCCCTTGGATTACGGAAGCTTGGTGTTGATGTCGCCGAAGGAGGTGTTCAGCTTGGTGCCCAGGGTGGTCACGGCGGTGATGATCACCACGGCGATCAGGGCGACGATGAGGCCATACTCGATGGCGGTGGCGCCGGACTCGTCCTTCACGAAGCGCGAAACGAACTTGGTCATGTGCTATCTCCTGTTAGCGGGTTTAGGCGGGGTTGTTCAGGCCCATCGCCCGCTGCCCCCAGATGCAGATGCACAATGGCGCGTCGCACTTAACGTCAAGTAAAACGCTCAGAACAATCGAAGCGGCGTTGGTTTATTTTTCGATATACTTAAATTCGATTCACCAAGTCGAATCCGCCGTTACCGCGCGCCCCGCCCGTTCAGGCTTTCTTGACCTATGGCCGCCATCCTTAAGCTTCGATTCACGCAAGGGCCGGAGTCCGCCATGCGCCGCC
>DASPLD010000164.1:0-4618 GCA_035627755.1 Caulobacter sp. | reverse complement strand
GAGACTTCGGCGAAGACGCCCGCTGCCGCCAGGATCAGAACAGCCCACATGGCGACTACGCTAACCCCTTTTGGCGGAAGGAGAACCTTCTTCTTGGGGGTAACGCGGCGGCGGGCTAGGCGATCCGGTTCCTGACCAGGTCCTCGACCACCGCCGGGTCGGCCAGGGTGGTGGTGTCGCCGAGGTTGGAGACATCCCCCTCGGCCACCTTGCGCAGGATGCGGCGCATGATCTTGCCCGAGCGGGTCTTGGGCAGGCCGGGCGCCCACTGGATGGCGTCGGGGGCGGCGAAGGGGCCGATCTCCTTGCGGACCCAGAGCACCAGTTCCTTGCGAAGCTCTTCGCTCGGCGCGGTGTCAGCGTTGAGGGTGACGTAGGCGTAGATGCCCTGGCCCTTGACGTCATGCGGCCGGCCGACCACGGCGGCCTCGGCGACGTCGTGGTGGGCGACCAGGGCGCTCTCGACCTCGGCGGTGCCGAGCCGGTGACCGGAGACGTTGATCACGTCGTCCACCCGGCCGGTGATCCAGTAGTAGCCGTCCTCGTCGCGGCGGCAGCCGTCGCCGGTGAAGTACTTGCCGGGATAGGTCGAGAAGTAGGTGTCGAAGAAGCGCTGGTGGTCGCCGTAGACGGTGCGCATCTGGCCGGGCCAGCTGTCGGTGATGCAGAGGTTGCCGCTGGTCGCGCCCTCCAGCACCTGCCCCTCGGCGTCGACCAGCTGGAGCTTGACCCCCGAGAGGGGCTTGGACGCGGAGCCGGGCTTGAGCGCCGTGGCCCCCGGCAGCGGGCTGACCAGGCAGGCGCCGGTCTCGGTCTGCCACCAGGTGTCGACGATCGGGCAGCGGCCCTCGCCGACCACCCGGTGGTACCAGAGCCAGGCTTCGGGGTTGATCGGTTCGCCGACGCTGCCGAGCAGCCGCAGGCTCTTGCGGGAGGTGGTCTTCACCGGCTCCTCGCCTTCGCGCATCAGCGCCCGCAGCGCCGTCGGGGCGGTGTAGAAGATCTCCACCTGGTGCTTGTCGATCACCTCCCAGAAGCGGGAGACGGTGGGGTAGTTGGGCACCCCCTCGAAGATCAGGCTGGTGGCGGCGTTCGAGAGGGGGCCGTAGACGATGTAGCTGTGGCCGGTGACCCAGCCGACGTCCGCGGTGCACCAGAAGATCTCGCCGGGCCGGTAGTCGAAGACCAGCTCATGGGTCCAGCTGGCCCAGGCCAGGTAGCCGCCGGTGGTGTGCAGGACGCCCTTGGGCTTTCCGGTGGAGCCGGAGGTGTAGAGGATGAACAGCGGGTCCTCGGCGTTCATCGGTTCGGGCGGACAGTCGGCGGAGGCGGCGTCGCGCAGCGGCTCCCAGGACAGGTCCCGGCCGTCGGTCATCGGCACGGCCGCGCCCGTGCGGGTGACGACCAGCACATGACGCACGTCGGGGCAGGCGGTCAGGGCCTCGTCGACATTCCGCTTCAGGGGCACGACCCGCCCGCCGCGCAGCCCCTCGTCGGCGGTGATCACGAAGCGGCTGTCGCAGTCCTGGATGCGGCCGGCGATGCTGTCAGGGGAGAAACCGCCGAAGATCACCGAATGCACCGCCCCGATGCGGGCGCAGGCCAGCATGGCGTAGGCGGCCTCGGGGATCATCGGCATGTAGACGGTGACGCGGTCGCCCTTCCTGACCCCGTGCTCCTTGAGGACGTTGGCCATCCGGCAGACCTCGGCATGGGCTTCGGCGTAGGTCACCGTCTTGCTGTCGGCCGGATCGTCGCCTTCCCAGATGAAGGCGACCTGGTCGGCGCGCTCCGCCAGATGCCGGTCGAGGCAGTTGACGCTGACGTTCAGCACCCCGTCCTCGAACCAGCGGATGTGGAAGTCGGCCTTGTCGAAGGAGACATCCTTGATCTTCGTCGGCGGCGTCATCCAGTCGAGCCGGGCGGCGACACCGGCCCAGAAGGCGTCCGGGCTCTTCTCGACCGCCTCCCAGGCGGCCTCGTAGCCCGCGGCGTCCATGTGCGCCCGGGCGGCCCAGTCGGCCGGGACCGGAAATACCTGTTCTTCGCTCATGCCGCGCCTCCTTGCTGGCCGGCGAGTATGCGGATGAGGCCTTGCGGTGCAAGGCGCGGCGGCCCGTGGGTAAAGGTGACGCCGCCGTCATTTTTCCTTGACGTCTTTCCTGTAAGTTGACAGTGTTCACATTGTCAGAGGCCCGGCAAAGGGCCCGCACCCTGTTGGCCGGAGGATCAGCTGATGAGCGACAAGAACATCACCAAGGACGCCATGTACGACGCGGTGGCGCCGAACGACTTCGAGTCGATGCTCGAACTCGACCGCTACAACAACCGCTCGACCGCCTTCGACAAGATCATCAGCGCCACCCACGACCACTTCTGGGATCCGCTCGACAAGGCCTACATCGACTTCGACGAGCCCTTCGACATGGAGAACAACGCGCTTGTTCCGGAGGACATGGTCGTCGCCCTGCAGACCGACTACGTCTCCAACCACCTGTCGGACCCCAAGGAGCGGATCCGCTTCATCAACGAGTCCACCCTCCGCGCCTTCTCCTCGATCCTGCACGGCGAGCAGGGCGCGCTGAACCTGTCGGCCAGCCTCTGCCACGTGCTGAAGGACCAGGGGGCCCAGGAATACGCCGCCAACCAGACCCGCGAAGAGGCCCGCCACGTCACCGCCTTCGCCAAGTACATCAAGGCGCGCTGGGGCCGGCCGGTGGAATGCGGCCCGACCCTGAAGGCCCTGCTGGTCGAGATCATCGAGGCCCCAGAGGTCTACAAGAAGATCATCGGCATGCAGATGCTGGTCGAAGGCCTGGCCATGGGCGCCTTCGCCACCTTCTTCAACAACATCAACGACCCGCTGGGCAAGAAGCTGCTGCAGCTGGTGATGACCGACGAGGCCTTCCACCACAAGTTCGGGAAGATCTGGGCCGACCGCACCGTGCCCAGGCTCTCGCCGGAGGAGCACGCCATCATCGAGGACTGGGCCGCCCACTGCTTCCAGGCGGTGCTGTTCAACCTGGTGGGCCCCAACCAGCAGCGCGACCTGTACGAATCGTTCGGCCTGGACCCGGAAAAGGTCATCGCCGAGTTTGCCCAGATCATGACCGACGACCAGCGTCGCGAGAACATGAAGGAGCAGACCAACATCTTCCGCGTCCTGGTCAAGACCCTGCTCAACGCCGGCATCATCACCGAGCGGACCAAGGCCTTCTACGCCATGTACGTCGATCTCGACGAACTCAAGATGGAGGGGGACCGGATGGTCGGCGACGACATCGCCGAGGAAGGCATCCGCTACCTGCAGGCCATCAACTTCAAGGACAATCCACGGCCGGTCAGCCTGGCCGCGGAATAGCTCCAAGCCTCACTCAGGCCACGACTTTTTGAGCGCCCCGGCTTCGGCCGGGGCGTTTTCTTTTTGAAACCCCCGTCTAGATTGCCCGGCATGAAAACCGCCCTCGCCCTCTCCGCCGGACTGCTGCTGGCCGCGTTGCCAGCGGTCGCCGCCGCGCCGCAGCCGACCAAGGCCATCTCCGCCAGCTTCTATTCCGGCACCTGGTACGAGATCGCCCGCACCCCCAACAGCAACCAGAAGGACTGCCACGCCCCGACCAGCCAGTTCTCCCCGGCCAAGGGCGGCAAGTACCTGATGACCCAGACCTGCCGGAAGGGCTCGCCCGCCGGGGAGAAGAAGGTCTGGAAGGCGGAGGGGGCGATCGTTCCGGGCTCCGGCAACGCCAAGTTCAAGGCCCGGTTCTTCGGCCTGGTCAGCCAGGAATACTGGATCCTCGACACCGGCCCCGACTGGGGAATCATGGCGACCCCCGGCGGGAACTACGTCTGGCTCATGTCGCGAAAGCCGGTGATGGCCCCGGCCGCCAAGGCGGCGGCGCTCGCGCGGATCAAGGCGCTCGGCTACAACACAGCCAAGCTGGAACAGCCGAAGCAGCCGCCGGCCTAGACTCCGGTTGACCCGGAACACAACCGGAACATAAATGGCGGCCATGGAGGCCGTCCTCACCCTCGTCACCCTCAGCCGGCCGGAGACCACCTCGGCGGTCACACGCGGCGCGGCGCGGCTGCTGGTATCGATGGGCTACGCGCCCCTCGCCGAAGTGGGGCTGCCGAACGGGCGCCGCGCCGACCTGATGGCCCTGGGGCCGAAGGGCGAGATCATCATCGTGGAGGTCAAGTCGAGCCCGGAGGACTATCTCTGCGACCGCAAGTGGGGCGACTACCTGCCCTACTGCGACAGCTTCTTCTTCGCGGTCGGCCCCGAGTTTCCGCAGGGCCTGCTGCCCGAGGAGCCGGGGCTGGTGGTCGCCGACGGGTTCGGCGGGGCGGTTGTGCGGGATCCGCAATGGACCCCGCTGGCGGCGGCGCGGCGCAAGGCGCTGACCCTGGCGTTCGGCCGGCTGGCGGCGATGCGGGCGGGGAGCTGGCAGGGGTGAGCGGTGCGCAAGATCAACATCCCTCCCCGAATGGGGAGGGCAGGCGAGGCGAAGCCTCGCCGGGTGGGGCAGTCGGCATGACTGGCAGGCCATTCAGGCCGCCGATCAAGCGCGCCAGGGAGCTTCGCGCCAACATGACCCGGCACGAAATCCGCATGTAG
>DASPLD010000163.1:0-2090 GCA_035627755.1 Caulobacter sp. | reverse complement strand
GGCCGGAGGCCGGGTCCTTGGGGGCGGCGTAGTAGTAGGCGTCCTGGTAGTCGATCTTGGGGTAGTTGACCTTCGCCCAGTCGGGCTCTTCCAGCGCCAGCCAGCGCTCGAAAGCCTCGAGGCGCCACTGGAGCATCCAGTCGGGCTCGTTCTTCTGGGCCGAGATGTAGCGAACGGTGTCGGCGGTCAGGCCCTTGGGCGCGAACTCCTGTTCGATGTCGGTGACGAAGCCATGCTTGTAGGCCTCCAGCGCCCCGACCTGATCGACGGTTTCCTTAACGGCGGCCATGACTTACGCAACTTCCTTGATCTTCGGGCGGCGGCGCGACAACGCCTCCAGCCAGACATCGCCGGCACGGATCCAGTCGGCCTCGGTGGTCGACCAGCCGCCGCTGAGGCGGATGGAAAAGGGGGCGAGGTCCGGGCGGCCCATGGCCTCCACGGTGCGGCTCGGCTTGACCTTGCCGGACGAACAGGCGGCGCCGGCGCTGATCATCACCCCACCGAGGTCCATCAGCATGACCTGGGTCTCGGCCGGCCAGTCCTCGGCCGCGACGCAAAGGGTCTGGGGCAGGCGGAGCGCAGGCTTGCCAAGGACGACAGCGCCGGCGGCTTCCAGCCTGGTTTCCAGCGCGCTGCGCCAGGCCGCCTGGGCCGCCATGGCGTCGAGGCCCGCCTTGGCCTCCCGCGCCGCCGCTCCGAAGGCGGCGATGCCGGGGAGGTTCTCGGTGCCGGCGCGGCGGCCGCGTTCCTGGCCTCCGCCGTGCAGCCGCCGGGCGAGCGTGGCGCGGGTTCCGGCGACCAGGGCCCCGACGCCCTGGGGACCGCCGAGCTTATGGGCCGACAGCGCCAGGGTATCGGCCTGCAAGCCGCTGAAATCGATGGCGATCTTGCCGGCGGCCTGAACCGCGTCGACGTGCAGCCAGCCATCGGCGGCGCGGACCCTGGCGCCGGCCTCGGCGACGGGCTGGATGACGCCGGTCTCGTTGTTGGCCAGCATCAGGCAGGCGAGCGCCCTGCCCGGCCGCGCCAGCGCCGCGTCAAGCCAGGCGAGGTCCGCGACGCCATTGGCGTCCAC
Organism: Caulobacter sp.; assembly: GCA_035627755.1. GTDB lineage: Bacteria > Pseudomonadota > Alphaproteobacteria > Caulobacterales > Caulobacteraceae > Caulobacter. Next base: position 1,012 of record DASPLD010000163.1, on the reverse strand, counting down.
GGGCCAGACTTCGACCGGAAGTCCGGCGACGTGGGCGGCCTCCCAGACGGCGTCATGCTCGGTGGCGCCCAGCAGGATGCGCTCGAACTTCGCGGCCACGGCGCTTTCGATGGCCAGGGCGCTGGCTTCGGTGCCGCCGCTGGTGAAGGTGATCGAGCCCGGGACGACGTCGACCAGGGCGGCGACGGCTTCGCGGGCCCGCTCAAGTTCGGCGCGGGCGGCGCGCCCGGCGGCGTGGACCGACGAGGGGTTGCCCACCCGGTCGAGCACGGCGTTCAGCGCGGCCCTGGCTTCCGGGCGAACCGGAGCCGTGGCGTTGAAGTCGAGGTAGACGCCGGTCATGCGGCCGCCTTGGCTTCGGGCGTGAGGCGGCCCTCCAGCACGTCGGCCAGGGACACCGAGGCGAGATAGTTGTGCAGTTGGCGACCCATTTCCTCCCACAGGTCGTGAGTGGTGCAGCGGGCGCCAGCCTTCATGCAGCCCTTGCCCGAGGCGTGGCCGCAGCGGGTCGCGCGCAGGGGCTCGTCGACCGCGAGGACGATCTCGGCGATGTGGGTCTCCCGGGCCGTGCGGGCCAGCCGATAGCCGCCGCCGGGACCGCGCAGGCTCTTGACCAGGCCGCGGCGCCGCAGGCGGGCGAACAGCTGTTCCAGGTAGCTCAGGGAAATCTCCTGACGGGCGGCGATCTCGGCAAGGGAGACGGCGCGCAGGCCGTCCGCGTCCTGACGGGCGGCCAGGTCGGTCATGGCCATCACGGCGTAGCGGCCCTTTGTCGACAGGCGCATGGCGGATTCCTTGGCATCCGGCGCGGCCCCTGTGCTAAAGCCGCGCCGCGCGTCGGCCGGGCCGGCGCAGTGTGCGCCTGATCTAGGAAGACCAAGCGCAGTGGTCAAGTATTCTGCGAGGACGTTTCGCCCATGCCCGAAGTGGTTCTGACCGGCGCCGCTGGCCGGATCGAAGGCCGGTATTCGCCGGGAAAGCGTGAGAACGCCCCCATCGCCTTGATCCTGCA
>DASPLD010000162.1:0-10519 GCA_035627755.1 Caulobacter sp. | reverse complement strand
GGCGGTGAGGTAGCCGAACAGGAAGGCGCTGAACGACAGGGCGTGATTGTACCAGTCGTCCACCAGGGCGTGGCTGACCTCGAACAGGGGCAGCAGCCAGATGCGGATCGCGGCGAGGAACAGGATCGGCCAGACCAAGAGGCCCCATGCCGGAAGCCGCTCCAGCGCCGCCTCCGCGGCCCGCAGCAGCCGCGGCGCCGAGGCGATCAGCCCGGCCAGCGCCAGGGTGTAGGCCAGCAGGTAGGCGACGAACCACATATGGTTCCAGGTCGGGGTGATCAGGCATTCCCCGTCCCGACACCAGTTGCCCGACGCGGTCAGGTACTTGCCGTAGAAGGCCAGGTAGCCGTCGGCGAACCCCGGCGCCTTCTCGACCAGTTCGTAGTAGGACTGCGGCGGCACGATCAGCGCCATGGCCAGCAGCAACGGCGGCAGCAGGCGCGCGGTCCGCATGCCCGCGAGGGAGCCGGCGCTCACCTTGTCGGCCATGAACCGCGTCGCCGCCCCGCTGACCAGGAACAGCAGGGTCAGCCGCCAGGGATTGGTCAGCTGCATCACCGGTTCCAGCCATTCGACCGGCCGGGGGGTCTTCACGTGCCAGTCCCAGGGCACGTAGAACATGCCGACGTGGTAGAGGATCAGCAGGCCGAAGGCGGCGACCCGAATCCAGTCCAGGTCGTGGCGGCGCTCGAGGGGGAGGTCGGGATTCACGGGATGGCTCCGCAGCGGTCGATCATCGTCCCGGGATGGACCGGCCTGCGCCCGGCCGCCAACCCCGAGGGGCCGCGCGGCCGCGCCCCGGTGACCAGCGGAACCTGCCGGTGACGAGCGGCGCGCCGTCAGGGACGAACGGCGGCGCCGAGCGCCGGGCCTTCTGGATCTGCATGGCCGGCGCGATCCTGTTCATCGGCGCCATCAATACGGTGAACGCCCTGAGCTGGCTGGCCGAGGACCCGGACGCCACCCTCGCCCAGGCCGCCATCATCGAGGGCAGCAGCGGCCTGATGAGCCTCGCCCTGATCTGGATCCCCTGGCAGACCCTGCGCCGCCTGCCGCTGGACCGGCCGCCCCTGTGGCGCACCCTGGCCATCCACGCCGCCGCCTTCCTGTTGTTCGCGGCCCTGCACATCGGCGGCTTCACCCTGCTGCGGGTCGCCGTGCTGGGCCCCGCCTACGAGGTCGGGCCCTGGTTCGACCGCTTCGTCTACGAGCTGCGCAAGGACGCCCTCTACTACACCATGGTGATGGTCACCTTCTGGCTGATCCGAGACCGCATCCTCCGCGCCGCCGCGCCGCCGGCCAGCGACCCCGCCACCTTCGACATCCGCGACGGGGCGAGGCTGGTCCGCGCACCCCTCGCCGACATCCTCGCCGTGTCCTCGGCCGGCAACTACGCCGAGTTCCACCTGGCCGACGGCCGCAAGCCGCTGATGCGGGCCTCCCTGGCCAGCCTCGAGGCCCGCCTGGCCGACCACGGCTTCGTCCGCACCCACCGCTCCTGGCTGGTCAACGTCGCCCGCGTCACGGAGCTCACGCCGGAGGGCAGCGGCGACTACGCGGTCACGCTCGGCGGCCTGGTCGCGCCCCTTTCCCGCCGCTTCCCGGAGGCGCTCGCGCGCCTGCGCGGCTAGCGCTGGAAGGGATAGAAGTCCGAGCCCAGCCCCAGGATCTGCGTCAGCTCGTCCAGCGCGGTGCGGCTCTCGGTCAGCAGCATGGGATCGGCCAGGTCGGCGGGCAGCAGCCGGTCGCGGTACCGCGCCCCGGCCCAGGCCTCGAGCCGCTGCTGCAGCGCCGGGTCGAACCGCTGGGCCGGATTGGCCGCCGCCAGTTCCTCCTCGGTCAGCGCCACCCGCAGCCGCAGGCAGGCCGGGCCGCCGCCATTGCGCATCGACTGGCGGACGTCGACGTACTCCACCCGCCCGATCGGCCCGTTCGACGACGCCAGCCCGTCCGCCACCGCCCGGGCCGACGGGGTCTCGGCGACTTCCATCGGGGCGATCAGGGTCAGCCGCCCCTCGCCGGGCAGCCCCACCAGCATCGAGTTGAACAGGTAGCTCTTCACCGCCGCCCCAAGCGGCAGGTCCGCCTCGGCCACCTCGACGAACTGCGGTTCGAAGCCGACCGCCGCCGACCGCACCGCCGCCTCCATCGCGATGCGGTCCTCGAAGGCCGCCTCGTGGAAGAACAGACAGGTTCTGGCCCCGACGCAGACCACGTCGTTGTGGAACACCCCGGCCTCGATGGCCCGCCGCGCCTGCCGGGCGAACACCGCGCCGCGCGCCCCATGCCGCCGCTGCACCGCCTCGAAGGCCTGCAGGGTCTGGCGCGCCGGGAAATGCCCCTGCCAGGTCTCCCAGGCGTCGCGGCCCCAGACGAACAGGTTGACCCCCGGCTCCCCGTGGTCGGCGCAGAGCCGGACATGGTTGGCGGCGCCCTCGTCGGCGAAGTGCGGCTGGGCCGGCAGCGGGTCGTGCACCGCGAAGCGCGCCTGGTCCGGGAACAGGGTCCGCAGCGCCCGCGTCGTCTGCGGCCCCTCGAGGCTGCGGTGCAGGTTGGTCAACAGGTTGGCGGGGGTGAAATGCACCCGCCCGTCGCAGCTGTCGGCGCTGGGCGTCACCGTCGCGGCGTTGGCCGCCCACATCGGGCTGGCCGAGCAGGCGGTGTTGAGCAGCTCCGGCGCCGCCCGCCCCGCCGCCTCGATCACCGCCGCATCGCTTCCCCCGAACCCGATCCCCCGCAGGAACCCCACCGCCGGCCGCTCATGCGGCGGCAGCACGAACTGCGGCAAGCCGAGGTCATGCAGCCGCCGCATCTTGGCCAGCCCCTCGACCACCGCCGCCCGCGGGTTCGACGGCTCGCCCTTGTGGATCTCGCTCGCCAGGTTCCCCGGCGCCAGCCCCGCGAAACTGTGCGTCGGCCCGACCAGCCCGTCGCAGTTGGCTTCCACGGCGGTCACTTCAGCCCCTTGATCTCGCCGAGCGTCGAGACCACCCGGTCCGCCTCGAAGCTCGCCACCGGATAGGCGCAGTAGTCGGCCGCGTAGTAGGCGCTCGGCCGGTGGTTGCCGCTGTCGCCCAGGCCCCCGAACGGCGCCGTGCCCGCCGCCCCGGTGGTCGGCCGGTTCCAGTTGGCCACGCCCGCTCGGATGCGGTTCTGGAACCGGGTCCACAGCGCCGCGTCATCGCTGACCAGCCCCGCCGACAGCCCGTAGCGCGTATGGTTGGCCAGGCTCAGCGCCCCGTCGAAGGTCGCCGCCCGGCGCAGCTGCAGGATCGGCGCGAAGATCTCCTCGTCCGGCGTCTCGTGGTGGCCGACGTCGTAGATCCCAGGCGTGATGAAGGCGTCGCTCAGCCCCGCGATCTTGCCCGGCTCCCGCAGCGCTATGCCGCCGAGCTTGCGCGCCGCCGCCCGCGCCGCATCCGCGCCGCGGGCATGGATCAGCGGCCCCATGAACGGCTCCTCCCCGTCCCAGGGCCCGATCCGCAGCCGGTCGGTCAGGGCCAGCAGCGCCTCCAGCACCGCCTCCCCTTCCCGCCCCTCGGGAACGATCAGCCGCCGCGCGCACGAACACCGCTGGCCGGTGGTGATGAAGGCCGACTGGACCACCAGGGCCGCGGCCGCTTCCGCATCCACCACGTCCCAGACGACCAGCGGGTTGTTGCCGCCCAGCTCCAGCGCCAGGATCACATGGGGCCGGTCGGCGAAATGCCGCCGGAAGTGCGCCCCGGCCGCCGCGCTGCCGGTGAACAGCAGCCCGTCGATGTCCTGGTCGATCAGCGCCGCCCCCACCTCGCGCCCGCCCTGCACCAGGTTGAACACCCCGGCCGGCAGGTCCGCCTTTTCCAACACCGACGCCATGATCTCCCCCGACCAGGGCGTCTCCTCGCTCGGCTTGAACACCACCGTGTCGCCGGCCAGCAGGGCCGGAACCACATGGCCGTTGGGCAGATGGACCGGGAAGTTGTACGGCCCCAGCACCGCCATCACCCCGTGCGGACGGTGGCGCAACACCGCCCGCCCGAAGCCGGTGGCGCTCTCGCGCACCCCGGTCCGCTCGTCATAGGCGGCGATCGAGGCGTCGACCTTGGCGATCATCGAGCCGACCTCGGCGGTGGTCTCCCACAGGGCCTTGCCGGTCTCCCGCGATATGGCCCTGGCGAACTCCGGCTGAGCCTCCCGCAAAGCCGCCTGGTAGCGCCGCATCGCCGCCACCCGCGCCTCGCGGGGCAGGTCCGCCCAGCCGTGGAAGGCCCCGCGCGCCGCGACCACCGCCGCCGCGACCTGGCCGGCGCTCGCCGACGGGCCGGCCCAGACGACCTGCTCGGCGGCGGGGTCGATGCTCTCGAACCCCGCGCCCTCGCCGGCCACCCAGCGGCCATCGATGTAGTTGCCCTTGCTCACGCCTTCACCCTCACCGCTTCGCCCTCGCCGAGCCTCAGCGCCTCCGCCGCCTCCCGGCTGATGATCGCCTTCACCCCGTCGATCAGCACCGGCGTCCGCACCGCCCGGAACCCGCCGATGGCCGTGGTGGAGACCAGCGCCTCCTCGCCGTAGGCGTCCGAACCTCCTTCAGAACTTGGGGTCCCGATGCTCAGGGTCAGCCGCCGCGCCTCCTTCACCGTCTTGATGTCGTCGCGGTGGCAGCTCACCGTCGGCCCGGCGTCGAACAGGTCGACCAGCCCCTGGAACCGGAACCCCTCCCGCTCCAGCATGGCCCGCGCCGCCTCCCCGTCCTTGTGGCACTTGCCGATCACGGCCCGCGCCTCCTGCGGCAGCAGCCCGACATAGATCGGATGCCGCGGCGCGAGATCCAGGATGAACTGCCCGTTGGTCGAGGCGCTCATCCGGTCCGCCTCGTCGAAGGCCAGGGGGAAGAACCGCCCCGCCACATGCTCCCAGAACGGACAGCGGCCGTCCTCCTCGAACCAGCCGCGCAGCTCGGCCAGCACCTGCTCGGCGAACTTCTCCGGCTCGATGCCGATCAGCATGTAGCGCGACTGCGCCAGCAGCCGCCCGGCCCCGCCCTTGCGCTTCTCGGGCCGCAGGAACAGGCTCCCCACCTCCGACCAGCCGGCGCATTCGTTGACCATCACCAGCGCCTGGTGGTCGAATCGCAGGTCGAGCGTCGGCGAAGACTGCGCCAGGGTCACCACCCGGAAGCTGAAGTGCGGCCGCGTCAGCCCGACCCCCGCCTTCACCCCCGCGACCCCGGCCACCGCGCCGTCGGCGGTGTCCTCCAGCATCAGGGTGTACCAGGCCTTCGGCGGCGCCACCTCGCCGGCGAAGCTCGCCTGCGACAGCTCCAGCCGCTCCCGCAGGGTCGGCTCGTCCTCCGGCAGGCTGGTGAACCCCCGGCCGGACAGCACCGCCAGCTCCATCAGGGTGTCGAAATCACTGGGACCCGCGGGCCTGACTACAAACATTCCAGAACAACCCCAATTCCCAAAACCGCCGTGAGCATCCCTCGGCTCTGCAAAATCTCCGTCATCCCGGAAAGCGCGCCGCGCTTATCCGGGACCCAGGGGTTGCAGCGCGCCGGCCGCAAAGCCGCGTCCGAGAGCGAGGTCCCGCCCTCCTGGGTCCCGGATAGCCCGCTTCGCGGCCTTCCGGGATGACGGAAGAGGAATGGCGGGATCACGCCCCCTCACCCATCATCGCCCGCAGCCCCCGCGCGTCCACCTCGCCGCTCGCCATCTTCATCAGCATCAGCGCCGACAGCTGCGCCCGCTCCACGAAGCTGTCCGGCCAGGCGAACTCCGCCTCGCTGTGGATATCCCCGCCCCGCACCCCCAGGGTGTCGACATTGGGCAGCCCCACGGCGAACAGGTTGTTGCCCTCGCACACCCCGCCCGACGGTTTCCAGGCGATCTCCTGGCCCAGGGCCGCCCCGACCTCCCGCACGCCCTCGAACAGCGCCGCCTGCGCGGCGTTGAACGGCTTGGCCGCCCGCGTCACCCCGCCGAACACCTTCACGCCCAGCCCGTCCCCGCGCCCACAGCCACAGGCCGCCTCGACCTCCCCCTCCAGCCAGCGCCGCCCGGCCTCGTCCGGGAACCGCACGTTGAACCGCACCACCGCCAGGTCCGGCACCACGTTCAGCGCCGAGCCCCCGTCGATCCGCGCCACGTTCACCGTCACCCCCTCGCGCCGCCCGTTCAGCCCGTCCAGCGCCCCGGCGATCCGCGCCGCCGCGGTCACCGCGTTGCGCCCCTCCTCGAAGGCCCGCCCGGCGTGGGCCGAGCGGCCCGTCACCTTCACATGGAAGTTGCCACTCCCCTTGCGCGCGCCTGCCAGCGTCCCGTCGGCCAGCGCCGGCTCATAGGTCATCCCCACATGCCCCAGCCGCCCGATCCGGGCCAGCACCGCCCCCGACCCCAGCGACCCGATCTCCTCGTCGGGGCTCAGCAGCACTCGCCAGCCCACCGCCTCGCGCCCCGGGAAGGTCTCGAACGCCTCCAGCGCCCCCAGCATCACCGAGATCCCGCCCTTCATGTCGGCGATCCCCGGCCCGTTCAGCGCCCCGTCGCCCCGCTCCCGGACCGCCTGGAACGGACTGCCGGCCGCAAACACCGTGTCGTAATGCCCGGTCAGCACCACCTGCACCGGCGCCTCCGGTCGCATGGTCAACAGCAGCGCCGGCGGCGGCTGATGCAGGCTCTCCCGCCCATCGACCCCCAGCTCCACCGTCGGCTCCAGCGCCTCATGGCTCACCGCGGCCTGAGGCAGCGCCTCGCCCCACACCCCAGTCAACAGGTCCAGGGTCGCCCGCAGCCCCTCCAGGTTCCGGCTCCCGCTATTGCCCGCGCACCAGCCCACCGCCCGCCCGACGAGGTCGTCCCCGCGCTCGGCGATGGACTCCAGAACGATGCGCTCCCGCGGCGTCACCTGCATTCAGGGCCCCTCTGAACTTAACGGCCACGCCATTGCCCCGCGGACCAGGTCGACGCGGGCGGAACTTACGGAGCGACGCCCGGAATGGCGCAAGACGGGAGTCGCGATGTGCGGAGCAGTGTTAGCTGAGGCGCGACTTGGGGGGAAGGGCGCGCCTCCCGGACGTTGCTTCGCTGCTGCACCACCGCTTTTTAGTTAATTTTTCCGAAATATCGTTTAAGCTGTGTCGGGGCCGCGCAATTTGGGGGGCCGATATGACTGTGCGCAGAATCGTTCGGTTCTTCACGGTGTTGGGTGCCTTGGCCGGGTTGATAGGAGCAGTTGTTGCTGTTCTGCAATTGCGGGCGTCGATGGAACCCAAGCCGCCGCTCCCGACTGCAGCCTCCGCCACGCCTGCAACTTCGCTCAGCAAACAAGAAGTCGCGGCTCCGCCGCTAACGCCGCCGGCTCAGCGTTCCATCACGACTGACCAGCCAGCAAAAACCAATGCGGCATCTCCGTCACAAGCCGTCGCACAACCTCCGTCCAATCAGCCTCCTCCCCAAACCGTCACCATTGGATCAGTGAGCTCGGAAAACCAGACCGGCGGAGTCACGGCGGGATATGTCGGCCAAGTCAATCAGGTGCCACCGAAATGAGGCCCGGATGGCTGCTGGTAGTTGCCCTTCTGCTCGCAAGCAGCGCAGAGGCACAGACCTCGCGCAAAGGCTCGCCTGGTCCCCCCGACCAGTCACCTTCTGTTTCCTCCAGCGGCCAGGCTGGCGGGGTCACGGCCGGCCATGTCGATACCATCAACCAAACCAATATCGGCTCTGACAGCCGGTTGGACAGCCTGAAGAGCCTGCTGACCGCGCATAGCCAGCGCGCCCGCGATGACGCCCTCAAGATCCGAGACCTCCCCGCCTACCTGTTCCTTATCGATGCCCGAGATTCGAGACTCCAGAGCGCAAGTGGCGTCCCCAAGCTGTACTGGTTGTTTGTGGGCCCGTCAGATCTCATTGAGCGGGAATACGATGGCGAACGGTGCCATCCGCAGGATGGCATCTCCATGTATGGCATGTCCGTCTACGCCACGGATATCGCGGGGTCGCGCACACTGACCATGCAGTTTCTGACTGTGGCCGACCCCGTGTTCAGTAATATCTGCGAGACCCTCGGGGAGTCCGACCGGCGGGAAGGTCGGCCAGGAGGTCGGGCGGAGTCGAGCCCAACGCACTACGACCGGCTGAGCCTGGGGGCGTTTGGTCAGACCTCCATCCTACTGTTACCCAGCGAAATCGACGGCATTCCCTTCATCTCCGGCTATCAGCGCTACTATTGGGCCAGCGCCTTTACCGACTTCCAGCCGGTGGGCCTCTCGATGCTGCCCCCCGACTTCATGGAGTTCGTCCAAAATAATCCGTCAGGCGAGGAACTCTCCTTCCAGCTTCCGGCTGGGCAAGGCGCGCCCTTCAAACCGTCAGCCAAAGCGCCCTATCCCTCGGCCATAGCTGCCAATATGGGAGACCGTCTGGCAACCATGGACGCCAAGTGGCTTGACTACCTCGACAAACGGTCAGACCCCGCCGCCTCGGGTAGATCGATATGGCTCGGCTCCGGTGTGCGTGTTTTCTCAAGCAAGGAGATCGGCCGCCCGGAGTTCTGGCAGTCGGCGACCGACCTCAAGGACTTCATCTTCGATGTCAGCTGCGTCGGCAGCGCATTTCTGCTCGAAAATAACTACGCCAACGGCCCCGGCGCCCAGCAGTCAAGCGCGTGCATGTTCGGGCGTGCAAGGAGCCGTTAGTCCAGCGCGGCCTACGCCCTAACGATTGTCGGTGCCCCCTCCGGGATCGCGCACTCGTAGGAATGGACAAATCGATCCGGCTAGCCAGCGACGGGATTGGGGCACTGGGGTCCTAGCTCACCAAGAAAAATACTGGGCTGCAACTGCGCCTTTCCGTACACCACCTTATGGAAGGCGATTTTTGCTTGCGCAGCAAGGCCTGCTCCCATTTCTCGTGGATAGGTTAAGTAAAGTGATCCTAATTTTCCTGCGCCGGGGTCTGCTTTAACACGTGTGATGCCCACAAAAAACAGCCGCCGCGCTTCTTCCAGCTGCGCGGATACCGTCGCAATTGGCGTGTTTGGGCTAGGAGCTTGAGGCAATATTCCTTGGATACATCCCACGATGAATACGTGCGGCGAACTTAGGCCCTTACTCTTATGGAGGCTCATAACCCGCACCTCCTCGATCGAAGGCCGTATATCGGGTTGGGTTATTTCTTTCATCATGAGCTTGAAGAGCTCTTCGACACTGTCGACCTCCCCTGAGCCCAGGGTTGAGAGTGCAAGCGACCGCAGTTCCGAAATTTCTGCCTGATCGGGCGGAAACAACTGCTCAATCAGATTGGGAAGGTCGGCACTCGCCGCTTTCAGGGTCTCTATCTCCGCCTTCAACTTCGAAAACACGGCCACCAGATGTGAGGCATACTTGATCGTCAGTTCACCGCTTTCGAGCTTCTCAAGTGCCTGCCATGGAGTGATGCCCACCTCTTCACAATGCACTCTCAGCCTCGCGTAAGCTGGGGCGCGAAAATCTTGTTGGCCGACTCCGAGTAGGAAGCGCAGTGCCACTCTGTCTTCTGAATTCAGCACCAATTTAAGTAGTGAGAAACGCACTTGAGCGGACAGAGAGTCGAGCTGACTCTCATCATAGTAGGATTTTGCTGGAATTCTTTTACTGACCATTTTCTCAAGTATTCGCTTTGCTATTCTCGAACGCTGCGCCAAGACAATCACGTCGCTTGGCTCTGCCCCGCCATTGATCAATTGCGAAATCTTCTTCGCCACCCAGTCAGCTTCCGCCTCCGGATTGGCAAGCTGAACGACCTCGATGTGGCCTGGCCCCTTACCCTCAATCGGATCCAAGTTGCGTTCAGTACGATTTTGGTTCTTCGCAATCAGGCTGTTCGCCATCGCAACAACACTCGTGGGACAGCGATGACATTCTGTCATGGCGAGATCGCCGCAGCCGGGATGGGCATCCTTCCATTGCCGGATTCCGTCGGGATAAGCCGACTTAAAGCTATAGATGGATTGGTCGTCATCACCCACAACGCAAACAGTAGCTTTTGCACCCAAATAAGCCAGTGCCGACTGTTCAGCTTTGTTCAGATCCTGATATTCATCTATCAACAGATGTTTATACTCCAAGTGTTCCGGGGCTAGTGGATTCTGCTTTAAGTATTTGACAAAATACGGCACCACTTCGCCGATAAGCATACTCTCGTGGAATCTCATCCAAGAATGCAGCGCACTGTTGAAGGCTTCCTCAATTTTGTCTTTCGCAAAACCTGGATCGTCACCTTGGCTCTGAGCCCATGCGGCTTCGTAGCCCGAAATAAGGTCTTTGCAGGCATCTTTCCCGCCGAACGACGGCGCAAGGTCTGAAACTAAGGCTCCGACTTCGAATCGGTTTAGTGGTCGCGCATGGCGGCCAAGAGCTTCCAGAACGTGCTGCCGGGAAAGAATTTGAAGCGCTAAGCTGTGTAAAGTCCGTCCTTCCAAATTCTCGCAACCAGGAACTTCCATCTTTTGAAGTTCGCGGTGCAAATCTTCCGCTGCAACACGCGTGAACGTGACGGCA
>DASPLD010000161.1:0-11116 GCA_035627755.1 Caulobacter sp. | reverse complement strand
ATCTCGATCTTCCCGTCCATGTACCAGTCGACGATCTTCGGCGTGTCGGTGCGCCCCCGCGCGCCGCCGAACGCCGTGCCCTTCCAGACCCGGCCGGTGACCAGCTGGAACGGGCGGGTGGCGATCTCCCTGCCCGCCTCGGCCACCCCGATGATGATGCTCTCGCCCCAGCCCCGGTGGCAGGACTCCAGGGCCTGGCGCATCACCGTGACGTTGCCGGTGGCGTCGAAGGTGTAGTCCGCCCCGCCGCCGGTCAGCTCGACCAGGTGGGGGACGATGTCCCCCTCGATCTCCTTCGGGTTGACGAAGTGGGTCATGCCGAAGCGGCGGCCCCATTCCTCGCGCGCCGGGTTGATGTCGACCCCGACGATCATCCCCGCCCCGACCATCTTCAGCCCCTGGACGACGTTCAGCCCGATGCCGCCCAGGCCGAAGACGATGCAGTTGGCGCCGGGCTCGACCTTGGCGGTGTTGACCACCGCCCCGACCCCCGTGGTCACCCCGCAGCCGATGTAGCAGGCCTTGTCGAAGGGGGCGTCCTTGCGGATCTTGGCCAGCGCGATCTCGGGCAGCACCGTGTGGTTGGCGAAGGTCGAGCAGCCCATGTAGTGGGCGATCTGCTGGCCCCTGTAGGAGAAGCGGCTGGTGCCGTCCGGCATCACCCCCTTGCCCTGCGTCGCCCGGATGGCCGTGCATAGGTTGGTCTTGCGGCTGAGGCAGCTCTTGCACTGCCGGCATTCGGGTGTGTAGAGCGGGATCACATGGTCGCCCGGCGCGACGCTGGTGACCCCGGGCCCGACCTCCAGCACCACGCCCGCCCCCTCGTGGCCGAGGATCGAGGGGAAGATGCCCTCGCTGTCCAGCCCGTCCAGCGTGTAGGCGTCGGTGTGGCAGATCCCCGTGGCCTTGATCTCGACCAGCACTTCGCCGGCGCGCGGTCCCTCGAGGTCGACCTCGACGATCTCCAGCGGCTTCTTGGCTTCGAAAGCGACGGCGGCGCGGGTTTTCATGGGGCTGAGTCTCCTGTCCGGAGCGCACCCTAGCGCCTCGTTTCGCCTCGTCCATGGGTGCGGGCGTGGAGGGCATCGGAAACCTCGCCGGCCTCGGCCCACCAGGCCCTCATCAGCTCCGCCGCCCGGCCGGGACGCGCGAGCGAGACCCCCTGCCCAGCCCACAGCGACAGCACCTGCGCGTCGCCCAGCCGCCCGCCGGCGGCCCGCAGTTCGCGGGTCAGCCGGTTCTGCACCGGATAGGCCGGAACCTCTTCGCCGTTCATCTCGCGCATGAAGCGGTTCTCGATCCCGCGCGCGTTTCGGCCCGTGAAGGCGCGGGTCACCGCCGTGGGATCGTCGCCCGCCGTCTCCAGGCTGCGCCGCCAGGGGGCGCTGATCGTCGCCTCCTCGGCCCGGAGGAAGGCCGTACCCATCTGGGCGGCCGCCGCGCCCAGCGCCAGGGCGGCGGCGAGGCCGCGCCCGTCCATGATCCCGCCGGCGGCGATCACCGGCAGGTCCACCGCCTCACGGATCGTCGCAACCAGCGCCATCGTCCCGACCAGGCTCTCTGGCCCGGGTTTGAGGAACTCCCCGCGATGTCCGCCGGCCTCCGCCCCTTGCGCGCAGATGGCGTCCGCCCCAGCCGCTGCCCAGGCGCGGGCCTCGGCCACGGTGGTCGCCGTGCCGACCACCAGGGTCCCGGCCGACTTCAGGGCCGCCACCCGATCGGCCTCCAGGACATCGAAGGTGAAGGAGGCCAGCGGCGGCGCGGCGGCCAGCAGCGCCGCGAACTGGGCGTCGAAGTCAGGGGCGTAGTCGTTGGGCGGAACCGGCAGGTCGATCCCCAGCCGGTCGTGCCAGGGCGCCAATCGCTCCAGCGCCTCGGCGACCTCCTCCGGATCCGGCCGCGCAGGACGTACGATCAGCAGGTTGACCCCGAACGGCGCCGCCGTCCGCGCCCGCATCGCCCGGGTCTGCTCGACGATCTCCTCCGGGGCCAGGGCGCCGCCCGCCAGCGAGCCCAGGCCACCCGCCCCGCTCACCGCCGCCGCCATCTCCAGCCCGGAGGCGCCCAGCATCGGCGCCTGCACGATGGGGATCGGCAACGAGGCGAAGAACTCGGCGGCGCTCATTCCGCCAAGATGGGCCGCCGCCGGGCGCGACGAAAGGCGCTGCCAGGTCAGCCGGCCTCGATCGGCGGCATCCGCCATTGGCCGTTGAGCAGGGCGGGCCTGGGCAGGTAGCCGCGCCAGGTCACGGCATAGGGACCGGTCTTTGGCGCCGGGAGCCAGTTGGAGGTCCTGTCGCCGCCGGGATCGGTTCGGCCGATCCAGATGTCTACCCCGCCGTCGGCTCGGCGCCTCAGCCCCTTGGTTCGGTCGCCAAGGGCATAGCGCTTCAGCGGATTGTCGGTGAAGAACAGCTGGCCGTCGCTGGTCGCCTCGTACATCGACAAGGACCAGAAGGCGTCGACCGGAACCTCGGCCGGCAGGCTGAGCCGCCAGGTCCTGTCGCTGAGGAACAGGCCGTCCTGCTCGGCGGCCGGCCGCAGGTACATCGCCTCGACCCGGGGCAGAGCCGCCAGCCCGCCGAGGGCGATGGCCGCCCGGAACGGATAGTCCTGCCCGAAGTCACCGAGGCTGGCCGGCGGATAGGTCCAGCCCTGGATCGGCGCCTGGCGCGCCCAGCCGCCCCTGGCGAACTCCCGGGCTTCCGCCACCCCTGCCTCGATGGCCGCGGCATGGGCCTGCACGGCTTTGGCGGCCGTTTGCGGCGGCGCGCCGCCCAGCAGACCGGCGCTGCGACGGATGATCTTCAGGTCGGTCACCGGCGGCGGATAGGCGGCCATCAGGGCGCGCACATTGCCGAAATAGGCCCCGGGGTCCGCGTCGCGGGCAACCGGGAGCGGGGCCGCCGGGCCGGGCTTTCCACCGGCCAGGGTGAACTGCGCCAGAATGCCCTGAACGGCCGCCATGTCTTCCGGTCCGTCGATCAGCACCCGGACCAACACCCAGACCAGCGAGGTCGCCGTGCGCACCACATAGGGTTCTGTGCGGTCGTCCAGGATCGGCGCCGCCTGGTCGGGTGCGGCCAGCATGAAGGTCCCGCCCTGGCCGCCCACCGTGCGACTGCCCAGCACGGCGTTGTTGTTGGTGTACATGTCCATCACCGCCACGGACCAGTAGCGATCCCCGAGCGCGGGAACCGTCAGGGTCACCGGCCCTCCGGAGAGATCGACCCAGGCCGAGCGGTAAAGGGTGTCGTTGTTCGGCGTGGTGACGTTGCGGCTGGTGTGATCGGCCAGCGCCCGGCCGCCGGCGAAGACGTTCGGCTTCGCTCCGCTCTTGAAATGGCGGGCCCGGGTGGTCTCCATCTCGATCAGCGGCAGGCCATACAGCCAGGCCTCCCGAGCGATGGCCTTGAAATCCTGCCCTTGCGCGGAGGCCGGCGCCGCAAGCCCCGCCAGCCCGAGCCCGCCCATCCCCAGCATCAGCTCCCGACGATTCACCGGCGCCTCCTCTTGTTGGCCGGAAATGTAACCAAGCGGTTTCAAAATGCCAAGCGGTCAGCCCCGCGGCGATCCGAACCAAGTCTCCAGGGCCTCGGCGAGCCCATGGTCATCGCCCTCGCCAACCCAGCAGACATAGCCGTCGGGACGGATCAGAACGGCCGAGGGCGCCGCCACCGTCCCGATCACCGGCAGGGTCCAGGCTCCGGCGTACCGCGCCTCCACCACCTCGACGCGATCGCGCCAGGCCCCGGCGTCAAGGGGCTCAGCGAAGCTGACCAACAGGGGCCGCGCATGATGCAGCAGTTCGAAGACCCTCGCCGGGCGGCCGCCGGCCTCCAGGTCGAGGTCAGGCATGCGGCGGCCGAGCAGCGGATGTCCCGGACCCAGATCGTACCGGAGCGCCAGGCCGGACATCCGTCCGGCGATCTGTCTGCGGGCCTCGTCGAGCCCGAGCAGCTCGGCGACCACGCTTCGCGCGGCCTGTGTGCGCACATCCGCCCGCTGCAGCAGCGCCGACTGGGCCAGGGTGTCCTGCAGCACCCGGGCGGCGACCGGATGGCGCTCGGCGTGGTAGCTGTCGAGCAAGGCCTCTGGCGACGTCCCCTTGACCACCTGCGCCAGCTTCCAGCCGAGGTTGACCGCGTCCTGCAGGCCGAGGTTCAGCCCCTGCCCCCCGGTAGGGTAGTGGATGTGCGCCGCGTCCCCGGCCAGCATCACCCGGCCCCGCCGGTAGGTCTCCGCCTGCCGCGCCGCATCGGTGAACCGCGACAGCCAGACCGGACTGTGCAGTCCGAAGTCGCTGCCATAGGCGACGGTCAGGGCCTCGCTGAGCTGCGCCAGGGTCGCCTCGCCCGTCAAGTCGACCCGCGGCTCGGTGACCAGCACCCGGACGGTGTCCCCGCCCTCGACCCGGCTGAGCGACTGCACCCCGTGCTCGGTCTGACGCAGCCCCCAGGGCGCTTCCTCCGCCAGCCGGACCTCACCGATCAGATTGCTGACCGTGGGGTCCCAGCCGCGGAAGTCGATCTCCGCCGCCTTCCGGACGAGGCTGCGTCCGCCGTCGCAGCCGACCAGCCAGGCGGCTCGCAGGCTGGCGCCATCGGACATTGTCACGTCCACCCCGCCCTCGTTCTGGTGAAGGCTCGTGACCTCCATCCCGCGCCGGACCGGCACGCCGAGTTCGTCTGCCCAGTCAGCCAGCAGCCGCTCGATGCTGTTCTGCCAGAGAGCCAGCCCGTAGGGATGCCGGGTCGGAAAGTCGCTGATGTCGAGCGGGATCCAGGCAAAACCCGCCACCTGCGCCGCCTGGCCCTCGCTGAGGAAACGGTCGACGATTCCCCGCTGGTCCAGCACCTCGATGCTTCGGGCGTGCAGGCCGCCGGCCCGCTGGCCGACCAGGTCCCTGTTCGGCCGCCGCTCGACGACCAGAACCTCGACCCCGGCCAGCGCCAGCTCTCCGGCCAGCATCAGTCCGGTTGGCCCCGCCCCGACGATCACGACCGCATGATCGCTCATTCCACCCTCCGTCCCGTCCGCCGAGGGTTGTGCAATCTGCGCAGAATTCGCCGCCTGCCAATTCTTGAACTCGACGCGTTTGCGCCCATCTCAGTCGGGGCAGGGAGCTACTCCCCCTTCGCCGCCTTCTGGGCCGCCAGCTTGGCCAGGACCCGGCCCCGGCCCTTCGACAGCGCCGTCACGACCCCGCGCATCGTCCGCACCTCCTGCTCGGTCATCTGCGCCTTGCCGAGCGCCACCCGCAGGTTCCGCACCATCGACGGCCGCTTCTCCGGCGGGTGGAAGAACCCCGCCTCGTCGAGCTCCCGCTCCAGCTGCTCATAGAGGCCGAGCATCGACGCCTGGTCGGCCGGCGGCAGGGCGTTGTGCGCGAAGGCCTGGCGCGGGCCCTCGTCGACCCCCAGCCGCCACTCGTAGGCGTTCAGCGCCACCGCCTGGGCGAGGTTCAGCGAACGGAACCGCTCGTCCACCGGAATGGTCACGATCGCCTGGCACAAGGCGATGTCCTGCGTCTCCAGTCCGGCCCGCTCGCCGCCGAACAGGAGGCCGACCGTTTGGCCGGCGGCCACACGCCCGTGCAGGTCGGCCGCGGCCTGGCGCGGCGTGAGCACCGGCAGCTGGGTCTCGCGCGGCCGGGCCGTCGTGGCCATGACAAGCGTAAGGTCGGCGATCGCCTCCGCCAGCGTCTCGAACACCTTCGCCCCATCGAGGGGCCAGCTGGCCCCCGAGGCGCTGGCCCAGGCCCGCTCCTGCGGCCAGCCGTCCCTTGGCCGCACGAGCCGCAGCTCCGACAGCCCGAAGTTGGCCATCACCCGCGCGACGGCCCCGATATTCTCCGCCAGCTGGGGTTCGTTGAGGATGATCACGGGGGGACGGGAAGACATGGAGGCTTCCTATCCAACCCGGCTCCCCGGCGCTAGGCTCGCCCCATGCGCGCGCTCCTCGTCACCGCCATCCTCCTTCTCGCTGCCTGCGGGTCGAAGGACGACACCGTCGCCAAGACGCCGCCCCTGAACGTCAAGCTGCTCGACAGGGAGGTCACCCTGCTGGCCGAACGGGCCCAGCCGGCGCGGTTGGAGGTGGCGGTGCAGAACCTAGAGGGCGGGGAGATGTGGGCCCGCAACGCCGTCCAGTCCTTCCCGATGCAGAGCGTGTTCAAGGCGCCGCTCGGGGCGGCCGTCCTGGCGGAGGTGGACGCCGGCCGGCTGTCGCTGGACGAGGTGATCACCATCGGCGACATGGACCTGTCTCCCCAATACAGCGCGATCGCCGCCGCCTGGCCGGGCCGCACGACCTACACCGTCGGCGAGTTGCTCGACCGGGCCGTCAGCGACAGCGACAACACCGCCGCCGATGTGCTGATGCGCCGGATCGGCGGGCCCGGGGTGCTGAACGCCTGGCTGGTCGGCAAGGGCCTGCAGGGCCTGCGCATCGACCGCTACGAGCGCGAACTGGCCATGGACGCCCTGGGGCTCCATTCCTTTCGGCCGGCCTGGCGCACGGCGACGGGGTTGGACCAGGCCTGGACGGCCGTCCCCGAAGCCGACCGGCGCCGGGCCTGGGACGCCGTCATGGAGGACCCGCGGGACTCCGCGACGGCTTCGGCCGCCCTGGGCTTCCTGCGCATGCTCGACGCCGGGCAACTGCTGTCGCCGGCCTCGACGAAGCTCCTGCTGAAACTGATGACCGACACGCCGCGCGGCGCCGCCCGGCTCAAGGCCGGCCTGCCCCCCGGCGCCACCCTGGCCCACAAGCCCGGCTCCTCTGGGGCGCGGTTCGGCGTCACCGCCGCCACCAACGACATCGGCATCGTCACCTTCAGGGACGGCCGCAAGTACGCGGTCGTGGTCTTCCTCTCCGGCTCCACGGCCGACCAGAAGGCGCAGGACGCGATCGTGGCGGACGCGATGCGGATCATCGCCCGGGCAGTGGACTGAAGGTGCGTCCTTCGACCCGCGGCCGGCGGGCGTGTCGAAGGACGCTGCCCCCACTCAGGCTCCCGCCCGCTGGCCCACCACCTCCTCGGCCTTCCGCCCGGTCAGTTCCACCCTGTGGTCGAACTCCGCCTCGAAGGCGCCCAGGCCCTGGGTCATCGAGCGCAGGTCGATGATGAAGTCCTGGCGCTCGGCATGCGGCATGCAGACCTCGATCCGGTCCCATCCCGGCCAGCCATCCCTCGCGTCGTAGCCCAGGATCTGGCCGCGCTTGTTCGACAGGGTCGAGGTGATCCGCGCGGTCGCCGTGTTGGGCGCGTAGATGGTCAGCTTCTCGATCGGCTCGAGCAGGATCGGCGAGGCCGCCGCCAGACCTTCGCTCATCCCGATCCGGCCCGCCGTGCGGAAGGCCATTTCGGAACTGTCGACCGGATGCCAGCTGCCGTCCACGAGGGTGACCGCCACGTCGACGACCGGGAAGCCGAGCGGCCCCTTCTCCATGGCGTCGCGGACCCCGGCTTCGACGGCGGGAATCCACTGCTTGGGCACCACCCCGCCGGTGATCCGGTCGCTGAACTGGAAGCCCTCGCCCCGTCCCAGCGGCCGGATTTCCAGCAGCACGTCGCCGAACTGGCCGTGGCCGCCAGTCTGCTTCTTGTGCCGCCCGCGCTGGGTGACCGCCTTGCGGATGGTCTCCTTGTAGGGGGTGGTCGGGGCGTGCTGGGAGACCTCGACGCCGTACCGGCGCTTCAGCCGCTCCAGCGCGATCCGCAGGTGCGCCTCGCCCTGCCCGGCCAGCCGCATCTCATGCAGTTCGCCGTCATGCACCAGGCTGAGGCCCGGATCCTCCTCGAGCAGCTTCGACAGCGCCCCCGACAGCCGCACGTCGTCCTTGCGGTCCCGCGTCTCGATGGCGATGGCGTAGACGGGGAACCTGGGCGTCGCCGACACAGCGGCCCGCGCCGGCGCCTTGCCGACGCTCAGCAGGTCGCCGGCATGGGCGTCCTCCACTTTGCCGAGCGCCACCACGTCGCCGCACCGGGCCGAGCCGACCTTCTTGGTCGCCTGGCCCATCACCTGGAACAGGCCGCTGATCCGCCCCTTCTGCCCGTCCGGCAGCACCACGTCCGTCCCGTCGGCGAGGTCCGCGCCCAGCACCCGCGCATAGGTCAGCTTGCCGGCCTGCCCGGCATGGCTGGTCTTGACCACATAGGCCGCCGGTCCCTTGGCCCCAAGCCGCGCCGCCGCCGCCTCGGGCTCCGGCGCATCGTGCCGCAGCGCCTTGAGGAGCCGCCGCACCCCGCACCCCTGCTGCGCCACCCCGAAGAACACCGGCGCGATCTGGGCGGCGCGGGTCTCGGCGATGATGTCGGCGAACACCGCCGACAGGTCCGGGGTCTCATCCGACAGCAGCTGCTCCATCAGCGCGTCGTCGAAATCGGCCATCTGCTCCAGCATGTGGAACCGCGCGTCGGCCTCCTCGGCCTGCAGTTCGCTCGGAATGTCGACCCGCTCGGACTCCTTGCCCGGCCGGTAGACGAAGGCCCGCTCCAGGGCCAGGTCGATGTAGCCGGTGACGTGCTCGTCCTTCCAGATCGGCAGCTGCCGCGCCACCACCGGCGCCGCGCTCACCGGCTGCAGGGCCTTGAGAAGCTCGTCGACGTTGGCCCGCGCCTGGTCGATCCGGTTGACGAAGATGGCCCGCGGCACGCCCAGCCGCTCGATCTCCTTCAGCCAGGGCTGGGCGAGGATGGCCTTGTCCGGCTCGGGGTCGATGACCAGCAGGGCCAGGTCGGCGCAGGCCAGCGCATGGTCCGCCTCGGCCCGGAATTCCACCGATCCGGGGCAGTCGATCAGGGCGTAGCGGTCCTCCATGAAATCGAAGCTGGCGATGTTCAGCTCCACAGACTGGCCGGCCGCCCGGGCCTCCGGGCTGGCGTCGCCGACCGAGCCCTGGCCGACCGGAGCCTGGCGATCCGTCGCCCCCGCCGCGTGCAGCAGGGCTTCGAAGAGAGTGGTTTTTCCCGCGCCGTTCGGACCGACAAGGACGATCGTCCGGACGGCGCCTGCCTTTCTACCCATGGAGTGACCTCCCACCGTTAGGCGGCCGGCCTCGCGGCCGAGCCGCGATTTAGGGTCAGGGAGGGACCAGACCGGACCCTCACTCCCCCACTTCACGCCTGTGTGCAGTGCAACCGCAAGACCGCTGCCGCGAGGTCACGCTTTCGGGAACGGCGGCCTTGCGCCATGCTCGTGGAAAACATGGGGAAACGGGCCTTGGCAGAGTTGGACGCCATCATCATCGGGGCCGGCTTCGGCGGCCTCTGCGCCGCCATCAAGCTGAAGGCGGCTGGCTTCTCTCGCCTCCTCGTCCTCGAAAAAGCCGACCGCCTCGGAGGCGCCTGGCGCGACAACACCTACCCCGGCGCCTGCTGCGACGTTCCCTCGCGGCTCTATTCCTACAGCTTCGCCCTCAACCCCGGCTGGACCCGCGCCTACAGCGGCCACGCCGAGATCCGCCAATACATGGAGGACGTGGCGAAGCGCTTCGGCGTCAGGGACCGCTTCCGCTACAACGCCGAGGTCGCGCGCGCCGACTGGGACGGGCGGCGCTGGACCGTCACCCTGACGTCCGGCGAGACCCTCTCCGCCCCGGTCCTGGTCTCCGGCCTAGGCCAGCTCAACCGCCCGAGCTTTGCGAACATCCCCGGCCGGGAGACCTTCGCCGGCCCCCTCTGGCACAGCGCCCGCTGGCGCCACGACGTGGACCTCGCCGGCAAGACCGTCGGCTGCATCGGCGCTGGAGCCAGCGCCATCCAGTACATCCCCGAGATCGCCAAGACGGCCGGCAAGGTCATCGTCTTCCAGCGCACCCCCAACTACATGGTGCCCCGCCTCGACAAGCCGATGACGCCCCTGCGCCGCGCCCTCTACCGCCGCGTCCCCGGCCTCGACCGCGCCCACCGCTGGCTGGTCTGGAAGATGATGGACCTGCGCTTCAAGGCCTTCCAGCAGGGGACGAAGTCGGCCGAGAACTTCCGCAAGCTGGCCCTCGGCTACCTCGAAAAGACCGTCGCCGACCCGGTCCTCCGCGCCAAGCTGACCCCGGACTACCCGATCGGCTGCAAGCGCATCCTGGTCTCCGACGACTACTATCAGGCGATCGCCCGGCCCAACGTCCACCTCGCCACCGAGGACGTCGCCGAGGTCACCGCGACCGGCGTGCGCACCGGCGATGGCGCCGACCACCCTTGCGACGTCCTCGTCTTCGGCACCGGCTTCGAGACGACCGACTTCCTGGCGCCCTTGAAGATCACCGGTGAAAACGGCCTCACCCTCGACGAGGCCTGGAAGGACGGCGCCGAGGCCTACTACGGCGTCACGGTCGCCGGCTTCCCCAACCTCTTCCTGCTCTATGGCCCCAACACCAACCTTGGCCACAACAGCATCATCCTGATGCTCGAAGCCCAGGTCGGATACATGGTCGAGGCGCTGAAGGCCCTGCGCGCCAAGGGCGCCACGGCCCTGAAGGTCAAACCGGACGCCCAGGCCCGCTTCAACGCCCAGCTCCAGCAAGACCTGCAGGGCACCGCCTGGGCCGGGGCCTGCTCCAGCTGGTACAAGACCGCCTCCGGAAAGATCACCAACAACTGGAGCGCTGACACGGCGACCTACATGAAGGTGATGAGGGCGCCGCAGATGGCGGACTACGACGTGGCTTAAGGCTTGCGGGTGACTGTCTCGCGAAGCGTGACTGTCACCGTCGGGCGCCGAACGGTGACAGTCATCCGGCCGCGCCGGAAGACCGTCACCCCTCACCCACCCCCGATAAACGTCACGATCTCGATCCGGTCCCCGTCCAACACCGGCGTCTCCGCATAGGTCGACCGCGGCACGATCTCCAGATTCCGCTCCACCGCCACCTTCCGCGGATCGAGGTCCAGCGCCGCCACCAGGGCCGCCACGGTGGCCACCCCCTCGAACGCCTGTTCTTCGCCATTCAGCTGGATACGCATGGCCCGCTTGTTACCCCGCCGCCGGGTTCGACAGGTGGCACTCGACCACCGGAATAGCCAGAGTCTTCAGCGCGTCCAGCAGGGCCACGGATGTGTGACCGTAGCCGGCCGGGTTGATGACCAGGGCGCAGGCGGCCTCGCGCGCTT
>DASPLD010000160.1:0-26910 GCA_035627755.1 Caulobacter sp. | reverse complement strand
CCTCGGCCTCAGCCAGGTCTACGGCTTCGTCAAGCAGTCCGGCGGTCACATCAAGATCTACTCCGAGCCCGGCCAGGGCACGACGGTGAAGATCTACCTGCCCCGCCTCCTCGCCCCCGCCGCCCCCGAGGATCCCGAGGCCGAGGCCCCGGTCCCGGAAGGAACCAGCGACGAGACCATCCTGGTCATCGAGGATGATGACGATGTCCGCGCCTACTCGGTCGAGGTCCTCCGGGAACTCGGCTACCGCGTCATCGAGGCCCACGACGGCCCCTCCGGCCTGCGCCTGCTGGAGCGCCAGGCCCGCGTCGACCTGTTGTTCAGCGACGTGGTCCTGCCCGGCGGCATGACCGGCGCCGACATCGCCCGCCGCGCCCGTGAGCTGCGCCCCCAGCTGAAGGTGCTGTTCACCACCGGCTACGCCCGCAACGCCATCATCCACCATGGCCGCCTCGACAAGGGCGTGCGGCTGATCACCAAGCCTTTCGGCAGCGCGGAACTGGCCGCCAAGGTGCGGGATGTGCTAGATGAATCATGACGCCGCCTCCTGTCCACCGGGCCGCGCCGCTTCCGCGGAAAGTCCAGTCATGTCCAGCAGCGCCGCCGACCCCATCCTGGAACGGGCCCTCGCCGCCGTCCTGGCCGGTCAGGAAGCGCTGCGGGCGGCCCTCGATGACCTTCCCGCCGCCATCTATGTGACCGACGCCGACGGGGTGGTGACCTATTTCAATCCCGCCTGCATCGATTTCACCGGCCGCCGGCCCGAGGTCGGCCGGGACCGTTGGTGCGTCACCTGGCGCCTCTACACCAACGCCGGGGAATTCCTGCCGCACGACGAATGCCCGATGGCCGTCGCGATCGACACCCAGCGCCCGCTGCGCGGAGTCACCGCGGTGGCCGAACGCCCGGACGGAACCCGCGTCACCTTCCGCCCCCATCCCACGCCGATCTTCGACCGCGACGGACGGTTTGCGGGGGCCGTCAACATCCTCGAAGACCTCACCGACGAGATTCGGGCCGGGGACTTCCGGGCGCAGGCCCGCCGCTGCCGCCGCCTCGCCGAAGGCGCCCTCGACGATGCGGCCTGCCGCACCCTGACCCGGATGGCCGACGAGTACGAGGCCAAGGCCGCGGCCCTGGAACTGGCCGCCCTGGCAAGACTGAGCGCCACCCGCGCCTAGCCCGGCAACCGCCGCTCGCGCGGCCGGAACCAACCGCACCGCCAACCGCTCACTGACCACGGGTCGCGGTCGTCGCCGACCTTCGGAGACTGCTCATGTCCATTCTCGCCTGGATCGTCCTCGGCATCGTGGCCGGCTTCATCGGCAGCAAACTGGTCAACAAGACCGGCAGCGGCCTGGTCATGGACCTGATCCTCGGCATCGTCGGCGCCGTGGTCGGGGGCTGGCTGTTCAACCAGTTCGGCAGCGCCGGGGTGACCGGCTTCAACCTCTACAGCCTGTTCGTCGCGGTCGTGGGCGCGGTGCTGGTGCTGGTCATCTACCACCTGGTCATCCGCCGCCGCCGCGTCTGATCCCCGGGCTTCGGCCGCGGACGAGGGGCTCCCGGGCAGCGATGCCGGGGGGCCCTTTTCGTCACCCTCGCGCAACCGCCACCGACATCCCCGCCCCGTCGCTGGCCGTTTCCATCCGCGCGCCCAGCTGCTTGACCAGCGCCTGCACGATCACTGTCCCCAGCCCGCCCGTCCCGTCCGCATCGGCCGCCGGCTTGCCGACCCCGTTGTCGGAAACCGTCAGGCGCCAGGCCTCGCCGCCGCTCTCGAACCCGACCCGCACCGCCGCGTCCGGCCGCGCCGCCGGGAAGGCGTACTTCACGGCGTTGATCACCAGCTCGGTGACGATCAGTCCGATGCTCACCGCCTGGGCCGAGCCGAGCCGCCCGGCGTCGGCGGCCACCGTCAGGTTCATCGGCCGGTCGTCGCCGATCATCGAGGCGCCCAGACTGGCGCAGAGCTTGGTCAGGTAGGGGCCGACCTCGATCTGGTCGAGCCCTTCGGAGGCGTGCAGGTGCGACTGCACCGCCGCCACCGACATCACCCGCTGGTGGGCGTCCTTCAGGTGGCCGCGGGTCTCGTCGGAGGTCACCGCCCGCGCCTTGAGCATCAGGATGCTGGCGATGATCTGCAGGCTGTTGGCGACCCGGTGCTCCATCTCCTGCAGCAGGATCTGCTTCTGGCGCAGCAGTTCCTCGGTCTGCTGCAGCAGCCGGTCCTTGTCGCGCTCGATGGCGCGGCGGGCGGTCACGTCGGTAAAGGCCAGCAGGATGGTCATGTCCGGGCTGGTCTCGTAGACCACCTTGCGGGCGTTCAGCAGCATGGTCCGCAGGCCCAGGCGCGGGAAGTCGTGGCTGACCTCGAAGCCGTCCATCGCCGTGTGCTCGGGGATGATGGTCTCCAGCAGCAGGCGCAGGCCCGGGATGTCCCACTGGCCCTCGCCCAGGTCGTAGAGCAGCGCCCCCTGGGTCTCGTCGCGGTCGACCATGAAGGTCTCGCAGAAGGCGCGGCTGGCCGCCATCACCCGCAGCCGGGCGTCCAGCACCAGCAGCGGCTCATGGATGGTGTCGACGATCGCCTGGGCGAGCGTCTGAGCCTCCGCGATGTCCTGGAGGGCGTTGCTCATGCCGGGGGGGCGCTTCCGATCCGCGAGCGCAGGCGACCGGGTCGCCGAGCTGGCGCCCGCCGGACATCCTACGCCGGTCGGGCGGCCAAGTCGCCCCTCAAGATGGGGGCGCGCAACTGTCCTGGAACAGGGCCAGCCGGGACACGCCGCGCCAGGACCGGGCCATCTCGGCGAACGCCTCGACGGCGGCGGGGGTGTCGCACTCCTGGGCCTGGCGGTCGAGTTCGGCGGCCTTGGCAAGGCATTCGTCGGCGGTACGCATCGGTCTGGACTCTCACTGCCCCACACCAACCCCGGGCTGGCCGAAAGGCTCCGCCCGGCCTGGAGACGTGGGAAATGATGCGCCAAGGATGACCTGTCGTCCCCGATGAAATACGCTCGTCACCGACCCGTCGCGCGGCGTTCGCCCGCGCGGAAGACTCGGCAGAGGTGAGATGACGAAGCGCGCCGCGTACATCGCCGAGACGCCCGCCCTCTCGCTCGACACCCGGAGCACGCCTTCCCAGACACGCGCCCGCACGACCTTCGAGGCGGTGCTGTCGACGGCCGGCGAACTGCTTGGCGAGGTGGGGTTCGAGCGCCTGTCGACCAACCTGGTCTGCGAGCGGGCGGGGATGACGCCGCCGGCGCTATACCGCTACTTCCCGAACAAGTACGCGATCCTCGGCGAGCTGGCGCGACGGCTTATGGAGGCCCAGGACGACGCGGTCTTCGCCTGGATGCAGGCCGGCGGCCTGGAGGCCCGGGACCTGGCGAAGGCGGTGGACAGCAACATCCGCATGCAGAAGCAGGTCAACGAGATCACCCGCCAGATGCCGGGCGGGGTATGGATCATGCGAGCCCTGCGGGCGATTCCGATGCTGCGCGACATCCGCATCGCCTCGCGTGACAAGGTCGCCAGGCAGATCTCCGACACCCTGCGGCGGACCTATCCGCGGGTGCCCGACGCGGAGCTGTACCGCAGCGCCCGGCTGACCACGGAGATCATGTACGCCGCCACCGAGCTGGTGCTGGAGGAGCCTGACCAGGACGAGGACCGCATCAACGCGGACGTCTGCTGGATGGTGGCTCTGCACTATCAGCGGCTGGCCGCCCAGTACGGGGCGCCTTAGCCGGCCGCCGGTTCCGCCGCCGACGCCGCGTGGCTCACGGCTTCTGACCGTAGGACCGGAAGCGGGTCATGATCTCGGCCATCTGGTCGTCGGTAAGCAGATTCGGACCGCCGATGGCCAGGCAGCCATAGTAGACCGCGGCCTGCTCCTCGATCTCCTCGGCGATCAGCAGCGCCATGCCCAGGCTCGGCGCGGCGGCGATCTGGCCGTGGTTGGCCATCAGGGCGGCGTAGCGGCCTTCGAGTGCGTCGACGACCCCGTCGGCCAGTTCCTTCGAGCCGAAGGTCGCGTAGGGCGCGACCGGCACTGTCGTCCCGCCGCTGACCCCGACCATATAGTGCACGGCCGGGATCGGCCGGCCCGCGCAGGCGAGGATGGTGGCGTGGCGGGAGTGGCAGTGCACGACGCCGCCGACATCGGGCCGGCGGCGCAGGATTCCCATGTGCATCCGCCACTCGCTGGATGGCTTCAGCTGTCCCGGAGCGATGCGCTCGTCGCCGGCGATGTGAACCATGGCCTCCGGCGTCAGGCGCCCGGGCGGCACGCCGCTCGGCGTCACCAGCATGCCATCGCCCAGGCGGGCGGAGACGTTGCCGGAGACGCCGCGATTGAGGCCCCTTGCCTCCATCGCCTGCATCACCTCGACCATGCGCACGCGCAGGGCGTTCTCATCCGCCGTCGCCATCAGCCGGGCTCCTTCAGCGTCATCGTCTGCATCGCTTCGAGCACACCCTCGCGGTTCCGCAGCTTGCCGAGGGTCGCCAGACCCTGAGCCACGAGGGCGGCGACGGCGGTCGCGAAGCGCGCGGCGTCCAGCGGCGCCATCCCCTGGTCGAGCCCGGCGATGAACCCGGCGCAGTAGGAGTCGCCGCAGCTGGTGGTGTCCAGCGGCGTGATGTCGTAGGCGCCCAGCGCGGTCCGTTCGCCGCCCAGGGCGACATAGGACCCGGCGCCGCCGTTCTTGATGATCACCGCGCTGGCGCCCATCGCCAGGAAAAAGTCCGCCGCGGCGCCCAGATCCTCGGTCCGCGACAGCGCGAACGCCTCGCCCACGCTTGGCATGAAGTAGTCGACGTTGGGGAGCAGGCGCTCCAGCTCCGCCAGGGCGGTCGGCTGCGGCGAGATCAGGTCGCAGGTCACCGTGGCGCCGGCCGCCTTCGCCGCCGCGACCACGGCCGCCCCGGCCCCGCGGTCGAGGCGCGGCCCGCCGATCCCGGCGTAGTGCAGGAAGGCGCTGGCCCGCGCCGCCTCGATCACGCGCTCGTCGGCGGGCGCGAACAGGCCGGCGCCGAGGGCGTGGAAGTTCGGCCGCCGCCCCTTCGAGTCGATGGTCAGCACCGTGGCCGAGGTCGGAAAGTCGTCCAGGACGTCAACCAGCGCGGTGTCGACACCGGCCTCGGCCAGCGCCATCCGCACCACCCGGCCCATGAGGTCGCCGCCGACCGACCCTGCCAGCCGGGTCTCAACGCCAAGAGTCGCGGCGACCATCGCCGCACCCGCGGCGGTGCCGGCCGGCGCGATGGCGACGCCCTCGATCAGCGTGGTGCCCTCGCCCTGCGGCAGCGCATCGATGGGCCTGGCCACCATGTCCAACGTGGTGAGGCCGATACAGAGAAGTCCCTGGCCCATGTTTCCCCTCATCCTGGCCTGTTGATTTGTACCCGCCAAGCGATAAGCTAGTCAAAGCTATCTTTCTGGAGTCGGGCCGGATGACTTGGACCAACAGCAAGAACAAGGCGCTTTCCGAGCGCGCCCAGGCGGTGATCCCGATGGGAATGTACGGCCACCAGTCGGTCCTCCTCCTGCCCGACGACTACCCCCAGTTCTTCGCCGGCGCCAAGGGCGCGCACCTGACGGACGTCGACGGCAACCGCTACCTCGACTTCCTGTGCGGCTACGGTCCCAACCTGTTCGGCTACGGCGATCGTGAGATCGACGACGCCTACGTCGCCCGGCTGCGCGAGGGCGACACCATGACCGGGCCCGGCGAGGCGATGGTCGAGCTGGCCGAGGCCATGACCACCATGGTCGGCCACGCCGACTGGGCGATGTTCTGCAAGAACGGAACGGACGCCACGACCATGGCGATGATGATCGCCCGCAACCACACCGGCCGGAAGACCATCGTCCTGGCCCGCGGCGCTTATCACGGGGCCGCGCCTTGGTGCACGCCGCTGAAGAAGGGCGTCACCGCGGCCGACCGCGCCAACCAGCTGTTCTACGACTACAACGACGTCGCCAGCCTCGAGGCCGCCGTGCGCGAGGCCGGCGACGACTTGGCCGCTGTGTTCGCCTCGCCGATCAAGCACGACACCTTCGTGGACCAGGAGCTGCCCGACCCGGCCTACGCCCGGCGCGCCCGCGAGCTATGCGACGAGCGCGGCGCCCTGCTGATCGTCGACGACGTCCGCGCCGGATTCCGCCTGGCGCGGGACTGCAGCTGGTCGCTGGTCGGGGTGAAGCCGGACCTGTCGAGCTGGGGCAAGGCAATCGCCAACGGCCATCCGATCTCCGCCCTGCTGGGCGCCGACAAGGCCCGGATGGCGGCGGCGACCATCTACGCCACCGGTTCCTACTGGTTCTCCGCGGCGCCGATGGCGGCGGCGCTGAAGACGATGGAGCGGATCCGCGACACCGACTACCTCGAGCGCACCCAGGCCCTGGGCCAGCGCCTGCGCGACGGGCTGGACGAGAGCGCCGCGCGCCATGGCTTCTCCCTGCGCCAGACGGGCCCGGCGGAGCTGCCACTGATCATGATCGACGATGATCCGACCCTGGCCCGGGGATACTTCTGGAACCAGGCGCTGCTGAAGCGCGGCGTCTACTTCCACCCCTGGCACAACATGTTCATCTGCGCGGCGATGACCGACGCCGACATCGACTTCGCGGTCGAGGCGGCGGACGACGCCTTCAAGCTCCTGAAGACGGCCGGTCCGCTGGAGCCGCCGGCCAAGCTGGCCTTCATGCACAGCATGCTGGAGAGCTGATCTCCCGTCAGGCCGGGCCCGGGCGGCTGACGCCGAACCGGCGCAGGACGTTGTGGGTGATGACCTCGACGAACGGGTCCTTGCCGAGGCCGTGCGCCCATTCGGTGGTGCCGCTGTTGAACACCTCGCCCTCGCCGCGCCGGAAGCTGGCCAGCACGGCGTGGCCGCGCAGGACCCTGGCCTGGCTCTGGGGGCTCGGGTCGCCACAGGTGATCTCGGCGACGACGTCCAGCTTCTCCGGCGGAATGATCGGGCTGTAGCCGCGGTCCGGCTCCTCGCCGAAGGCGCAGGGCGCGACCCCGATGATCTCGAGGTTTTCCGGCACGCCCAGGATCGGTGTCGCCTTCGGCAGGCCGTCGTCGCCGAACTGGAAGCGGCATCCATCGCTCTCGTAGCCGATCAGCGGCAGGTCGCCGCCGATGATGTCGCCGTAGAACAGGTCCGAGCCCTCCAGGGCCCAGTGCCGGTCGTCGTAGACGGTGAAGCCGCCCTGACCGCGCGCCACGCACATGCCCAGCCGGTGGTAGCCGGCGAACAGGAAGCTGAGGCCCGTCAGTTCGGCCTCCGGGCGCCCGAACGCGGGGTGGGACCACAGGTGCGTCGCCTGTTCGGCCGGCACGTCCTCGGCCTCGAAGCCCTGCCACTTGTGGCAGACATAGGTCTTGCCGTCGTTTTCCCAGCGCACCTTCCAGAAGCAGCTGTTGCCCGACAGGACGGCGAGGTTGCCGCCGCCGTCGACGAAGCGCTCGACCTGGTCACGCTCGCCCGCCGACCAGTACTCGCTGTGGCCGACGAATAGCGCTGCCTGGTAGCCCGCCAGCAGGTCCGGCTCGACCTCGAGGTCGTAGTCGGTGGCGAAGTCCAGCGCGTAGCCCTGCGCCTCGGCCCAGGCGACGAAGACATGCTCCCACTTGTGCAGAAAGCCCGCCGAGCCGTCGTAGGGCGAGGCCCGATGGGCGACCATCCAGTCTCGGTCGCTGGCCCAGGGACG
This sequence comes from Caulobacter sp., assembly GCA_035627755.1. Lineage (GTDB taxonomy): Bacteria > Pseudomonadota > Alphaproteobacteria > Caulobacterales > Caulobacteraceae > Caulobacter. The sequence goes on along the minus strand of DASPLD010000160.1, from coordinate 19,181 downwards.
CTCCCGGAACCCCCGCCGGGTCATGTTGACCAGCCGCGGCGCGTCGGCCGGCGGGGCCACGATCAGCGGCGCGAACGGCCGCTGGGTCGAGAGCACGCCGATGGCTTCGTTCATGGCCTGGTCGAACGGGACCTGGCCGGACATCAGGCCGGTGACGTTGGAGTAGGCGTTCGCCCCGCCCCACCAGTTATAGGAATGGTAGGTGTTGGTCGCCAGCACCAGCAGCGCCGTCGACCGGCGCTCGCTGGCCGGCGGCTTCACGCAGACGAAGTGGTGCGCCTCGCCGCCGTCGGCGTCGGTCAGGACGATGTCGTAATAGCCGGACGCCCAGTCGGACCCGATCTCGATCTCGGCCGCCGCCGGCCAGCCGCAGCCGTCGCGGTCGACATTGGGCGGCGTCGGATGATCGCCGACGACCAGGCCGTCAAGGGCGAGCACTTCGGTCCGCGCCCTGCCGATCCGCGCGATCCGCAGGGCGCACGGCCCGCGCGCGGCGCTGGCGTGCAGGCTGACCCGCTCGCCGGGGCGGACACTGAGGCGATCGGTGTAGCAGGCCGGCATGGGCGTCCTTTCCTGTGCTCAGGAAGGGTAGTTTTCATTACCATATACGACAAGAGCGGACCGCGCCCTGCCCGTTGCGGCCGACCGGCGCCCATCAAACCCCTTGGCGTTGGGGGGCTGATCAGGGCGGCCTACGGGATGTGCCGGGCGGGTCGGAGTGGCCGGGTCGTGACCCATCGGAGAAGCTCGTACGGGCCGCGCATCGCCCGCGAGTCGCAAGTTTCGCAGGCGGCGCAGCCGGTCCGCGAGGCTGATCGGCATCAGGCGTCTGATCGCCTATGCGGCCTTGCTGGGTCGCAATTGCATTCACTCGCATCTTCCATATAGCGCCGCTCTCTAGGAAAATGGGGACAAACACGTGCGGCGACTGCTTTCCATCTGTCTTGCAACCACGGCCCTGGCGGGAGCGGCGCAAGCTCAACCCGCGGCGGACGATGTCGAGGCCATCGTTGTCTACGGCCGCCTGGAGGGCGAGGCGGCGAGGCAGATTCCGCAAACGGTCGATGTGCTCGGCGAGCAGCTGCTTGACGCCACCCGCGCCGAGACGATCGGCGATGTGCTTCGCCTGGTCCCGGGCGCCTCGCGCGATGGATCCGAGCTGGATGCGTTCGGCGACAGCTTCCTGATGCGCGGGTTCTCCACGACGCAGACGGTCAACGGCGTCGGGGTCTCGTTCCTGAATCAGCCGCGCGACGCGGTGAACGTCCAGCGCATCGAGGTCCTGAAGGGGCCCGCTTCGGTGCTGTACGGCCAGGCTCAGCCTGGGGCGATCGTCAATGTGGTCACCAAGCAGCCCGAGGGCGACTTCTCCGCAGAGGCGGGATTCGAATTCGGAAGCTACAACCTGTTGCGCGCGACCGGCGACGTCACGGGTCCGCTTTCCGAACGGGTCCGAGGGCGCCTTACCGCGGCCGTCGAGCAGCGGGAGTCGTTCATCGAGATCTGGGACCGCGAGCACCAGTTCGTCAGCCCGGTCGTCGCCTTCGAGCTTGCGCCGCGCACCACGCTGACCCTTGAGGGCTTCTATTCGCGAACGCACTGGGGCGCCTTCTTCAACGGGATGCCGGCCGAGGGAACCGTGCTGCAGAACCCCAACGGGCCCCTCCCGCCGCAGCGCCAGTACACCGATCCCGCCTTTGACGGGATCACGCGCTCGGCGACGGAACTCACCGCCCGCCTGGAGCATGAGTTCTCCGAAGGAGCCGCCTGGCGCGGCACGGCCTCCTGGTCGGAAGGCCGGAACAAGGGGGAGGAGATCTTTGGCCTGCTGGGCTGGGAAGACGCGGACCAGCGCCTGTTGATGCGCGCCCTCATGGACGCCAACTCCACCCAGTCGAGCTACGCCCTCTCCACCGATTTTCGCCTGCGCTTCGAGACCGGGCCGCTTGAGCACAATCTGCTCCTGGGCGCCGACTACCGGCGCTCGCAACTGGATCTGACGCGTACGATCGGCCTGATCCCAAGCCTCGACCTCTACGCACCGGCCTTCCAGAAGACGGCGAAGCCGCCGGTGATCTTCGCGATCGACGACCTTAGCGACGTGACGGACCGGACGTCCGACGCCTACGGCGTCTTCGTCCAGAACCGGTTCAAGGTGAGCGACGCCCTGCAGTTCGTGGCGGGCGCCCGCTACTCGAAGCTGGAAGAAGATCTCTTCGTGAGCACCGCGGCGGGGACCTCGGACACCTTCTCCCAGTCGCCGTCCCAGTGGACGGCGCAGCTCGGCGCGGTCTTTGCGCCGACCGACAATCTGTCGCTGTTCGCGAACTACACGACGTCCTTCGTTCCGACCCAGGGCACGCGGGTCGGCGGCGCGCCGCTGGATCCGGAAACCGGCGTGCAATACGAGGCCGGGCTGAAGGCCCGGGCCTGGAACGGGCGTCTTTCGGCCACGGCGGCGGTCTTCCAGCTTACCCGGGCCGACGTCTCGGTTTCCGACCCGGCCAACCCCAGCTTCCAGATCTCCATCGGCGAACAGCGGGTGCGCGGTCTTGAGCTATCGGCCGTTGCGACCCCCGTCCCGAGCCTGACGCTCTATGCGGGCTACGCCTTCACCGACAGCGAGACGACCGAGGACACCAATGCGGCGTTGGTCGGCAAACGCCTGCGCAACGTCCCCAGCCACACCTTCGCGCTCGACGCCGCCTACCAGGCTGCCGAGCGCCTGGAGATCGGCGGCACGGCCAACTACGTGAGCGAGCGGAGCGGGGATCTGGAGGAGACGTTTGAGCTTCCCGCCTACTGGCGTGTCGACCTTCGCGCGGCCTTCCAGGCGAGCCAGAACGTGAGGCTGGTGGCCGCTGTCCAGAACGTCCTGGACGAAGAGATCTACAGCCACGCCTTCAGCCTCTATGAAGTCTTCCCGGCAGCCCCCCGCACCTTCAAGCTCTCGATTGAAGCCGCGTTCTAGGTCCGGTGCGCCAGGTCCTCGTCCTCTTCCACAGATATGTGGGCCTGGCGCTCGCCGGCTTCCTGATCATGGCCGGGCTGACGGGCGCCGTTCTCGCCTTTCAACGCGAGCTGGACGCCACGCTGAATCCCCACCTCTTCCGGGTCGAGTCCGGGGGAGCTCACCTGCCGTTGGAGGCGCTCCGCGAGCGGGTCGAGGCGCGCCTTCCGGAGGCCGCTGTCGTCTCGATACAGCCGCCCTGGGAGGCGGACGGCTCGGCGCTGGTCCGGGTCGAGCCCGCCGCGCCGGGCGCCGACCTGGCCTACGACGAGGTCTACGCAAACCCCGTCTCCGGCGCCGTGTTGGGCAAGCGTCTGTGGGGGGCGTGCTGCCTGGAGCGGGAGAACCTCATCCCGTTCCTGTTCAAGCTTCACTACACGCTCCACGCGCCCGGGCAGGTGGGCCTGTATCTGATGGGCGTGGTCGCCCTGCTCTGGAGCATCGACTGTATCGCCGCCCTGGTTCTCTCGGCGCCGCGAGGCGGCCGCAAGCTCCAGGGCTGGGGCAGGGCCCTTTCGATCAAGCCGCGCGCCGCCTTCGAGCGCAGGACCCTGGACCTTCACCGCGCGCCAGGGCTCTGGCTCTGGATCGTGCTGCTCGTCACCGCCGTGACCGGTGTCGGCCTGAACCTCCGGGACCAGGTCTTCGAACCCGTCGTCTCGAGCTTTTTTCCGGTGTCGCCGCCCTTCTTCGAGCGCCCGGTCCCGCCCGGGGCCAGCCCGGATATCCTGTCCTTCGATCAGGCCGTCGCGCGCGCCCGGGCGCAGGCGGCGGCGAACGATCGACCCGGAACCGCGGCCTATGTCCTCCATGCCCCGGCCCTGCACGCCTACGGCGTCGCCCTGACGCGCTACAAGGACGGCGATCCCCGTCGGGGATTCGGGCCCGACTGGTACTATATCGACGCTCGCGACGGCAGCGTGCGCGCCTCCGAACTCGCCGGGCGAGGCGCCGCGGGCGACCTCGTCATGCAGTCCCGCTATCCGCTGCACACGGGCCTGGTCTTCGGGCTTGCCGGCCAGCTCATAATCTGTGCGGCGGGCCTGCTTACGGCTACCCTTAGCGTGACAGGCGTCCTCCTGTGGGCTGCCAAGCGACGCGCAAGGCTGCGCGCGAGAGACAAGCGGCGGCGTCTGAGCTGACACGGAGGGCGGGAGCAGGAGGAAGGCTGCAGCCAGCCAGTACCCAACGCCGCCACCCACGCCGGTCCGATCCGCCCTTCCCGTCGAGCTGGGCTGACCTGCCCTTTCGCTATTCGCGCGCAGGCACGTCTGCGCCGGCCAGTGCGTCCGCCACGCGGTCCAGGATCGAGCGGCGGTTCAGCGCTGCCTCCAGGCCCATCAGGACAGGAACCACGCCGCCCGCCTCGGCATCGAGGGTCCGGCCCACCTGGTCGAGCGCCGCCCAGATGGGCGCGAGCGTTTCGACCAGAACCCGGCCCTCCGCTGACAGGTGCAGGGTGCGGCGCCGGCCGTCGGCCGGATCGGGGCGTTCGGCCACCAGGCCCGCCGCCAGAAGCGAGGCGCGGGTCTGGCTGACGGACGGGTGGCTGATCTTCAGGCTGTCGGCCAGATCCTTCACCGACATCGGCCCTTGCCGCGCCAGGAGGTCAAGCACGCCCATCCAGCGCTGCTCGAAGCTGACGCCCAATCGCGCGTAGACCCGGTTGGCGTCCCGGTCGACCCGGTCGGACATCCGCCTGAGCAGGGCGCCGATGGCAGCTCCGCCGGGGTCGTCGTCGGAGGCTGGCGTCAAGGGTTCGCGCTCCGTCGGATGGCTGTCCGGATTTTCATTTGACCCCAGAACTTAGGTAGGCGCCTCCTCATATCACCCTTGGCCCTGGGCGGGCAGGAAATTTCCGGCGCGCCAGCGGGCTGCTCGAAGTGGTGGTGGAGCCTATGAACAACAGGAGCCGAAATGAAGGTGTCAGCCGGCGCGGCCTCCTGGCGTCCGCGGGCGCCGCGCTCTGCCTTCCGCTCCTGCCCCGGCCCGTGGCCGCCGCCGCGACCAAGCCCGCGATCGGCGACTGGGGCTTCGACGTCGAGGGCATGGACCCGACGGTCCGGCCGGGCGACGACTTCTTCCGCTATGGCGGCGGCGCGTGGCTGAAGACCACCGAGATTCCCCCGGACCGCGCCTCGTGGGGGCCGTTCTTCGCCCTGCGCGCGAAGGCCGAAGCGGACGTGAAGGCGATCCTCGACGACCTGATCCAGCGGCCGCACGAGCCGGGCTCTTCGGAGCAGAAGATCGCCGATTTCTACGCCGCCTATCTCGATACCGCCGCGATCGAAGAGGCCGGCCTCGGCCCCATCCAGGCGAGCCTCGCCGCGATCGCCGGAGCCGGATCGCACGAGGAGATCGCCCGGCTGACCGCGCGCGTCGACCTCGGGGCCGGCGGGCCGTTGTCGATCGACATCTGGGCCGACGACAAGGACCCCGACCGCTACACCGTCAACGTCAGCCAGGCCGGCCTGGGCCTGCCGGATCGCGACTACTACCTCAAGGCCGAGGCGAGTTTCGCCGGCGCGCGGGACAGGTACCGGGCCTACGTCGCTGCCATGCTGTCGCTGGCGGACTATCCTGAACCGGCTTCGGCCGCGGCGGCGATCCTGGAACTCGAGAGCGCGATCGCGGCCCTGCATTGGCCGGCCGAAAGGCGAGGCGACCGCAACCTCACCTACAATCAAAAGTCGCGCGCCGGCCTGAAGGCCCTGGCGCCCGAATTTCCCTGGGAAGACGTCTTCGCCACGCTGGGGATCCCGGCCGGCCACGACCTGTTCGGCGCCAAGCAGCCGGACGCCATCCAACGGCTGGCGAAGCTGTTCCGCGCCACCCCGGTCCGGACCTGGCGCGGCTATCTCACCTTCCACATGCTGAACGCGGCGGCGGACGTGCTGCCGGCGGCCTTCGACGACCTGTCGTTCGAGTTCAACGGCCGCACCCTGTCCGGCCAGCCCCGGAAGCGGGACCGCTGGAAACGCGCGACCGGGGCCGTCAATTCGGCGCTCGGGGAGGCGGTCGGCGAACTCTACGTGCGCCGCCATTTCAGCGCCGAGGCCAAGGCGCAGATGGTCGCCCTGGTCGAAACCCTGCGCGCCGCCTATCGGACACGCATCGGTCAGGCGGACTGGATGGCGCCCGCGACCCGGCAGGCCGCGCTGCGCAAGCTCGACAAGCTGCGGGTGAAGATCGGCTATCCCGACACCTGGCGCGACTATGCGACCCTGGAAGTGCGAGCCGGCGACGCGATCGGCAACCGCGCCCGCGCCAGGCTGTGGGCGTGGCGGCGCAAGGCCGGCCGCCTGGACAAGCCCACGGACCGGGACGAGTGGGGCATGACGCCCCAGACGGTCAACGCCTACTACAACGCCTTCTTCAACGAGATCGCCTTCCCGGCCGCGATCCTGCAGCCGCCCTATTTCGACCCGGCCGCGGACGCCGCGGTCAACTATGGCGGCATCGGCGGGGTGATCGGTCACGAGATGGGTCACGGCTTCGACGACCAGGGTTCGAAGTCGGACGAAGACGGCGTGCTGCGCGCCTGGTGGACCGACGAAGATGTCGCCCGCTTCAGGGTGCGGGCGGAGGCCCTGGCGGCGCAGTACTCCGGCTACGAGCCCCTGCCCGGCCTGCGCCTCAACGGAGCCCTGACGCTGGCCGAGAACATCGGCGACCTGAGCGGGCTCAGCCTCGCGCTCGACGCCTATCGGATTTCCCTTGGGAGCAGGCCGGCGCCCGTCGTCGGCGGCTTCACGGGCGAGCAGCGGTTCTTCCTGTCCTGGTCGCAGACCTATCGCGCAAAGGTCCGCGAGCCCAAGTTGCGGCAGGACGTGATGACCGACCCGCACAGCCCGGCCGAGTTCCGCGTCAACGGCGTCGTTCGCAACCTGGACGCCTGGTACGACGCCTTTGCCGTGAAGCCCGGCGACAGGCTCTATCTCGACCCGAAGGAACGGGTGCGGATCTGGTGATCCGTGGCCGCGCGATGACCTGGCGCATCTGTTTTTGCAACAAGCGCACCGTCACCGAAACTCCCATCGGCCGCCCTAAGCCCGGCGCCGCACGGCCTCCCGCGCCGGCTCCTCGTCGCCCACCGAGAACTGCCGGATCAACCCCCCGAGGGTGTCCACGTTCTCGTCCAGGCCATAGGCCGCCGCGGTGGTCTCCTCGACCATGGCGGCGTTGCGCTGGACCGCCGCGTCCATGTGGCCGACGGCGCCGTTGACCTGGACCAGGGTGACGGCCTGGTCGCGGGCGGAGGCGGCCATCTGGGCGACAAGGGCGTCGATCTCCCCGACCCGGTCGACGATGCGCCCCAGGGCCTGGCCGGTGCGGCCGACCAGGTCGACGCCGGCGCCGACGTGGCGGCCGGAGGCGGCGATCAGGGCCTTGATCTCCTTGGCGGCCTCGGCCGAGCGCTGGGCCAGGGCCCGGACCTCCTGGGCGACGACGGCGAAGCCGCGGCCGCTGTCCCCGGCCCGGGCGGCCTCGACCCCGGCGTTGAGGGCCAGCAGATTGGTCTGGAAGGCGATCTCGTCGATCACCCCGATGATGCGGCCGATCTGGCCCGAGCTGTCCTCGATGTCGCCCATGGCCTGGACGGCGCTGGCGACCAGCCGGTTGGACTCGTCCGCCTCCTCGCGGGCGGCGCGGACCACCTCGGCGGCGCGCTGGGCGTCGGCGGCGGACTTCTCGATGGTGACGGTGATGCCGTCGAGGGCGGCGGCGGTCTCCTCCAGGCTGGCGGCCTGGCCCTCGGTGCGGGTGGAGAGGTCGGCTGCGGCGCGGGCGATCTCGGCCGAGCCGCCGTGGATGCCGCCGGCGGTGGCGGCGATGGTGCGGACGGTCTCCTCCAGCCTGGCCACGGCGGCGTTGAAGTCGGCGCGCAACCGGTCGTACTGGCCGGGGAAGGCATGGCCGATACGGGCGGAGAGGTCGCCGCCGGCCAGGGCCGAGAGGCCGCCGGCCAGGGTCTCGACGACCTCGGCCTGTTCGGCGGCCTGGCGGCGGGCGGTCTCGGCCTCGCGCTCCTGCTGTTCGCGGGACAGGCGGTCGAGCTCGGATTGCTGGGCCAGCTGGCGGGCGTGGGCCTCGACCTGGCGGGCGACGACGCCCTCGCGCATCCGCAGGATGTCGCGCATCAGCACCGCAAACTCGCCTCGGCCGACGACGCGCAGGGCCTCGATGGCGGCGTCTTCCTCCACCCGGCGGACGACGCCGCGGGCGTGGGGGATCGCCGACAGGATGCTGCGCGACAGCAGGAAGGCGAGGATGGCCGACAGGATGATTGTCGGGGCCAGGGTCAGGACGATCATGTCGTGGCCCTTGGCGGCGGTTTCGGCGATGTCCAGCCGGCGCTGGAAGACGACCATGTAGTGGCTGTCGACGGCCGACTGCAGCTGGGTCTCGGCCTCGGCCAAGGCGCCCGTGGAGAGGGCCGCGGGGTCGGCGGCGAGGCGGCCGAGCGCGGCGGCGGAGGCGGCGACGGCGGCCCTCGCGGCCGGGTCGCTCATCCGGGACTCGAAGGCCTGGACGGTGGTCGCCGCGTCGGCGGCGGCGGAGGGATCGACGGCGAGGGCCTTGAGGGCCAGCTGGGCGGCGCGCATCTCGTCGAGAGCGGCGACCTCGGTCTCGTCGAAGGTCGAGCGCAGCTTGTTGAAGGCCTTGTACTGCTGGGCGCCGTAGGCCCCCGCCGACAGGGTCATGACCAGGATCAGGCCGCAGCAGGCGATGAGCTGGACGGTCAGGGGGATGCGGTTGACCAGTCGGTCGGCCGGCGGGGCGGGAAGCATCCGCTCCAGCACCGGTGCCTTGCGGAACAGGTGGTTGAAGGCCACGGCGCCGATGTGCACCGCCAGCAGGCCGACCATGGCGTAGGCCAGCGCGCCGTGCCAGCCGCCGATGGCGACGCCGGTCGGCTCGCTGAGCTGGACCAGGACGGGCAGCTTGACCAGGCCCAGCAGGGTGACCTGGTCGCCGCGGGCCCAGGCGGTGAGGATGCCGAGGACCGGCTGGGCGGCCAGGGCGGCCATCAGGCCCCAGTGGACCAGGTGGGCCGCGGCGCTCTGCCAGAAGGGCGAGGGATAGGGGGACTTGGGCGTGCGCACCAGCAAGCCGAGCGCCAGCCGCGCCAGGACCAGGCCGAGGATCAGAACCCCGCATTGGCGGTGCAGGCTGAGCACCAGCCGCCCGAACTCCAGGGACTCCAGCTGCCGCAGCACCACGATCAGGGCGAACTGCGCGCCCACCAGCAGCGCCAGGGCCCAGTGCAGGGCCTGGAAGGGGCGCGGGTAGCGGTGGCTGGCGGCCAGGGTCTCCGGAGCGGACATGGGCTCTAGTTGACCGTCACGGTCATCTTCATCTTCGGATGGATGCCGCACATGACCTGGTAGGTCCCCGGCTTGACCATCGGGGCCTTGAAGGAGACGCCCGGCTGCTGCAGGCCGCTGTTCAGGCTCACCCCCGCGCCGGTGATCAGGATGTTGTGGGAGGTGGTGTCGCTGTTGCTGAAGTTGAGGACGACGCCCTTCTTCACCGTCAGCGCCGGGGCGCTGAAGGCCAGCCCCTTCTGGTCGACGTTGACCATCCCGGCGGCCCAGGCGCCGGTCGCCAGGGCGGTGGTCATCGAAAGGGCGGCGGCGCAGGCCAGGCCAAGCGGCAGACGGGGCGGCAGGGCGGGCTTCATTGCGAGGTGTCTCCGGACGCGGGCAGGTTGGGGAGGACGACGGGCGGATCCTGGCTGCTCAGGGTCCGCATGAAGGCGACCAGGTCGGCGCGCTCGTCCTTGCTCAGGTTCAGCGGCTTGATGCTGGCCGACAGCGACGGGCGGCGGACGAAGCCGTTGTCGTAATGGTCGACGACCGCCTCCAGGCTGGCCAGGGAGCCGTCGTGCATGTAGGGGCCGCGCTCGGCGATATTGCGCAGGGTCGGGGTCTTGAAGGCCCGTTCCAGGATCGGCAGGCCGGGCATCACCTTGGCGCGGCCCATGTCGTCCCCGGCCAGGCCGATGTCGTGGAAGCCGTCGTCGGTGAACCGCCAGCCCATGTGGCAGGTCGAGCACTGGGCCTTGGTGTTGAACAGCACGAAGCCGCGCTTGGCGCTCTCGGAGATGGCCGCCTGGTCGCCGCCGGCCCAGCGGTCGAACGGGGCCTGGCCGGAGACCACGGTGCGCTCGTAGGTGGCGATGGCCTTGGCGATGGTGTCGAGATCGATCGGCTCGCCCGGGAAGGCCTTGGCGAAGGCGGTGCGGTAGCCGGGGATGCCCTGGACCACCTTCACGACGTCCTCGTGCGGCATGTTCATCTCGGCGCTGGAGGCGATCGGGCCCTTGGCCTGTTCCTCCAGGGTGGTCGCCCGGCCGTCCCAGAACAGCGGCTCGGCCCAGGCGGTGTTGAGGATGGTCGGGGTGTGGCGGCCGAGCTTGGTTCCCTGGTGGCCGACGCCGAGCGCCAGGCCGTCCTCCCAGCCCAGGCCCGGGTTGTGGCAGCTGGCGCAGGAGATGGCGCCCGAGCCGGACAGCCGGGGGTCGAAGAACAGCGCCTTGCCCAGTTCCGCCTTGGCCTCGGTGATCGGATTGTCGGCCGGCGCGGGAATGGCAGTCGGCCGCTGATAGGCCTGCAGCAGAACCTGGACCTGGTCGCCGCTGGCCACCACGGGCGCGGAGATGGCGGCGAGCGCGGCGGCCACGATGGCGAGACGTTTGAACTGCATGCTGATCACCCCCCGGTGAATGCGCGAGTAGGGGGCGAACATTGGCGGCGGAAGTTAATATTCCCGTAGCGGGCCCTGGTCGAAATGTCGCACTAGCTCAATATGAGCGTAGAAATCTTGAATACAGTTCTCGGATACTCGCTGTGGAGGTGGAAATTGCCGAGACACCACTTGATCGGCGCTCGCCGAGGTTCCGACTAATTCTCGTAAGGCTCGTCGCCGCGGTCCTCGGTCAGGTCCCAGGCGGCGTAGTCCAGGGCGTCCTCGGGCTCGGCCAGGGTGTCTTCGCCGATCGTCTGGCCACGGACCGACACCCCGGCGCGGTGGACGCTTTCCGGATCGCCCGTGACCAGGGGGTGCCATTCCGGCAGGGGCTTGCCCTCGTTGAGCCGGCGGTAGGCGCAGCTGGGCGGCATCCAGGGCAGGGCGTCGATGTTGTGCGGCGTCAACTTGACGCAGTCGGGGACGTGGGCCCGGCGGTTGGCGTAGTCGACGCAGGCGCAGCGGTCCGGGTCGAACAGCCGGCAGTGCACGCGGGTGGGTATCACCTCGCCGCTGTCTTCATCCTCGAAGCGAACCAGGCAGCACAGGCCGCAGCCGTCGCATAGGCTCTCCCATTCGACCACCGTCATCTGGCGGAGGCTCTTGTATTCCCAGAAGGGTTTGCGCGGCATGGTCCTTGCGTCATAGACCTTTCCGGCGCCGGGTGGATACACCCGGGGTTCCGGGGGGTCGGAACGCAAAGGTCTCCCGCCCAGGCTCCAATCGGTCAGGTATCCCGCGCCCGTGCCCAATTCCGACGACAAAGACTGGTCCCTCGAGCCCTTCAGGTTCCCGGACTCCCAGCCGGCGACGGAGACGGAGTCCGCGGCGGAGCCGGAGGAGGCCGCTGAGCCCGCGCGCATCGAGCGGCCTGTCAAGGAGAAGAAGGCGCCCAAGCCGCGCAAGGAGAAGCCGGCGCGGCGGCCCAGGGCGACCGTCGAGCGCGGGGAGCGCAGGCCGTTCGACTGGGACGCCGTCCGCGCCGGGCTCGGCCGCCTCAAGTGGCTGTGGATCACCCTGCTGGTGCTGTTCGTGATCGGGACCATCGCGGCCGTCGCCGGCGGGGTCTACATCTGGCAGAAGTACCTGACCGACGTCCCGCCCCTGCCCGAGCGCGCCGCCCTGTTCGCGGTCAACCGGGCCCCAGGCATCCGCTTCCTCGACCGCGAGGGCGAGCTGATCGCCACCCGCGGGCCGCGCTACGGCGAGCGGATCACGCTGGGCCAGTTGCCCAGGCACGTACCCCAGGCCTTCCTGGCCGCCGAGGACCGGCGGTTCTACCAGCACGGGGCGCTCGACTTCCACGGCATCGCCCGCGCCGCCTACGTCAACTGGCGCGCCGGCCGCACGGTGCAGGGCGGCTCGACCATCACCCAGCAGCTGGCCAAGGGCCTGTTCCTGACGCCCGAGCAGACGATGAAGCGCAAGCTGCACGAGGCGGTGATGGCCCGGCGGCTCTACCGGGTGCTGAGCCGGGACGAGATCCTCGAGCTCTATCTCAACCGCATCTATTTCGGGGCCAACACCTTCGGCATCGACGGGGCCAGCCGCAGCTACTTCGGCAAGCCGGCGGCCGAGCTCAGCATCGCCGAGGCCGCCCTGCTGGCCTCCCTGCCCAAGGCCCCCTCGCGCCTGGCGCTGAACAAGAACATGGCCGCCGCCCTGCAGCGCAGCCACCTGGTGCTCGACCGCATGCGCCGCGAGGGCTGGATCACGCGCGAGCAGGAGCTGGCGGCGATCGACAGCCCCCCCGCCCTGTCGGCCAAGGCGCTGCAGGAGGAGGGCGACATCGGCTACATCCTCGACTACGCGACCAACGAGGCGGTGAAGATCGCCGGCGCCAACGCCCCCGACCTGACCGTCCGCCTGACCATCGACAGCCGGCTCCAGAAGGCCGGGGCGGAGACGGTGCGGAAGGTGCTGGCGACGGACGGGGTCAAGGCCAAGGCCAGCCAGGCGGCGCTGATCTCGATGAGCAGCGACGGCGCCATCCGGGCCATGGTCGGCGGGACCGACTTCGACGTCGCCCCCTTCAACCGCACGGTCCAGGCCAAGCGCCAGCCGGGCTCCACCTTCAAGCCCTTCGTCTATGCCGCCGCCCTGGAGACCGGGCTGCTGCCCAAGGACATCCGAGTCGACGGGCCGGTGAAGTTCGGCGACTGGGAGCCGGAGAACTACGGCGGCGGCTATCGCGGCCCGGTGACCATCGAGGACGCCCTGGCGCGCTCGATCAACACCGTGGCGGTCAAAGTCGGCCAGGAGGTCGGCAGCCCGGCGATCGGCGAGATCAGCCGCCGGTTCGGGTTCACCACCATTCCGATGCGGCCGGACCTGTCCGTGACCCTGGGCAGCTACGAGGTCAACCTGCTGGAGCTGACCAGCGCCTTCCAGGTGTTCCAGCAGGCCGGCCAACGGGTGACGCCCTACATCATCGAGAGCATCGCCACCCAGGACGGCCAGCCGGTCTATTCCCGCGCCGAGCGCCAGGCCGCGCCGGTCTACGACATCCAGTACGCCTCGATGATGGTGAAGATGCTCAAGGGCGTGGTCGAGAAGGGCACCGGCACGCGGGCCGCCTTCGGCCGCCCGGCGGCGGGCAAGACCGGCACCAGCCAGAACTACCGCGACGCCTGGTTCATCGGCTTCACCCCGGACATCGTCACCGGCGTCTGGGTCGGAAATGACGACGATACTCCGATGGAGCGGGTCGCCGGCGGCGGCATGCCCTCGACCATCTGGCGCCAGTACATGGTGGTGGCGCACCAGGGCCTGCCGGCCCGCGACTTCGACTGGCTGCTGCCTGATCCGGAGCCGGAAACCGAGCCGGACCCGCGCAACGGCTTCTACGAAGGCCTCGCCGCCGACTTCGGCCGCCAGGCCGGCGAGCTGGAAATCCTCACCCGGGAACCCGATCCGGAGCCCGAGCCGCCCCCCGGCCAGGCCCCGCCGGGCGCCACGGCTCCGCCTGCCCCGAGCGAGCCGATCCCCTACTGAGTTGGGGATCGCTGACAGGAAATATGGTTAACGAGTTGTAAACGCCGACGGTTCGGGCTTTGCTCTGAACCGATGAGAGACCCACCGGACTGTGCCGGACCGGGACGATCGTCGGAGACCGTTTGAGCATGTTCGAGTTCGGTCGGGATCTGCGAAAGGCCTTCGGCGCCGCGGCGCTGCCGCGCGACGGGATGACGGGGGGCGACGCCGCCCTGCTCGACCTGCTGGACCTGCGCCTGCTGAAGGCGGAGGCTCGGGCCGCGGACATCGCCGCCGGCCGCATCGGCGCCAGGGACCCAGCCGCCCGCCAGCTGGAGGCGGCCCGGGTCTGGCGCGAGGTCGCCCGCCGCTCCGGCGACGCGGTCGCCCTGCGCAAGGCCGCCGCCTGCGCTGAGGCCGCGGCATCGAAGTTCGAAGCCGGCCGCCGCCCGACCGGCGCCGCCCTGGCCCGTGTGGAACAGGCCTTCTGCGCCCTGCTCGGCGCGGACCTGTTCGGGGACGAGGGCCTGGAAGCCGCCGTGGCGGCCACCCTGACCCCGGTTGCAGCCGACCCCGGTCCGGCCGGCGCCCTGGCGCTGTGCGGCCTGGCGGGCCTTGCCGGCCGTCGCGCCCTGACCGGCGGCGGGGTTGACGACGCCCTGTCGGCCGCCGCCCGCTTTGAGGCCCCGCTGCGCCGCCTCGACCGGGCCGGCCGGTCGAGCGCCGCCCTGCGCCTGGCGGCCAGCGAGCAACGCGCGGTGCTGGCCGACATCCTGGCCGGCTGCGGCGGCCGGCTGAAGGACCAGCCCCTGATCGACTGCGCCCTGCGCGAGCTTGCCGTCGCCCGCCGCGGGCTGGACGCGACCTACGAACCCCTGCTCGCCGCCCGCCTGGCGGCGCAGGTCGGCGCCGCAAAGACCCTGCTCGCCGAGCTGACCGGCGACGCCGGTGCGGCCGCCGAGGGCGTGCAGCAGCTGACCGACGCCCTCGAATCCCTGCCCCGCGACCACAGCCCCCTCGACTGGACCCGCATCCAGGCCCACCTCGGCCAGGCCCTGCAGGTGCTGGGGGAGGCGACCGACGCCCCCCGCGCCTTCGAACAGGCGCTCCGCTGCTACGACCGCGCCGTGTTCGGCCTGCGCGACCAGGCGGCGCTCTCCCTGCACGCCGTGGTCGCCGCCGGCCGCGCCAACTGCCTGGGCCGACTCGCCGAACTGACCGGCGACCTCGCCGTGCTCGACGCCGCCGAGGCCGCCCTGCGCACGGAACTCGCCGCCCGCGGCGCGACGGCCGACCCCACCGCCTGGGCCCTCAGGCAGCTGGGCCTTGCCCGCCTCTACGAACTGCGGGTCGAGATCACCGGACGGGGCGCGGGCCGGCTGGAAGGGGCCGCCATCGCCTACGACGCCGCCCTGGAGGTTTTCGCCGAGCAGGGTCTGCGCTCGCTCAGCGACCTTGCGGCGCAGGGGCTTGAACGCATCCGGGAACGGGCCGAAACCTGAGCCGATGTTGCTGATCCTGCTGGCCCTCCTCCAGGCCGCCCCTGCGCCGGTCGCCGCCCCGCCCGCCGACCTCGGCAAGCCCGAGTGGACGGTGAAGCCCAGCTTCGACCAGATGGTCGACGCCTACCCGGCCAGGGCCCTCGAACGGAGTCTCGGCGGGCGCGTGGTGCTCGAATGCCGGGCCAGTTCAACCGGCGCGCTGGACAGCTGCAAGGTGGTGTCGGAATCCCCCGCCAAGGCCGGCTTCGGCAAGCCGAGCCTGGAGCTCTCGAGGATCTACCGGATGAAGCCGGTCGGGCCCGACGGGCTGCCGGTCACCGGCCGGATGCTGCGCGTCGCGGTCGACTGGCGCCCGCCCGGCCGGTTCCTCGCCGACAAGGGCCCCTACGACCTCGCCCCGCGCGACAAACTTCGCTGGGAGGGCCGGGTGCGGCCGAGCAAGGCGGTCGGCGATGTGGAGACCCTGCGGCTGATCTGCCGGATCACCGAGACCGGCCGGCTCTCGCCCTGCGCCGAGCCCGGCAAGCGCCGGCCCTACGACGGCCCGGCCAAGTGGACCCTGCGGCAATTCCAGGCCGCCCCGCTCGACGCCGACGGCAAGCCGACCCGCGGCCGGCTGGTGGTCCTGGACTTCCCGAAAGCACCCTCGAAGCTGCCTTGAGCTTCCGCTCCCTCCGATTGTCATCCTTCGGCCGCGTAGCGGACCGGAGGACCCACTTGTCCGCCAGGCGCACGGCGCTGAAGGAAACGTGCGGCCGTCGATGACGGCTTGCCCCCTCCAGGCGGTTCCGCCCTCACCGTGGGTCCTCCGGTCCGCCCTGCGGGCGGCCGAAGGATGACAGCTATGGCTAAGCCGCGACCGCTACGTCACCCGTCCGCCGCCGCAGCTGCCAGAAGCGAAGGGTGCGCTGGGCCACGTCGAGGGGCAGGTCGTTGTAGAGCTGGCCGTACTGGCGGGCCCGCACCATGGCGTCGCTGTCGCTGTCGAGGATCAGCACCGCGAAGGTCAGGAACAGGCTGGCCTCGAAACCGGCCGCCTTGCAGATGATCGACAGGGCGTCCAGTTCCCGCCGCTCGACGATCCGCCGGGCGGTGTGGAAGTCGACCTTGGCCAGCTGGGCCAGGGCCAGCAGGAAGCGCGTGGTCTGCCGGCCGCGCAGCAGCGCCGCCAGCGCGCGCGGACCGAGCTCGCCCTTGGCCGCCATGCTGGCGATGTCGGCCTCAGCCTGGGCGTAGTCGGCCGGCAGGGCGCCGTCCTGGGCGGCCATCTGCTTGCGGCCCTTCTCCAGGGCCGCCTCCAGGGTCGCCGGGTCGATCTCGGCGTTGCGGGCCAGGATCTTCTCGCGGATGCGGGCCTCGGCGACGAAGTAGATCTCGTTGAGCAGGTCGACGGGCAGGCTCTTGCGATTGACCAGCCCCTCCTGCAGCCGCGGGCTCTCGGCGGCCTTGTCGACCAGCCGCTCCTGGGCCTCGCGGGAGAGGTCGGCCCCATCGTTCTTGATCAGCACGCTCAGCGTCTCCTCGTCGCCGCGCTCGACGATCACGTCGGAGACGGCGGAGGAGAGGCGCGGACGCTGGGAGATGGCCAGCAGATGGTCCTGGCCGCGCGAGCGGGCGACCTCGATCAGGTCACCCTCGCTCAGGGCCGCCGAGCCGCTGAGCAGTGGCCGGGCCACGGCGATCTCGTCATGCGCCAGGCGGCGGACGAGGCCGCCCGGCGCGTCGGCCCGCGCGGAGATCCGGCCGGAGAGTTCGGCGCGGACGGCCTCCTCCATCTCTCCGGCGAGCTGGGACAGCACCTGGTCGAACAGGGCCATCTCCGCCTCGGGGTGCTCGGAGCGGGCGAAGAAGGCGTCGGTCAAGCCCCGCAGCAGGTCGCGGCGCCGCTCGCTGGAGCCTTCGCGGGCCAGGTCGATCAGTTCGCGAAGGCGGTTGGGGTCGGCGCTCATTTGCGCTCCTTGGCCGGCTTGCGGGCGGGTTCGCCGGCGTCCTCTTCCGTCTCGTCCTCAGGCGGATCCTCGTCGCGACGCTCCGACAGCAAGCCGGGGTCGAGCGCCACCTCGCGGCCGGTGAAGGCGCTCTGGGGCGGGGGCGGAGGGATGCGGTCGGGCGTGCCGCCGTATTCGCGGACGACGGAATAGGCGCGGGGCGCGGAATAGGCCGTCCCCGCGGCGGCCAGCCGCGGCGGGCTGGGCGGCGGCGGCAGGGCGGCCTGGGGCTGGGGCGATGGCCAGGCGGCGGGCGCGCTGGAAGCCCCCGGCGGGGGCGCCGGGCCCGCCGCCGGAGCGGCGGCCGGGGCCGGGGCGGGCGTATCGTAGAGGCTGGTGGGCAGGCGGGCCGGCGGGGTCGGCTCAGGCGAGCGGCTGGCCATCGCCTGGGGACGGGACGGGGCGACGGGCGGCGGGGGCCGGACGGCCGGCGCCGCGGCATCGGCCTTGCCGGACCAGCTCAGCATCCGGCCGTTGTAGCCGGAGGCGTCGCGCGCCGGCGAGGCCGCGGGCTGGGACCTCGCCAGGATGGGATCGGGCCGGCGGGTCGGACCGTAGCGGTCCTCCGCCGCCATGGCGGCGGAGGGAAGCCCGATCAGCAACAGGACGAGACCCGGACGCATGCGCAAAACCGCCATCTGACTGACGGCGATCTAAGCCCGGCCCGACTTAAGGCCGCCCTAACGGCCGCGCCACCAGGCGAGGATTCGGCGCTCAAGGATATCGACCGCCGCGTAGAGGAGGGCGGCCATGACGGCGAGGGTGACCAGGGCCGCGAACACCCGCGCCGTCTGCAGCCGGTTGGCCGACTCGATGATCCGCCAGGCCAGGCCCTGGGCGCCCCCGGATCCGGCGACGAACTCGGCCACCACCGCCCCGATCACCGCCAGGGCGGTGGCGACCTTGTGGCCCTCGACCAGGGCCGGGACCGCCGACGGCAGGCGCAGCCGGGTCAGGGTCTGCCAGCGGCCAGCGCCGTAGAGGGCGAACAGCCGGGAGAGATCCGGATCGGCGGCGCGCAGGCCGCTGGCCGCCCCCGAATAGATGGGGAAGAAGGCGACCACGGTGGCCAGGACGATGATCGCCCGTTCGGGGTGGTCGAGGCCGGTCCAGATCATCACCAGCGGGGCGATGGCGATCACCGGCGTCACCTGGATGGTCACCGCCACCGGCTGGATGGCCTTCTCGACGAAGGGGCTGAGGCCCCCGAGCAGCGCCAGGGCGCAGGCGCAGAGGCTGGCGATGGCCAGGGCGATCAGGGCCATGGAAAGGGTGGTCCAGGCAGCCTGCGCCAGGGCCGCCCAGTCGGCGGCGAGGCTGGCCCAGATAGCGCTGGGGGCCGGCAGCAGATAGATGGGAACCTCCAGCAGGCGGCAGGCGATCTCCCAGCCGGCCAGCAGGACGGCGACGAGGGCCACGGGCGCGAGCAGATCGAGGAGGCGCCTCATGCCTGCCCTCCGGCGAGCAGCCGGGAGACGGTCTCCGCGGCCTCGCGAAAGCCGGCGGTCGCGCGGAAGCCTTCCGGACGCGGAAGCGGGCCCTCGATGGCCAACTCGCCCGAGATGCGGCCGGGGCCCGTGGTCATCACCACCACCCGGCCGGCCATGTAGACCGCCTCCTCGACGTTGTGGGTGACGAACAGGATGGCGGGCGAGAGGTCACGCCACAGGCCGAGGACGTCGTCGGCCAGCCGGCGGCGGGTGATCTCGTCGAGGGCGGCGAACGGTTCGTCCAGCAGCAGCAGCCGGGGACGGGTGGCGAGCGCGCGCGCCAGGGACACGCGCATGGCCATGCCGCCGGAAAGCTGGGCGGGGCGGATGGTCTCGCAATGGGCCAGGCCGACCCTGTCCAGCCACTCGGCTGCCCGGCTCCGGGCTTCCGTGCGGGGGGTCCCGATCAGTTCCAGGGGCAGGGCGACGTTGTCCGCCGAGTCCAGCCAGGGGGCCAGGGTCGGGG
>DASPLD010000159.1:0-10691 GCA_035627755.1 Caulobacter sp. | reverse complement strand
GCCGCTTCCCAGACCGCTCAGCAGGATCCAGGGCAGGGCGCCCATCAGACCCGAGCGCCGCCGGCGCCAGCCCATCCGGCTGAGCAGCATGATGACCACGAACAGGATGACCGGCAGCAGCATGAAGGGAAGGCCGCCGCCGTCCGACTCGGCTGGCGCCTCCTGGGCGCGCCGGGCGACGCTCCGCGCCTCGGCCAGGGGCAGGGTCAGCTGGGTGATCAGGGCCTCGGTTCCGGCAACCACCCCCGCCTCCATCTCGCCCGCCCTGAACTTCGGCAGCACCGCGCTCTGCAGGATGACGCTGGTCAGGGCGTCGGTCAGCACCGGCTCCAGCCCGTAGCCGACCTCGATCCGCACCGCGCGCTGGTTCGGGGCCACGATCAGCAGCACGCCGTTGTCGGCCTTGGCCTCGCCGATACCCCAGGCCCGCCCGAGCCGGTAGCCGTAGTCCTCGATCTCCAGCCCCTGGAGGGTGGGCAGGGTGACCACCACCAGCTGGCGGCCGGTGGAGGTCTCCAGCGCTTCCAGCTTGCGGGTGAGATCGGCCTCCGTGGCCGGCGACAGCATGTTCGCCTGGTCGACGACCCGGCCCTCAAGCCTGGGAAAGGCCGGCGCCGCGGCGAGCGCCGGGGCGGCCAGGACCAACAGGGCCAGGGCCGCCAGGGCGGCGCTCGCGTCTCGCAGGAGGCGGGCCACCGCTATTGCTTGGTCGCCGGCGCGTCGAAGTTGACCGTCGGCGCGGTCTGGGCGGACGGCGCGGCGCTGAACGGCAGCGCCGGCTTCTGGCCGCGGTAGAAGGTGGCGGCCCAGATCGAGGTGGGGAAGGTGCGAAGCGAGGTGTTATAGGCCTGCACCGCCTCGTTGTAGTCGGTGCGCGCCACACTGATCCTGTTCTCGGTGCCCTCAAGCTGGCTCTGCAGGGCCAGGAAGTTGGCGTTCGACTTGAGGTCCGGATACTGCTCCTGGATCATCATCAGCCGCCCCAGCACCCCCGTCAGATTGTCCTGCGCCGCCTGGTACTGGGCGAACTTCTGGGGATCGGTGATGGTCGAGGCGTCGACCTGGACCTGGGTTGCGCTGGCCCGGGCCTGGGTCACCGCCACCAGCACGTCCTTCTCCTGGGCGGCGTAGCCCTTCACCGTGGCGACGAGGTTGGGGATCAGGTCCGCCCTGCGCTGGTACTGGTTCTGGACGTTGCCCCAGGCGGCCTTCACCGCCTCGTCGCGGGTCGGAATGGTGTTGATCCCGCAGCCGGCAAGGGCGGCGGCGATCGCCAGCACGGGCAGGATGCGGAACAACGAACCGAACGTCTTCATGGGGGTCAGTCTCCGTGGCGGCCTCAGGCGGCGACCATACGCCTTGCGCAACGCCGATCCAGCGGCTTGCGCTGCATCGGCGTTGCGCCTTTCCGCCCCGCCGGCGGGACGGTATGAAGGCCCATGGCCGACGGCGAAGCTCCGAAACCCACGAAAGCCCCGCCGACGAAGTTCGGAACCGGCTTCCTGCGCGACATCTGGTACTTCGCCGCGCTCGCCGGCGACGTGAAGCCGGGGGCCATGGCCCGACACGAACTGCTCGGCGAGCCGGTGCTGATCGGCCGCGACCGCAAGGGCGGCCTGTTCGCCCTGCGCGACGTCTGCCCGCACCGGGCCGCGCCGCTCTCGGCCGGGCGCATCGTCGCCGAGGAAGACGGCCGGCCGGTCGTCGAATGCCCCTACCATGGCTGGCGCTTCGGCCGGGACGGCGCCTGCACCGCCATCCCTTCGCTCGTCGCCGACCAGGCCATGGACGTGTCCCGCATACGGGTGCGCCGCTATCCGGTCGCCGAGAGCCAGGGGATGGTGTTCGTCTGGATGCCGTCGGACCCACGCTTCGACGGCGAGCCGCCGGAGCCGCCGCCGCAGTTCCCGGGCGTGGTCGGCGGCGGGCCCAAGATCATCGACCGGATGGTCTTCGACAGCCATATCGACCATGCCGTCGTCGGGCTGATGGATCCCGCCCACGGGCCCTATGTCCACCAACAGTGGTGGTGGCGGTCGAAGGGCAGCCAGCACGACAAGGCCAAGAGGTTCGAGCCCCGCGAGGCCGGCTTTTCCATGGTCCGCCACGAGCCGTCGAAGAACTCCAGAGCCTACGCCATCCTCGGCGGGGAGCCGCTGACCGAGATCACCTTCCGGCTGCCGGGCCTGCGCTGGGAGCACATCACCATCGGGGCCCGCCAGGT
Source organism: Caulobacter sp. (assembly GCA_035627755.1). Classification (GTDB taxonomy): domain Bacteria; phylum Pseudomonadota; class Alphaproteobacteria; order Caulobacterales; family Caulobacteraceae; genus Caulobacter. Next base: position 8,467 of record DASPLD010000159.1, on the reverse strand, counting down.
GCTGTCGCTGACCTGCCTGACCCCCATCCACGACACGGCGACCCGGATCACCCAGATCTTGTGGTCCGACCACCCGGCCTTTTTCTTCCTGAAGCCCTTCGTCGCGGCCGGCGCCCGCGCCTTCCTGCGCCAGGACGCCGGCATGGTGAACCTGCAGAACGAGGGCCTGAAGTACGATCCCAGCCTGCTCTGGATCGACGACGCCGACACCCAGGCCAAGTGGTACCAGCAGCTGAAGAAGGAATGGGCCGCCAGCGTCGCCGCCGGCCGGCCGTTCGAGAACCCGGTCAAGCCGGTGACCCTGAGGTGGCGGAGCTAGGCGACGCGGGCGCCGCGCGCCAGGGCGATGGCCTCCCAGACCCCGACCAGCACCAGGATCGTCGTCGAGCCCACCGCCAGCCAGACCGGCGCGAGCCAGCCGCTGCACAGGGCCAGCCCGCCCAGCAGGCCGAGGCCCGCGAGCCAGGCGGGCGAGGCCTTGCGGAACACAGCCAGCTTGAACAGCGCCACCCCCGCCAGGTAGAGCGCCGGCCCGCCGACCGCCGCCAGCACCGTCTTCAGCTCGGCGTCGCCGTGGGGATGGGCCAGCACCCACTCATCCCCCACCGCCGTGACGATGATGCCCGCCACCGGCAGCAGGTGGATATAGGTATAGGCCAGCCGCGCCATCCGCCCCGGGTCGTCGGAGTCGGAGATCACCTCGGCCGCCGCCTCGGCGTTGGTGCTGAAATAGATCCACCACATGGCCGCCGCTCCCCCCAGGGAGGCGGCGAAGGCGGCGAATACCGCCGGCGTCCAGTCGAGGTCGGCCATGGTGGCCCCGATCACCAGCACCGATTCGCCCAGGGCGATGATGGTGAACAGGGCGCAGCGCTCGGCGATGTGCCCGCCCTCGACGTTCCAGTCGCTGGTGGTCGATCGGCCCAGCCCCGGCAGCCAGAAGCTCGCCGCCGGTCCCAGGCTGTCGACCAGCAGGGCGGCAGCCCAGATGGCCAGCTGCCATTCCCCGCCGATTGCCCCGCCGGCGATCCAGAGCGCCGCGCTGCCGGCATGCCAGCCGAGGATGCGCTGGAAGTTCCTCCGCAGCGGATCGTCGTTGCGGACCGCCCAGATCACGAAGGCCGTCCGCACGAGCTGGAACCCCGCCAGGCCAAGGGCGAACACCAGCCCCCGGGCCTCGAAGGCGCCGGGGATCGACACCGACATCAGGAGGCCCAGGCCCATCATGACGAAGAGCATCACCCGCACGGGGGTCCGCTCGACATCCAGCCAGTTGGTCGCCCAGGCGGTGTTGATCCAGATCCACCAGACCGCCCCGGTCATGACCGCCGTCTGCATCAGCCCCTGGAGGCTCGGCTGCTCGATCAGGGTGTGGCTGAGCTGGGTGACCGCGAAGACGAACACCAGATCGAAGAACAGTTCGACATAGCCGACGCTGGCGTGACGGCCGTCGCGGGTTCGCAGCAGCTCCTCGTCTTCGTACTCGGCCATGGAGGCTCCCCTGGCTGCGCCGGTAGCCTAACGTCCCCGCCGGGGCTTACGCTCCGAAGCTCAGGCCCGCTGGCTCCACAGGTCGGCGTCCTCCTCGGCCCCGATGAGCGCCAGGCCGGTGGCGATCGACACCAGCTCGGCCCCCGACTCCAGCTTGGCCGCCCCGAACCGCCGCTCGAAGATGGCCCGCACCGCCGGCACGAAGGACGAGCCGCCCGTCAGGAACACCCGGTCGACGCCGTCCTCGCTCAGGCAGGCCCGGCTCAGCGCCTCATCGACCGCCCCCTCGGTGGCCGCCAGCTCCGGAGCGATCCAGCCGTCGAACTCGGCCCGGCGGACCGACCGTTCCAGCCGGATCGAGCCGGCCTCGAACAGGAAGGTGGCCGCCTCCGACGCCGATAGCGCCTCCTTCAGCCGCGAGACGGCCTGGTAGAGGCGGTAGCCATGGTTGTCGTCGAGCATCTCGACCAGCCGCGCGATCTTCTCAGGCTCCTGGGCGCTGCGCACCAGGCCGCGGATGTCGCGCATGTCGCGGCTGGCGCGGAGGATGGCCAGCTGTTCCCAGCGCGCGAAGGCGGTGAAATATCGATTGGGGATCGGTAGGACGTTGTCGAAGGCGCGGTAGCTCGACCCCTTGCCCAGCGCCGGCGAGACCAGGTGGTCGATGATCCGGAAGTCGAAGGCGTCCCCCGCCACCCCGACCCCGCTGTTGGCCAGGCCCTGGGAGCGGATCCGCCCTCCGGCCCGCTCGAACCGAACCAGGGAGAAGTCGCTGGTGCCGCCCCCGAAGTCGGCGACCAGCACGGTGGCGTCCTCGGTCAGCTGGCGGGCGAAGAAGAAGGCCGCCGCCACCGGCTCGTAGGCGTAGCGGATGTCGGAGAAGCCGAGGCGCGAGAAGGCCTCCTGGTAGCGGGCCAGGGCCAGGGCCGGGTCGGGTCTGAGCCCCGCGAAGTTGACCGGCCGGCCGACGATCACCCGGCCCGGGAGGTGGTCCAGGTCGCCGCCCGCATGGTCCCGCACCTTCAGCAGGAAGGCGCTCAGCAGGTCCTCGAAGGCGAACTTCTTGCGCAGGATCTCGGTGTCGGTGAACAGCGGACTGGCCGCGTAGGACTTGAACGACTGGATGAACCGCGTCTCCAGCGGCTCCTCCAGGTAGTTTTCGATCGCCCAGGGCCCGGCTTCCACCTCGCGCCCGGCCGGGTCGTGGACCGGGGCGTGGAAACTGAGCGCCGAGCGGAAGGCGACGATGTCGGCGTCCTCCCTGGGGAAGTGGATCAGGCGGGCGTCGCCCTCGTCTGTGGTGATCGAGACGACGGTGTTGGTCGTCCCGAAGTCGATCCCGAGCACGGGTTGGGTAGGCATGGTCTTTGTCCAACGCAAAACGGCTCCTCCCGTGAAGAGAGGAGCGATTGAAGGGGATGAGGGTGCGCGTCACGGGCGTTGGACCGCGACGAAACGCGGCTTCAGGCCTGGCGCAGGATGTCCATGATCATGAAGCCATAACCCTTCACCCTTCCTGCGCCGCCGGCTGCTCGTAGGCCGCCATCATCGCCATGTTGAGGATTCGCGACACGGACGCGCTCAGCGGACAGATCTGCACGGACTTGGACAGCCCGAGCAGGATCGGCCCGATCACCGTCGCCCCGCCCAGGGCCTGCACCAGCTTGGTGGAGATCGAGGCCGAATGGATGGCCGGCATGACCAGCACATTGGCTGGCCCGGTCAGCCGCATGAACGGGTAGTTGGCCCGCCGCTCCGGCTCCAGGGCCAGCTCGGGCGGCATCTCGCCCTCGTACTCGAAGTCGACGCCCATGGCGTCGAGCATGGCCACCGCCTCGCGCACCTTCTCGGACCGCTCGCCCATCGGGTTTCCGAACGCCGAGTAGCTCATGAAGGCCACGCGCGGCTTGAAGCCGAGCTGCTTCACCGCCCGGGCGCTTTCGATGGCGATCTCCACCAGGTCGTTGGCGTCCGGCATCTCGGTGACGTTGGTGTCGGCGATGAACAGGGTGCGGCCCTTGGTCAGCAGGATGCTCATCCCCAGCACCCGGCCATCCGGGGCCGGGTCGATCACCCGCATGATGTCGTCCAGGGCCTGGTCGAAGCTGCGGGTCACCCCGGTGACCATTCCGTCCGCGTGGCCGAACGCCACCATCGAGGCGGCGAAGCTGTTGCGGTCCTGGTTGATCAGGCGCTGCACGTCGCGGCGCAGGTAGCCGTCGCGCTGGAGCCGCTCGTAGAGGGCGTCGACATAGTCGGGATTGCGGTCCGAAAGCCGGGCGTTGATGATCTCCAGCCCGGAGTCCTCGGGATCGATGCCCACCAGCCGCATGTTGCTGTGGACGAGTTCCTCGCGGGCCACCAGCACCGCGGTTCCCAGCCCCTGCTGCTGGAAGGCGTAGGCGGCGCGGATGACGCTCGGCTCCTCGCCCTCGGCGAACACGATCCGCTTCTTCGGCTGGGCCTGCACCCCGTCGCTGATCCGCTGCAGGAAGGCCGCCGTCGGGTCCAGCCGCTGGGCGAGGCTGGCCTTGTAGGCCTCCATGTCGACGATCGGCCGCCGAGCGACCCCGGTGTCCATCGCCGCCTGGGCGACGAAGGGCGGGATGTACCAGATCAGCCGGGGATCGAAGGGCGTCGGAATGATGTATTCGCGGCCGAACTTCAGCTGCCGGCCGTGATAGGCGGCGGCCACCTCGTCGGGCACGTCCTCCCGGGCCAGGGCCGCCAGCGCCTTGGCGCAGGCGATCTTCATCTCCATGTTCACCCGCCGGGCCCGCACGTCGAGGGCGCCCCGGAAGATGTAGGGAAAGCCCAGCACGTTGTTGACCTGGTTGGCGTAGTCGCTGCGTCCGGTGCCGACGATGGCGTCCGAGCGGACCTGCGCCACCTCTTCCGGGGTTATCTCAGGGTCGGGGTTGGCCATGGCGAAGATCAGCGGATTGGCGGCCATCGAGGCGACCATCTCCTTGGTCACCGCCCCCTTGGCGGAGAGGCCGATGAAGACGTCGGCGCCGACCATGGCCTCGGCGAGCGTCCGATGCGGGGTGTCCACCGCGTGGGCGCTCTTCCACTGGTTCATGTCCTCGGTGCGCCCCCGGTAGAGTACGCCCTTGCGGTCGACGGCGATCACGTTGTCGGGCCGCACCCCCATGGCCTTGATCAGCTCGAGCGTGGCGATCCCCGCCGCTCCGGGCCCGTTCAGCACCACCTTCACCTCGGCGATGTCGCGGCCCGAGATCTCGCAGGCGTTGATCAGCCCGGCGGCGGTGATGATCGCCGTGCCGTGCTGGTCGTCGTGGAACACCGGGATGTCGAGCAGTTCCTGCAGCTCGGTCTCGATGCGGAAGCACTCGGGGCTCTTGATGTCTTCCAGGTTGATGCCGCCGAAGGTCACCCCGATGTTCTTGACCACCGTGATGATCTCGTCGGGGTCCTCGGTGGAGACCTCGATGTCGATGGCGTCGACATCGGCGAAGCGCTTGAACAGCACCCCCTTGCCTTCCATCACCGGCTTGGAGGCCAGCGCGCCCAGGTTGCCGAGCCCCAGGATGGCCGTCCCGTTGGAGATCACCGCCACCAGGTTGCCCTTGGAGGTGTAGTCGTAGGCCAGTTCCGGATTCTCGGCGATGGCCAGCACCGGCACGGCGACGCCCGGCGAATAGGCGAGCGACAGGTCCCGCTGGGTGGCCATCGGCTTGGTCGCCTGGATGGCGATCTTGCCCGGCGTCGGGAACTGGTGGAAGGCCAGCGCCTCCTCGTCGGTGAAGGACTTCTTCTCGGTCTCGTTCATGGGGCCCTTCAGGCTCGCCGGGCGCGCGTCGTCGCGCCTCTATGTCGGAAAGGCGCGCAACCTAGCGACCGGGGGGCATGGGAACAACCCGGCGAGGGTTGCAGAGCGTTTCGGGATCACGAAACCCAGGGAATGGATGCCGCCCTGTCATCCGTCGAGCGCCCGCAGGGATCGTGTATGGCCAAGAGCAGTCGGGCTACGCCTCCGCCCTCGCCCGGGCCGCCACCTTGGCAATGGCCTCGATGATCGGGTCGTAGAACACCGCCGGCACGTCGTGGCCCATGCCGGGGATGACCACCAGCTCCGCGCCGGGGATGTTCTCCGCGGTGTCCCTGCCGCCGGCCAGGGGGACCAGAGGGTCGACCTCGCCATGCACCACCACGGTCGGGGCGGTGATCCCCTTGAGCTTCGGCCGCCGGTCCGGCGAGGCCAGCACGGCCGCGTACTGCCGCATGAAGCCGGCCGGGTAGTAGGACCGCGCGGCATCGCTGGCCAGCCGCTCGCGCAGGGCCGCCTCGTCGATATAGCCGGGGGAGCCGACCAGGTGGGCGGTCTTCACCCCATGGGCCAGGTAGCCGTCCAGGTCCTCGTGCGGGGCGGGGGCGCGGGTGGTCAGGGCCGCCATCGCCTCGGGCGTGCCGGCCGGCAGCTCGCGGTTGCCGGTGGTCGACATGATCGAGGTCAGCGACAGGGTGCGGTCGGCATGGTCGGCGGCGACCAGCTGGGCGATCATGCCGCCCATCGAGGCGCCGACGATATGGGCCCTGGCGATGCCGAGCGCGTCCAGCACCCCTACCGCGTCCTCGGCCATCTCCCGCAGGGTGTAGGCCACCGCCGGTTGCTGGCCGGTGGCGAAGGCGGTGAGCACGGCCGCCATGTCGGGCAGCCCTGCCTCGTCCATCTTGGTCGACAGCCCCACGTCGCGGTTGTCGAAGCGGATCACGCGGAAGCCACGCCCGGCCAGCCGGTCGCAGAAGGCCTCCGGCCAGCGGGTCATCTGGGCGCCCAGCCCCATGATCAGCAGCAAAGGCTCGCCGGAGCCCCGCTCGTCGTACTCGATGGTGATCCCGTTGGCGGCGAGCTGGGGCATGAGGCTTCCTTCCGACTTTCGACCGCACTTTCGGCGGGCGCCGCGGCGTCCGTCAACGATCCTCCCGATGTCCCATGCGGAGATAGCGCGCCGCCTCCATTGATTTCCCGCCCGCCTGTGCTTTTCTCCGCGCCCGACGTCCAGGAGCCGCCCGTGACCCAAGCCCCCGTCCGACTGGCCATCGCCGGCGCGCTCGGACGCATGGGCCAGGCCATCGCCCGCACGGCCGAGGGCCGCGCCGACCTGGCGGTCGTCGCGCGGTTCGATCACCCGGATGTCCAGGATCCGGCCCTGGTCACCCTGCCCCAGGCGCTGGCCGCCGCCGAGGTGGTCACCGACTTCACCGTCCCCGAAGCCTCCGCCGCCCTGGCGGAACAAGCCGCCGGTCGGGGCGGAGTCGCGCTGGTGATCGGCTCGACCGGCTTCTCCCCCGACCAGCTTCGCCGCATCGACCAGGCGGCGCAGCGCATCGCCATCGTCCGGTCGGGCAACTTTAGCCTGGGCGTCAACATGCTGCTCGGCCTCGTCGAGCGCGCCGCCCGGAGCCTGCCGGCCGACTTCGACATCGAGGTCTGCGAGGCCCACCACCGCCGCAAGGTCGACGCCCCCTCGGGCACCGCCCTGATGCTCGGCGAGGCCGCCGCCCAGGGGCGGGGCCTGTCGCTGGCGCAGGCGCGCCTGCCGCCCCACGACGGAATCACCGGCCCGCGGGCCGACGGCATCGGCTTCTCGGTCGTTCGCGGCGGTGGGATCATCGGCGAGCACAGCGTCGCCTTCATCGCCGAGGAAGAGACCCTGACCCTGTCGCACAGCGCCCAGGACCGGGGGCTGTTCGCCCGCGGGGCCCTGGCCGCCGCCCTCTGGGTCGCCCGCCGGCCGGCCGGCCTCTATGACATGCAGGACGTGCTGGGCCTGAAAGACTGACGACAACGGGGAGTTTTTCGCTTGAAGAAGATCGTGTTGCTGGCGGCCGCCGCCGCCCTCTGTCTCGCGCCCATGGCGGCCGCCCAGCCGTCGCGGCTGTTCACCGCCGCCGACCTGTTCAGCCTTGAGCAGGCCACCGATCCCCAGGTCCGCCCCGACGGGCGGCAGGTCGTCTATGTCCGGGCCAGCGCCGACATCAACAGCGACCGCACCCGCCGCTCGATCTGGATCGTCGACGCCGCCACCGGGGCGCAGCAGCCGCTGGTCGCCGGGGCCGGCAACCACATGGCGCCGCGCTGGTCGCCGGACGGCCGGCGCCTTGCCTATGTCTCCACCGCCGAGGGCGGCGCCCCGCAGCTGTTCGTCCGCTGGATGGACACCGGCGCCACGGCCCGCGTCGCCACCCTGGCCGAGGCGCCGAGCGCCATTGCCTGGTCGCCCGACGGCCGCTCGATCGCCTTCCTGATGTTCACCGGCGCCGATGGCCTGAAACTCTCGCACGGCGCGCCGCCGGCCAAGCCCGAGGGCGCGACCTGGGGCGAGCCGCTGCGGGTGATCTCCGGCCTGCGCTACCGCACCGATTCCGAGGGCTACCTCAAGCCCGGCGCCGGCCAGATCTACGTGGTCTCCGCCGACGGCGGCGCGCCTCGCCAGCTGACCACCGGTCCGTTCGACAACCAGGGCCCGCTGAGCTGGACCCCGGACGGGTCGAAGATCCTGTTCGGGGCCGCCCGCGAGGAGGGCTGGGAGCATGACCCCGGCATGGTCGACCTCTACGAGGTGACCGTCGCCTCCGGCGCCGTACGCCGGCTGACCGACCGGGTCGGTCCGGACGCCGCCCCGGCGGTCTCGCCGGACGGCAGGCTGATCGCCTATCTCGGCTTCGACGATCGCAAGACCGCCTACCACGACACCCATCTCTACGTGGCCAACATCGACGGCTCCAACCCGCGCCGCCTGGCCCCGGGGCTGGACCGCTCGGTCGACGACATCCGCTGGTCGTCCGACTCCAGGAGCGTCACCTTCCAGTACGTCGACCGGGCGGTGACCCGCCTCGCCCGGGTCGACCTCAACGGCAAGGTCATCCCCATGGCCCTGGAACTGGGCGGCGGCAGTCTCGACCGGCCCTACAGCGGCGGCGGCTTCGACATGGCCGGCGGGACCATCGC
>DASPLD010000158.1:0-4290 GCA_035627755.1 Caulobacter sp. | reverse complement strand
CGGCGTGATGGGAGCGATCCGCACCACGCCGGGCCACCTAGCGCTTGTCGATGGCGGTGTAGTCGCGCGCGGTCGGGCCGGTGTAGAGCTGCCGCGGCCGGCCGATCTTGCGGCCCGGATCCTCGAACATCTCCTTCCACTGGCTGATCCAGCCAACGGTGCGAGCCAGGGCGAACAGCACGGTGAACATGGTCGAGGGGAAGCCCATCGCCCGCAGGGTGATGCCCGAATAGAAGTCGATGTTCGGATAGAGCTTGCGCTCGATGAAGTAGGGGTCGGAGAGGGCGATCTTCTCCAGTTCCATCGCCACCTCGAGCAGCGGGTCGTTGATGCCCAGCTCGCCCAGCACCTCGTGGCAGGTCTTCTGCATCGCGGTCGCCCGCGGGTCGAAGTTCTTGTACACCCGGTGGCCGAAGCCCATCAGCTTGTACTTGCGGGCCTTCACCCCCTCGATGAACTCGGGGATCTTGTCGACCGTCCCGATCTCCTCGAGCATCTCAAGGGCTTCCTGGTTGGCCCCGCCGTGGCTGGGCCCCCAGAGGCAGGCGATGCCGGCAGCGATGCAGGCGAACGGGTGGGCGCCCGAGGAACCGGCCAGCCGGACGGTGGAGGTCGAGGCGTTCTGCTCGTGGTCGGCGTGCAGGATGAAGATCCGGTCCATGGCCCGGGTCAGGATCGGGTTGGGAACCCAGTCCTCGGCCGGCACCGCGAAGCACATCCGCAGGAAGTTCTCCGAGTAGCTGAGCTCGTTGCGCGGCGACACGAAGGGCTGGCCCATGTGGTACTTGAAGGCGCGCGCCGCGATGGTCGGCATCTTGGCGATCAGGCGATGGGCGCTGATCTCCCGCTCACGCGCGTCGTCGACGTTGATGCTGTCGGCGTAGAAGGCCGACAGGGCGCCGACCGCCCCGGTCATGATCGCCATCGGGTGGGCGTCGCGCCGGAAGCCCTCGAAGAAGCGGTCGAACTGGGCGTGCAGCATCGTGTGGTAGGTGATGTTGTGTTCGAACTTGTCGAACTCGGCGGCCGTCGGCAGCTCGCCGTGCAGCAGCAGGTAGCAGACCTCCAGAAAGCTCGACTTCTCGACCAGCTGGTCGATCGGATAGCCGCGGTGCAGCAGGATGCCGGCGTCGCCGTCGATGAAGGTGATCTTGCTTTCGCAGCTGGCCGTGGAGGTGAAGCCGGGATCGAAGGTGAAGAGGTCCGACTCCGCGTAGAACTTGCGCACGTCCATCACGTCGGGGCCGGTCGTCCCCTTGATGATCGGCAGGTCGTAGCTGTTGTCGCCAATGGTCAGCGTCGCCTTGTCGGCCATGCCCCCGGTCCTTTCAGTCAAGCTCAAACGTCTGTTTCGAATGGCCTTATAGCGCCTCACGCGGCGGGCGAAAGCGCATCCTCGATACGGCCCAAAGTCTCCGCCTTGCCCAGCGTGGCCAGGGTTATGCCCATGTCGGGGGCAGGGTGGCCGCCGCTCAGCACGCCGCGCAGGACCGGGCCGATCTTGCCGAAGCCGACGCCCTCCGATTCGGCAAACCCCTTCAGCCAGTCGCCCAGCGCCGAGGCGCTCCAGTCGTTCTGGTCGGCAACCCCGTCGGCCAGCCGGCGCAGCCGCGCACGGGCCTCGTCGGTCAGCAGGCCGCGGGTCCTTTCGTCAATGGAAACAGGCCGTTGGGCGAAGATGAAGGCGCTCTGGTCGGCCAGTTCCAGCAGGGTCTTGCCGCGATCCTTGATCAACCCGATGACCGCGGCGAGACGGGTGACCTGAGGTTCGCTCAGGGGCTGGCCGCGGCGGGCGTAGACCTCGGCGACCAGGTTGGCCAGCCGGCCGTCATCCGCCAGCCGGATGTAGTGGGCGTTGACATGGTTGAGCTTGGCCCAGTCGAGCCGGGCGGCGGCCTTGTTCACATCCGCGACATCGAACCATTCGGCCGCCTGCTCGTCGCTGAACAGCTCGTCGTCCCCGTGGCTCCAGCCCAGCCGGACCAGGTAGTTGCGCAGGGCCTCAGGCAGGTAGCCCATCTCGGCGAACTCGCCGACCGCCTGCGCGCCGTGGCGCTTGGACAGCTTGGCGCCGTCCTCGCCGTTGATCATCGGCACATGGGCGAACAGGGGCACGGGCCAGCCGAGCGCCTGGTACATGAGGGTCTGGCGGGCAGCGTTGTTCAGATGGTCGTCGCCGCGGATCACGTGGGTGACGCCCATGTCGTGGTCGTCGACGATCACCGCGAGATTGTAGGTCGGCACGCCGTCCGAGCGCAGCACGATCAGGTCGTCGAGGTCGCGGTTGCGGAAGGTGACGTCGCCCTGCACCAGGTCGTGCACCACGACATCGCCGTTCTTCGGGCCCTTGAATCGGACGACGTGGGGGCGGGCCAGGTCCGCCTCGGTGGGCGTGCGGTCGCGCCAGGGCGAGCGCAGGGCGTGGCCGGCCGCGCGGGCGGCCTCCTTGGCGGCCGTCAGCTCGTCCCCTGCCAGCCAGCAGCGATAGGCCTTGCCCTCGCTAAGCAGCTGTTCGACCGCCTCGCGGTGGCGGTCGGCGCGGGCGAACTGGAAGACCGGCTCGCCATCCCACTCCAGGCCGAGCCACCGCAGCCCGTCGAGGATCACCTGGACGTTGGCCTCGGTGGACCGCTCCCGGTCGGTGTCCTCGATGCGCAGCAGGAACTTGCCGCCGGTGTGGCGGGCGTACAGGGAGTTGAACAACGCCGTCCTTGCCCCTCCAATGTGGAGCGAGCCGGTGGGCGAGGGGGCGAACCGTGTGACGACGGAGGTGGCGGAGGACATCGGGTCTCGGGTCGGTCGATTGGGCCGGCGTCTTAGCACATGGTTTTCCGCCGGTCCCAGCCTTGCCGAAGAGTTCGCCGCCCAGCTTCCGCGCTGGCGGCTGTGGGCGCCTGTGGCGTTCGGCTTCGGGGCGGCGGGTTACATGGTGCTGCCGGTCGAGCCGCCGCTGTGGCTGGCGCTGTTGACGGGGGTCGTGGCGGTCGGGACGGCGCTGGGGGTCCGGCGGCTGGCGCATGGCGGAACGGCGGCGCTCCTGGCCGGCCTGCTGGCGCTGGCCGTGTCGGGAGCCGTGGCTGGAAAGATCCGCACCGAGACGGTCCGTGCGCCGGTCGCGCCGGACTTCGAGAAGCCGGTGATGGTCGAGGGCTTCGTGGTCGATGTCGCCAGCCCCGGAGCCGGCGGTGGCCGATTGCTCATCGCCCCGACGCGGATCGAAGGCCTGGAACGAGCCGAACTGCCGCATCGCATCCGCATCACCGTGCCCCGCGAGGCGGTCGTCGGGCCCGGCTCGAGCCTGCGCATCCTGGCGGGACTGGGCCCGCCTCCGCCTCCGGCCAGCCCGGGCGCCTACGACTTCGCTCGCGACGCCTGGTTCGACCGGGTCGGCGGCGTCGGCTTCGCGGTCACCGGAGCGCAGCCCATCGCCCTCGCCGACCCGCCGGCCGAGCTGCGGCTGGCGATGGCCGTCAACGCCATGCGCTGGAGCCTGGCGCGGCGGATCGTGGCGACCATGGGCGAGCGGTCCGGAGGCATCGCCGCGGCCATGGTCACCGGCCACGAGGCCTGGATCACGCCGGAACAGACTGAGGCGATGCGGGCCTCCGGGCTGGCCCACATCCTGTCGATCTCCGGCCTGCACATGGCCATCGTCGGCGGCTTCGCCTTTGCCGCCGCGCGGCTACTGATCGCCCTGTGGCCCTGGCTCGCCCTGCGCATCGACGGCAAGAAGACCGCCGCCCTCCTCGGGATGGCGGCGGTGGGAACCTATCTGGTGGTCTCGGGCGCGCCGTCGCCGGCGGTGCGGGCGGCGATCACCGCCGGCGTGGCGTTCCTGGCCATCCTCGCCGACCGGCGCGCTATCACCCTCGACGCGCTGGCCGTCGCGGCCATGGTCATCCTGCTGCTGTATCCGGAGGCGGCCACGGAGCCGGGCTTCCAGATGAGTTTCGCGGCCACCGCCGCCCTGGTCGCCCTGGTCGAGGCCCTGCCGCGCCCGGTGCGGGAGATCCAGACCCCGTGGTGGATCCGCTGGCCCCAGGCGGCGGGGACCTGGATCGTCGCCTCCATCGCCATCAGCCTGGTGGCCGGCCTGGCGACCGGGCCTTTCGCCATGCACCACTTCAACCGCGTGGCCAGCTTCGGCCTGATCGCCAACCTGCTGGTCGCCCCGATCTCCAGCTTCCTGATGATGCCCTTCCTGGCTCTCGGCGCGGCGCTGGAGCCGCTGGGCCTGGGCGGTCCCTTCCTGACCGTGGCCGGCTGGTCGATCGAGTTGATGGTCGGCAT
>DASPLD010000157.1:0-6347 GCA_035627755.1 Caulobacter sp. | reverse complement strand
CGAGGTCAAGCGGCGGGTGGGTTTCTGGGGACACTGAGGGCCCAAACCGGCGGCTCGTGCGTTGCAGCGCGATGACCGCCTCGCCTGACGTTTCCGACCGCCCCCTCGACGCCCTGGTCGTGGGGGCCGGCCCCGCCGGATTGACCGCCGCCATCTATCTCGGCCGCTATCGCCGCCGGTTCGCGGTCATCGACAGCGGCGACAGCCGGGCCGCCTGGATCCCGGTCACCCACAACCATCCGGGCTGGCCGGACGGGATCGAGGGGACCGAACTGCTGGCCCGAATCCGCGAGCAGGCCGAGCGCTACGGACCCGATATCCGCGAAGGGCTCGTCGAGGTGGTGAAGCCCACCGATGACGGCTTCGAGGTCACCACCGATGGCGGGGTTCTAAAGGCGGCCAACGTGCTTCTGGCCTGCGGGGTCAAGGACAACGCCCCGCCGATCCCGGGCCTGGAGGACGCGGTCCGCCGGGCCCTGGTGCGGATCTGCCCGATCTGCGACGGCTACGAGGTCACCGGACAGCGGGTGGGGGTGATCGGCGACAGCGACTTGGGCGCGCGCGAGGCCCTGTTCCTGCTGACCTGGACCGATCAGGTCAGCCTGATCCATGTCGGCCCGCCGGACGCCCTGGCGGCCCGCGAGCGCGCCCAGCTCGCAAAGGCCGGCGTCAGCCTGATCGAGACCCCCTGCGATAGCGTGCGGCTGGAGAACGACGCCCTGTCGGCCCTCTGCTTCGGTCCCGAGCGGACCGAACGGTTCGACGCCCTCTATGCGGCGCTGGGCTGCACGGCCCGGTCGGACCTGGCGGTCGGCGCCGGGGCGCGCCTGGACGACAACGGCCGGCTGTTCGTCGACGACCACCAGCAGACCAGCGTCCCCGGCCTGTTCGCGGCCGGCGACCTGGTCCGCGGCCTGAACCAGATCACCACCGCGGAGGGGGAGGCGGCGATCGCCGCCACGGCCATCCACAATCGGCTGCGCGGCGCCTTCTGACGCCCCTCGCCGCCGCTTGAGGCGACGGCGATTTTCCGTTGCCAAACGGCGTCGCCCTGGCAAGGTAAGGTTGTATCGGGAGGGCCGCCATGCCGCTGGTTTTCGTTCACGGCGTCGCCACGCGACAGACGCCCAAGTACAGGGCCGAGGTCGAACAGCGCGACGCCCTGTTCCGCCGCCTGGTCATGGGCCAGTTCCATCCGATCTTCGACCCCGACTGGGGCAGCGGCGCGGTTACGTTCGCCAAGGGTGGCTGGGTGCCCGAGCCGGGCAGCGGCGAGACCTTCTCCTTCGGCTCATCGCCCCTGGCGCCGGGCGGCCCGTCGGTGGCGGCCCAAGCGGCCAAGGAAAACCTGGAGCTGGGGGTGGATCTCGCGTTCGGAGCCTTGCTGGCCAGGCAGGCCGAAGAAGGCAAGTCGCCCGGCGAGGCCGAGCTGGCGGCCTTTGAAGCCGCCGTGGGCTATCTTGAGGACGGAGGCGATCGGTCGGTGTTCACCGGCCTGGAAAGCGACGCCCAGTTCGCCGCCACCCTGGAAAGCGAGCTCGAGGACCGGCTCGCCAAGGCCGACGCCGAGGGTATGGGGGCGGACAACGTCTTCTCGCGGCTCGGCATGGCGCTGAAGGCCGCCACCGACCCCTTGCGGAACGGGGCCTCCGACGCGGCCCTGCGGCTGGCGCGCAAGCCGCTGAGCAAAGCGGTCGCCACGTTCCTCGGCGACATCTTCGTCTACCTGCGCTGGCGCGAAACCGATGGCGCGGCGGGGACCTTCAACCGCATCTTCAAGCCGATCGTCGCCGATCTCGCCGAAGCGCAGAAGCAGACCCAGGCCGGCGAGAAGCTGGTGGTCGTGGCGCACAGCCTGGGTGCGGTGATCCTCTACGACCTGCTCACCGATCCGGCGGCGCTGAAGGCGGTTGAAACCGCAGCCGGCAAGCCGCTGGCCATCGACGCCTGGGTGACGGTCGGGGCTCAGCCGGGGCTGTTCGCCGACATGGGGCTTTACGACCGGCCAGTCGATGCGGACGGCAAGCTGCCGAGGCCGGCCTGCGTCAAGGCCTGGCTGAACGTCTATGACTACACCGACGTGCTGTCGTTCCAGACCGAGCCCTTCTTCACGGGCGTCGAGGACTTCACCTTCGACAATATCAGCGGCGCCCTGGAGGCCCATACCGCCTATTTCCAGCGGCCCGCCTTCTACAAGCGGCTGCGCGAGCGGCTGAAGGCCTTGTGACGCGGGTCTACCAGAATCCGGCCCAGGTCGCCGGCCTGCGGGCGATCATCGCCGGGGCCGGCGCCTATCCGAACGCCAAGGGACCCGCCGCCCGGGTGGCGCTGAAGGACCTGACCAGCGTGCCGCCCAGTGTCCTGACCCTGGCCGGCAAGCTTCTGACCGATTGGCGCGGCAGCCTGTCGAAGCCGCTGGTCAGCATCGATCTGATGCTCAGCGACCCGGCCAAGCCGGCCGTCTGGCCGGGGTTCGGCGCGCCAGGCGAAATCGCCGCCGGAGCGGCCATCGACCCGCCGACCCGGGCCAACATCGATGCGGCGATCACCGGGGCCCTGGCCGGATCGACAAAGGACGACGGCCTTCTGCTGCTGTTCTGCGGCCATGGCGTGGCCAAGGACGACCGCTACTTCCTGCCCAGCGATTTTGGTTCCGGCGGCAATCCCTGGAGCTTGGCGATCAACCTCAACGAATTCCGCCTGGCCCTGCAGCAGGAGGCCCCGCGCGTCCAGTGGCTGTTCTGGGACTGCTGCGCCAACATCCCTGAGGATATCCTCAGGGTTCTCGGAACCATCGGCAGTTCGCCGATCTCCCGTGACGCCGGCCTGCTGTCCGAAGCGCGCGCCCATGGTCCGCTACACCAGTTCCGGCTGTCTTCCGCGGCGGAGGGGGAGGAGGCGTTCGGCATTCCCGACGCTCCGTCACGCTTCATGGAGATGCTGGTCGAGGCGCTCGACGGGGCCGGCTGCAACCGCCGGGTGGGCGCGGACTGGCCGGTGTCGCACGCCGGTATCCAGGAGGCGATCCAAAGCTACGCCGACCGCAAGCAAGACCTCGACAAGCCGGCCTTCTACCGTTTCGTCAGCTCCGCCTCGACCGACACCCAGGGCCGCATGCTGTTCCGGAAGCTGCCGGCCGCGCCCAAGGCGACGCTGGTCGCCCGCTCCAACCCCCGGCCCGATCTCAAGAAGGCTCGGCTGGAGGTGTCGCGGAACGGCGCCAACGTGCACGACCTGGCCCCGCCCCAGCGGGCAGCGGTGGTGTACCTGTCGCTCGATCCCGACCAGACCTACGAGGTGACCGCGACCTTCGAAGACGGCGTCTCGCTCAGCGAGTCGGTCCACGCCTATCTGCCGATGCCCGATCCCCTGGAGTTCGTGCGGACATGAGCAGGCTGAGTATCCTGAGCCACATGGATCTGGGGCCCCTGGACGTCAGCATCCAGGGCGCGGCCGGCGAAGACGTCGAGTTCGCCCTGTCGTCAGGGCGAACCCAACACCAGGTCACGCTGAAACGCGGCCAGTACGCCATCGTGGCGCGCCGCCCGAACGGCGAGCTGCTGCGCCGCACCGTCACCCTTGGCCCGCAAGACGTCACGGTGAACCTCGCCGACCAGGTCCCGCCGACGCCCAACGAATTCATGGCAATGGAGACGGAGCGGGGTCAGATTCGACCCGCCGGCCTACCCAAGAGGGGGCCCGCCGAACAGCCCGGCGCCGTGCTGGCCGGAGCGGCGGGCCGGATCCTGGCCAACACCATCACCCACGCCCTGCCCGACCTCGGCAGCCTCTCCGACGCCGGGATCGGCGCGGTCGGCGCCGCAAGCCTGAGTTTTGACTTCGATGCCGCCTTCACCCGCAGCGTCCAGAAGCTCGCCGCTCGAAAGCGGGCCCGCACCCTGCGGCTGCGGCTGTGGCGACTGTCTGGCGACCAGTGGACGCCGCATCGCGACCGGAATGACTGGGGCATGGCTCGATCCGCCGACTTCCTGAAGGTGCGGCTGAATCCGGCCCGTCAGATCCGCGCCGTGGCCCTGGTCGACGGGCGCGGCCTTGGGCCGGTGGTCATGATTCCGCCGCTGGCGACGGTGGCCGAGGTGTCCTTCCTGGCCGATGGCGTGCTGGCGCGGATCGCCGACCGCGATCACGTTCCCGGCGGCGAACGCGCGCCGGTCGCCCTGGTCCACATCGACTCCCCGCCGGCCGCCGACCTTCTCGCGACCCTGGCGTCACCGCGGACGCCGCGGGCCGAGGAACTCTGGGAACAGACTGCGCCCGGCTTGGCCGGCGGCCCGCCCGACGCGGCCATCGGCATGCTGTTGGGCAAGTTCGAGCAGCCGGGGGAGGCGCTGCTGGCCGCCCACTACCTGGTCCGATTCATGCCCGACAGGTTGCCCCTCGCCTGGGCGGAGAACCTGGCGAAGGCCCTGCCGGTCGCCGCCGACGGCCCGGTTCTGGCCGCCTGGACCTGGGTCAACAATCCGCCTCCGGCCGCCAGCGGCGCGGACATCAACAACGCGGTCCATCGCTGGATCAAGGCGGCGCTCGACCGTCCCACCGTCCTGTTCGCCCGCACCCGCGCCCTTCTGTTCGACGCGCTGGACCTGTGCGGCCCGCAGACCGCCGAGCGCGGGCGAGCGCTACAGCTGCCCTATCGCCGGGCGGGCGCCGGCGCAGGAGGCTTCGAGTGCTTCTGGGGCGGCGGGCCGAACAGTCCGGGCCGACCGGTGCGGGCCGGCGAGCACGCCCTGGCGGAGCTGGCATTCGACCGAGGCGCCTTTCTCCCCGCCTAGAGGGCTTTCCGATGGCTGGGACCGGTCATCGGATCAGACGCGCGACCAACAAAGACCTAGAGCAGCGCGGTTTGATTCCATCAAATCGCGCCCTGCTCTAGACCCGCGCCGGGATCACCACCGGCAGGCTCTCGTAGCCCTTCACGAAGCTGGAATAGACCCGTTTGGGCTCGCCCACGACGTCGATGCGCGGGAAGCGCTTGAGCACCTCTTCCCAGACGATGCGCAGCTGCATCTCGGCCAGCCGGTTGCCGACGCAGCGGTGGATGCCGAAGCCGAACGACAGGTGGTGGCGGGGCCGCTCGCGGTCGATGATGAAGGCGTCGGCGTTGTCGATGACCGTCTCGTCGCGGTTGCCCGAGACGTACCACATGACCACCTTGTCGCCCTTTCTGATCGTCTTGCCGCCGACCTCGGTGTCCTCGACGCAGGTGCGCCGCATGTGGGCCAGAGGGGTCTGCCAGCGGATGATCTCCGAGACCATCGAGGGGATCAGAGCCGGGTTGGCCCGCAGCTTGTCGTACTCGGCCGGGTTCTGGTTCAGCGCCAGGAGGCCGCCGGTGATCGAGTTGCGGGTGGTGTCGTTGCCGCCGACGATCAGCAGGACGATGTTCCCCAGGTACTCCATGGGCTCCATGTTCTTCGTGCTTTCGCCATGGCAGAGCATGGAGATCAGGTCGGGCTTGGGCGGCGCCGCGATCCGCTCGTTCCAAAGCCGGGTGAAGTATTCGAGGCAGCCGAGGAGCTCCGCCTGCCCCTCCTCCTCGGTCTCGACGATCCCCTGGCCGGGGATGGCCGTGGCGACGTCCGACCAGCGGGTCAGCTTGCGGCGGTCCTCCCACGGGAAATCGAACAGGGTGGCCAGCATCTGGGTGGTCAGTTCGATGCTGATCCGGTCGACCCAGTCGAACTCTTCCCCGATCGGCAGGCTGTCCAGCAGCGCGGCCGCCCGTTGGCGGATGACCGGCTCCAGCTCCATCAGCCGTTGCGGGCCGACCGAGGGGCTGACCGTCTTGCGCTGGGCGTCATGCTTGGGCGGGTCCATGGCGATGAACATCGGCAGCATGAAGTCGGGGTTGAAGTCGGCCAGGGTGATGCCGCCCAGGTGGGCGTCGGACGAGAAGGCCCTGTGGTTAGTGTCCACCGCCACGATGTCGTCGAACTTCGTCACCGACCAGTAGGGGCCCCACTCGCTTTCGGCCGTGTAGTGGACCGGGTCCTCCTTCCGCAGCCGCTCGAAGACCGGCCAGAAGCTGTCATCGGCGAACCGCGCCGGCTCGCCGGGGTTGAGCTGGTCGAGCGGAGTGGAGAGGGCGGCGGCCCGATCCGCCGCCCGCTTGTCGAAGGTTCCGTCGGCCATCGTCAGGCCCTCGCCGGGATGACGGCCGGCAGGGTGTCGTAGCCCTTCACGAAGCTGGAATAGACGCGGGTCGGTTCGCCGACCACGTCGATGCGGGGATAGCGCTTGAGCACCTCTTCCCAGACGATGCGCAGCTGCATCTCGGCCAGCCGGTTGCCGACGCAGCGGTGGATGCCGAAGCCGAACGACAGGTG
>DASPLD010000156.1:0-8373 GCA_035627755.1 Caulobacter sp. | reverse complement strand
ACTTTCCCCTCGACCCGGCCTCGCGCCAGGTGCGGCTGGCGCTGGGCGAAAAACGGCTGGCGTTCGGCGACCAGATCGTCCGCTACTGGGAGGGGCCCGAGGATCTGCTGGCGCTCAATCCGTCCGGGGTGCCGCCGGTGCTGGTCGAGACCGGGCCCAGCGGCCGGCTGGTGATCGCCGAGGCCCGGGCCATTCTCGAACACCTGGAGGAGGCCTATCCCGAGCCGCCGCTGCTGGGCCGCGAAGCCGCCGACCGGGCCGAGGCGCGGCGTCTGCTGCAATGGTTCGACCGCAAGTTCGACTTCGAGGTCGCAGGCCTGCTGCTGCACGAAAAGATGGAGAAACGGCTGCTGGGCCTGGGCGCCCCGGCCCTGGCCAACCTGCGCGCCGGCCGCGACGGGCTGCGCAGCCACCTGAAGTACCTGGAGATGCTGCTGCGCGAGCGCGACTGGCTGGCCGGCCGGCGGCTGTCGCTGGCCGACTTCGCGGCCGCCGCCTACCTCTCGGTGATCGACTATTTCGGCGACGTGCCCTGGAGCGACTTCCCGTCCGCCAAGACCTGGTACATGAAGCTCAAGTCCAGGCCGTGCTTCCGGCCGCTGCTGGCCGACCGCTGGCCGGGGCTGAGCCCCGCCAGCCACTACGACGACCTGGATTTCTGAAGCCCGTCGGTCCAAACGGGGCTCGCCATGACCCCGGCCCCCCCGGATATCCCCCAAGCCATCCGCGCCCGCGCCCGCTCGCTGGGCTTCGACGTCTGCGGGTTCGCCTCGGCGGCCGATCCCTGGCCGGCGGGCGAGCGGCTGGAAGCGTTCGTGGCCGAGGGCCTGCATGGGACCATGGGCTGGATGGCCGAGACCCTGGCGCGGCGGGCCCACCCGACCGGCATGTGGCCCGACGCCCGGACGGCGGTGATGCTGGGGATCAACTACGGGCCGGCGGAGGATCCGATGGCGGGGCTGGCCCGTCGCGACCGCGGGCTGATCAGCGCCTACGCGCGAGGCGACGACTACCACGGGCTGATCAAGGGGCGGCTGAAGAACCTCGGCGGCTGGATGAAGGCGAAGTTCGGGGGCGAGGTGAAGGTGTTCGTCGACACCGCCCCCCTGATGGAGAAGCCGCTAGCCGAGCGGGCGGGCCTGGGCTGGCAGGGCAAGCACACCAACCTGGTGTCGCGTGAGCTGGGCAGCTGGCTGTTCCTAGGCTCGGTGCTGACCAGCCTGGAGCTGCGGCCGGACGCGGCGGAGGAGGACCGCTGCGGCTCCTGCCGCGCCTGCCTGGATATCTGCCCGACCAACGCCTTCCCGGCGCCCTACCGGCTCGATGCGCGGCGCTGCATCTCCTACCTGACCATC
The DNA here is from genome assembly GCA_035627755.1 of Caulobacter sp. Lineage (GTDB taxonomy): Bacteria > Pseudomonadota > Alphaproteobacteria > Caulobacterales > Caulobacteraceae > Caulobacter. The sequence goes on along the minus strand of DASPLD010000156.1, from coordinate 7,018 downwards.
GAGCACCAGGGGCCCATCGACCCCGCCCTGCGGCCAGCCTTGGGCAACCGGATCTATGGCTGCGACGACTGCCTGGCGGTCTGCCCCTGGAACAAGTTCGCGGCGGCGGCGCGCGAGACGGCCTTTCATGCGCGGGCGGAGCTGGACTCGCCGTCCTTGGCGCAGCTGGCGCGGCTGGACGAGGCGGGGTTCCGGACGATGTTCCGGAAGACGGCGGCATTGCGGATCGGACGCGACCGGCTGGTGCGGAATGTGCTGTACGCGATCGGCAACAGCGGGATGCCTGCGCTGGCCGAGGAGGCGGAGCGGCTGCTCGAGGATCCGTCGGCCGTGGTGCGCGGGGCGGCGGTCTGGGCGCTCGCGCGGCTCGTCCCGGAGCGGGCGGCGGCGTTGCGGCTGAAGGCCGTGGCGGGGGAGCGCGACGTGGACGTGCTGGCGGAGTGGGCGGCGCTGTAACCTCCCTCCCCGAATGGGGAGGGCAGGCGGGGCGAAGCCTCGCCGGGTGGGGAAGTCGGTCTAGTTGCTAATGATAGGGCGCTGAACCGCGCCATGGAGGAGGAGACTCCAGCCGGATTCCCCACCCGACGCGCGTACCGCGCGTCTGCCCTCCCCATTCGGGGAGGGAGACTAGTAAGCGCCTTCCGGCGTGGCCGCGTACTGGCCGCCCTTGCGGTAGCGGTAGAGGTAGGCGGGGGCCACCGCTTCGACGCTCTTGGGAATGATGCCGAAGGCCTCCAGGCCCTCGGCGCCGGGCGTAACGACCGTGTCGGTGCGCAGCATCTCGACCTGGTCGCTGGTGATCGGCGGGGGGATGACCAGGCCCGCGATGTCGCCGGCAAGGCCCATCAGGCCGGCGATCGGGAAGGGCAGGGGCGCCAGGATGCGCTTGCGGCCGGTCTCGGCGCAGACGAAGCCCATGAGGTCCTTGAAGCTGTAGACGGTCGGGCCGCCGAGTTCGCAGGTCTTGCCAGCGAACCCATCTTCCGTGATGGCGGTGGCGATCGCCGCGGCCAGGTCGCCGACATAGATCGGCTGGAACTTCGTCTGGCCGCCCCCGATCAGCGGCAGCACCGGGCTCAGGGCCGCCATCAGGCCGAAGCGGTTCAAGAAGCTGTCGTCCGGGCCGAAGACGATGGCCGGGCGGATCACCGTGGCGTCCGGGAACACCTCCCGCACCGCCGCCTCGCCTTCGGCCTTGCTGCGGAAATACTTCGAGCTCGAGCCTGGGTCGGCCCCGATCGCCGACACCTGCACGAAACGGCTGACGCCGGCCGCCTTGGCCGCCTCGGCGACGGTGCGCGCGCCCACGCCGTGGATGCTGGAGAATCGCTGTGGCCCGCCTTCCCGCAGGATGCCCACCAGGTTGACGCAGCCCTCGGCCCCCTCCAGCGCCCGGGCCGTGGAGGCGCGGTCGCGGATGTTGGCCTGGACCACCTCGATCTGGCCGACGTCGCCCAGCATCCGCAGGCGATAGCCCCGGCCCGGCTGGCGGGCGGCGACGCGAACGCGCAGGCCCTTCCTGGCCAGCGCCCTGACCACCTGGCGACCCACGAACCCCGTGCCGCCGAAAACCGTGACCAGACCTTGCATGACACTCTTGATCCCTGAAGCTGGCGCGGGCTTAGAACACCCCGCGCACATTCGCAATCTCGCCCATTGACCGCACACGGCGCCTGCCGTAATGAGCGCGCCTTCGCGGCGATCCCCCAAGGATCGAGGCGGGCCCAGGTGGCGGAATTGGTAGACGCGCTGGCTTCAGGTGCCAGTGGCTTAACGGCCGTGGAGGTTCGAGTCCTCTCCTGGGCACCACCCCCTTCTCTATGGGTGGGTCGAAACTCTCCCTATGTTAGAAGCACCCGAGGAGAGTCGGTTCATTGGCCAATCATCTGCACGAAGGCGACCTGCCGCCCGGCCTGTTCGCGGGGGCGACCAGCGTCGCCGTCGATTCCGAGACGCTCGGCCTGCGGTTCCGGCGCGACCCGCTCTGCCTGGTGCAGATCTCGGCCGGGGACGGCGACGCCCACATGGTGCGGCTGAACCGGCAGACCTACGACGCCCCCAACCTCAAGGCGCTGCTGACCGATCCGGCGGTGACCAAGATCTTCCACTTCGGCCGCTTCGACATCGCCATGTTCGAGCTGCACCTGGGGGTGGCGACCAACCCGGTGTGGTGCACCAAGATCGCATCCAAGCTGGCCCGCACCTACACCGACCGCCATGGCCTCAAGGACGTGGTCAAGGAACTGGCCGGCATCGACCTCTCCAAGGCCCAGCAGTCGAGCGACTGGGGCGCCGCGACCTTGAGCACCGAACAACTGGCCTATGCCGCCTCCGACGTGCTGCATCTCCATGTCGTGAAGGCGAAGCTGGAGACCATGCTCGAGCGCGAGGGCCGCGCCGGCCTGGCCAAGGCCTGTTTCGACTTCCTCCCCCACCGCGCCCGGCTCGACCTGGCCGGCTGGGAGGAGATGGACATCTTCGCCCACTCATGACCGACTTCGCCGCCCAGCCCGCCAGAGAACCGGACCGCATGACCGCCTGGCGCCGGCGCTCGGACGTCATCCACCTGCTGCGCTGGCTGCTGCCGGCGCTGATGGGGGCGCTGGTCCTGGCCCTGGCCGGCTTCTTCACCTTCAGCTCGATCCAGGCCGGACGCCAGAAGCCCAAGGAGACCCAGACGGCGATCAAGCTGGTCGGGGCGCGGTTCATGGGCCGGATGGCCGACGGGCGCAGCTTCCTGATCGGGGCCGGCGAGGCGATGCGCAGCGACACCATCATGCAGGAGGTGGTGCTGACCGACCCGGTGCTGACCCTGGGCGGCGAGACCGGCGCGCCCTCGCGGATGACCGCCAAGCGCGGCATCTACGACGAGAAGACCCGCATCCTGCGCCTTTCCGGCGACGTGCGGATCGACGACGGGGACGGTCAACGTGTGGCCACGAACGACGCTATAGTCGACACCCGGTCGGGCAAGGTCAGCGGACAGCAGGGGCTGGCCGGCGACGGGCCGCTTGGCCAGGTGTCGGCGAAGTCCTATGAGGTGGATCGCGACACCGGCAAGATGACCATGAAGGGCCGTGTCCGGGCTCGCATCGAGAAGTAAGGCGAACGACGAATGCGCAAGGCGAGATTGATGGCGGCGGCCGGCGTCCTGGTCGGGGCGATGGCCGTGGCGGGCGCCGCCCAGGCCCAGATCGCGCCGCGCTCCAAGGCGCCGCTCGACATCGCCGCCGACGAGAGCGAGATCCTGACCGCGGAGTGCAAGTCGATCTGGCGCGGCGACGTCGAGGCCCTGCAGGCCCGCACCCGGCTGCGCACCCGGACCCTCAACGTCTTCGCCGCCAAGAAGGGCGGCGAGTGCGGCGAGACCGAGCGGCTGGTCGCCGAGGGCGACGTCCACTACGCCGAGGGCGAGCGGCGGGTGAAGGCCGACAACGCCGTCTACACCGCCCGGTCCGAGACCATCACCCTGACCGGCGACGTTGTCGTCGTGGAAGGCCAGAACGTCGCCCGCGCCGACCGGGTGGTGATCAACCTGCAGACCGGACAGTCGCAGATGTTCAGCAACGCCAAGGGCCGCGGCAGCAAGAGCCGTGTGCGCGCCGTCTTCTACCCGAGCGGCAAGCCGGAATAGGCATGGCGGCCAAGGAGACAGCGCCCAAGCCCGCCCCGTCGGCGCCGGTCGGCGCCGGACTGGTGGTCGAGAGCATCGGCAAGCGGTTCGGCGACCGGCAGGTGGTCAAGAACGTCTCGTTGCGCCTGGCGCGGGGCGAGGTGGCCGGCCTCCTCGGCCCCAACGGCGCGGGCAAGACCACCTGCTTCTACATGGTGACCGGCCTGATCCCGGTCGACCACGGCCGCATCCTGCTCGACGGGGCCGACATCACCGCGCTGCCGATGTATCAGCGGGCCCGGCTCGGGGTCGGTTACCTGCCGCAGGAAGCCTCGATCTTCCGGGGGTTGACGGTCGAGCAGAACGTCATGGCGGTCGTGGAGATGCGCGTGCGCGACCAGGCCAAGGCCGCCGCGACGACCACTGAACTCCTGGAAGAGCTGCGCATCGAGCACCTGCGCGCCGCCCCGGCCATCAGCCTGTCGGGCGGCGAGCGGCGGCGGGTGGAAATCGCCCGCGCCCTGGCCAGCGAGCCGGCCTTCATGCTGCTCGACGAGCCCTTCGCCGGCATCGACCCCCTGGCCATCGCCGACATCCGCGAGGTGATCGGCTACCTCAAGGGCCGCGGCATCGGCATCCTGATAACCGACCACAATGTCCGCGAGACCCTGGACATCATCGACCGCGCCTCGATCATCCATGCCGGCGAGGTGCTGTTCGAAGGCGCCCCGCAGGAGATCATCGACGATCCGGAGGTGCGGCGGGTGTACCTGGGCGAGCGGTTCGCGCAGGCGGTCAACGTTTAGAGTTCGCGCTTTTCCTGTCATCCTTCGGCCGCATAGCGCGGACCGGAGGACCCACGGCAAGTGCGAGACCGCCTGGAGCCCGCCGGCCGCATGTTCCCTTCGATGCCAGGCGTCAAGCGGACAAGTGGGTCCTCCGGTCCGCTTCGCGGCCGAAGGATGACAGAAAAGGGTTGGCCAAACGGCCCTACCCCCGCCCCGCCGCCTCCGCCAGTTCGCGCAGCGCCGCGTTGACGATGGTCAGCTTGGCGAAGGTCCAGCCGCCGCCGGCCGTCTCGATCTCCTCGACGGTGCGGCGCACGGTGCGGCCCGGGCCCTGGTGCATGGCGGCCCAGGACTTGACCGCGGCGACCGCCTGCTCGGGCGTCTCGCCGGCCTGCGGGCTGGCGGCGTAGGTCATCACCGCGCGGGTCACCTCGGTCTGTTCGCCCAGCATGTCCTCGATCAGCCGCCGCACGGCCATCCGCTCGTAGTGGTCGCCGCCGCGCTTCTCGCCGGCCGCGGCCCGCAGCTTGTCGAAGCTGAAGGCGGCGCCGACCTGGTGGTAGAGGCGGGCGGCGGCCGGGGCCGGCCAGTTCATGCGGGCCGCGAGATCCAGCAGGTCCGCCGCCGTGGTCAGCGGCTGCAGGGCGGCGACGGCCGCGGCCAGGGTCTCCGGCGCCCCGTCGGCGACGAAGGCCTTGGCGCGGCGGGCGACCGCCTTCTGCTCGAACGGCGACAGCAGGCCGGGGCTCAGGGCCGCCAGCTCGCGCATGGCCGGCTGGTAGCGGTCGACCAGCGCCTGGACGCTGTCGCCGGTCTTGGCGCGGCGGGCCATCCAGAAGGTCTGGCTGCGGATCAGGTGGGAGAGAGCCCGGAACAGCGACAGCTGGCCGGCAGCCGGGGCCTTGCCGTCGAGCGCCGCGACCTCGTCCCACAGGGCGTCGAAGCCGAGAATGCGGCGACTGGCCTCGAACCCGACCACCAGGGCCGCGTCGTCGGCGTTGGCCGAGGCCTTCAAGCGGGAGGGAAAGGTCGGGCCGCAGCGGTTGACGATCTCGTTGGAGAGGACGGTGGCGATGATCTCCCGCCGCAGGCGGTGCTGGTCCATCTCCGCGTCGAACCCGCGCACCCCCTTGGGGAAGTAGCCCTCCAGGGTGTCGCGGAAGGCCGGGTCGTCGGGGCCGGAGCCGGCGATCATGTCGCTGAACAGGTCGAGCTTGCCGTAGGCCAGCAGCACCGCCAGTTCGGGCCGGGTCAGCCCCTGGTGCGCCTTGGCCAGGTCCTGCAGGGCCAGGGCGTCGGGCAGGCCCTCGACCCGGCGGTCGAGCTTGCCGTCGGCTTCCAGCTCGGCGATGAACCGGGCGTGGCTGTCGAGCTCGGCGACGGCGTCCTGCTGCAGCAGGGAGAGGGCCAGGGTCTGGTCGTAGTTGTGGGCCAGCACGTGCTCGGCCACATCGTCGGTCATCGAGGCCAGCAGGGCGTCGCGGGCCGGGCGGTCCAGCTTGCCGGCGCGCTCGGCCATGCCGGTGAGGATCTTGATGTTGACCTCATGGTCGGAGCTGTCGACCCCGGCGGAGTTGTCGATGGCGTCGGTGTTGATCCGGCCGCCGGCCAGGGCGAACTCGATGCGGCCGGCCTGGGTGAGGCCGAGATTGGCCCCGTCGCCGACCACCTTGACCTTCAGGTCGGTGGCGTCGACCCGGATCGGATCGCTGGCCTTGTCGCCGGCGTCGGCGTGGCTCTCGCGCTTGGCCTTCACATAGGTGCCGATGCCCCCGAGGTAGAGGAGTTCGGCCCGCGCCTTGAGGATGGCGCTCATCAGCTCGTTCGGGGAGAGGTTTTCGCCCTTGATGTCGAGGGCGGCGCGGACCTCCGGGCTGATCGGAATGGTCTTCAGGGACCGGGCGAAGACGCCGCCGCCCTTGCTGATCTTGCTCTTGTCATAGTCGTCCCAGCTCGAGCGCGGCAGCTTGAACATCCGGTCGCGTTCCTCCCAGCTCGAGGCCGGGTCCGGATCGGGATCGAGGAAGATGTGGCGGTGGTCGAAGGCGGCCAGCAGGCGGATCTGCTTGCTGAGCAGCATGCCGTTGCCGAACACGTCCCCGGACATGTCGCCGACCCCGACGACGGTGAAGGGCTCCTTCTGGATGTCCTTGCCCATCTCGCGGAAGTGGCGCTTGACCGCTTCCCAGGCCCCCCGGGCGGTGATGCCCATGACCTTGTGGTCGTAGCCGGCCGAGCCGCCCGAGGCAAAGGCGTCGCCGAGCCAGAAGCCGTACTGGGCCGAGATGCCGTTGGCGATGTCGCTGAAGGTGGCGGTGCCCTTGTCGGCGGCGACGACCAGATAGGGATCGTCCGGCTCATGGGCGATCACCCCGGCCGGGCGGACCACCTGGTTGTCCGCGTCGATGTTGTCGGTGATGTCCAGCAGGCCCGACAGGAAGACGGTGTAGGCGGCGATGCCGGCGGCGCGGGTCTGGTCGGGGGTCCCGCCGCGCGGCAGCTGCTTCGGGTAGAAGCCGCCCTTGGAGCCGACCGGGACGATGACCGCGTTCTTGACCTGCTGGGCCTTGACCAGGCCCAGCACCTCGGTGCGGAAGTCGTCGCGGCGGTCGGACCA
>DASPLD010000155.1:0-2501 GCA_035627755.1 Caulobacter sp. | reverse complement strand
CCGGTCACCGCCTGGCCCCATCTCTCGTCGGGCAGCCCGACAACCAGGGCGTCCTCCACCGACGGATGGGTCTTCAGCGCCTCCTCGACCTCCTCGGGGAAGACCTTCTCGCCGCCGGTGTTGACCACCTGCGAGCCGCGGCCGAGCAGCTTCATGGTTCCGTCGGCGTTGACCTCGGCGAAGTCGCCCGGCAGCGACCAGCGGCGGCCCTCGAATTCCTTGAAGGTGCGGGCGCTCTTCTCCGGGTCCTTGTAGTAGCCGACCGGGATGAAGCCGCCCACCGCGACCATGCCGCGCTCGCCCGAGCCCGGCTCGACCCGCGAGCCGTCCTCCTTGAACACCGCCGCGTTGGGCCCGACCAGGAACTGGGCCGTGCCGGCCTCGGCCCCGCGCACCGACTGCGAGGCGCCCAGGCCGACCGCCTCGGACGAGCCGAGGGAATCGAAGATCACGCAGCCTTCGGGCAGATGCCGCAGCAGGCCCTGCTTGTTCTCATAGCCCCAGACGGTGCCCGAAGAGCCCAGCCGGACCACCTTCGAGAGGTCCCAGCGGCCGGGGTTGGCCTCGAGGGCCTCCAGCATCGGGGCGGCGAAGGCCATGCCGACGATGGAGACGCTGTTGGCGCCGGTCCGCTCGACCTCATTCCACAGCTCGATGGGATCGAACCGGCGCGAGGGCAGGCAGACGATGGTCCCGCCGCCGGTCAGGGCGCCGAAGCTGCCGAACTGGGCGGTGCCGTGCATCAGCGGGCATGCGGCGACCAGAACCGTCGGCGCCGGGAGTTCCATCCCGCCGGCCTTGCGGGTCACCGCCCGAGTCGCCGCCTCCGCGGCGTTTTCCAGAGGCGGGATGCCCGCCGCCACGTTGCCGCCCGCCCCCAGCACCTGGAACAGGTCGTCCTGGCGCCACATCACCCCCTTGGGCATGCCGGTGGTGCCGCCGGTGTAGAGCAGCAGCAGGTCGTCGCCCGAGCGACCCCAGGGGGCGACGAAGGTCTCGGCCCCGGCCGCCACGATGGACTCGTACTCCGTCGCCCAGCCGGGAATGTCCGCTCCCGGCTCGGCCACCGCCACCCAGGCCCTCACCCTGGGCAGCCGCGCCCGGATCGGCTCCAGCTTGGCGGCGAAGCCGGCGTGGAAGACGATGGCTTCGGCGTCGGCGTTGTCGAACAGGTAGAACAGTTCCTCGGGCTCGTAGCGGTAGTTGGTATTGACCGGCGCGAGGCCGGCCTTGAAAGCCGCGTAGTAGCTCTCGAGGTATTCCGGGGCGTTGTAGAGGAAGGCCGCCACCTTGGCCTGATGGCCCAGTCCCCGGGCCACGAAATGCGCCGCCAGCGCGTTGGCGCGGCGGTCGAAGTCGCGCCAGCTGTGGACGCGGTCCCCCTGGACCTGGGCGGGACGGTCGGGGACCGCCCGGGCGATCGATTCCCAGACGTCGGCGAAGGTCCAGCCCGTCATCGCACGCTCCTCAAACAGCTGTTTGCCTGATTAGGCGGGCTTCGGGCGGCGGCTGTCAACGCAGGCGGAGGCTGACGTCGCGGCACGGGGAACAGCCGGTTGCTGACAGCAGGCTGTCAGCAGGGCGGGCGCAGTGTCCGGTCCTCAGACAGGAGCGAGACGATGCTGCGCAAGTTCAATCCCGAGGGCGTTCCAGCCCCGCCCTTCTACAGCCATGGCGTCGAGGCGCCGGCCGGCGGACGGACGCTGTTCGTCTCCGGCCAGGTCGGGGTGCGGGCGGACGGCACGGTCGGCGAGGGTGTCGCCGAGCAGGCGGCGATCGCCGCGGAGAACCTGATCGGCGTGCTCGCCGGAGCCGGCATGGCGGTCGCCGATCTCGCCAAGCTGACCATCTACCTGACCGAGGAGGCCTCGCTGGCCGGCTTCGGCCCCGGCGCCGCCGCCCTGCTGTCCAGCCCGCCGGCGGCCACCACCCTGCTGGTGGTCAAGGCCCTGGCCGCGCCGAACCTTCTGATCGAGATCGAGGGGATCGCGGTCCGCTAGTGCCCCGAATGGTCGGCGGCGGGCGCCGCGCCCGCGCCGGCCCGCACCGCGAAGCCGACCTGGACCGACCCGGCCTTCTCGAACTTCAGGGTCACCGGCACGGTCTCGCCGACCTTCAGCGGCTTCTTCAGCCCGATCAGCATCAGGTGCCAGCTTTCCGGTTTCAGCTGGACGGTCTTGCCGGCCGGCAGGGCGACGCCGTTCGGCCGCGGGTGCATCATCGCCCGGCCGTTCATCACCATGCTCTCGTGGATCTCGATCCGGCCGGCGACCGGGCTCGAGGCCGAGACCAGGCGGTCGGCCTTGCCGCCGTTCGTGAGCGTCACGTAGCCGACGCCGTTGCGGCCCGCCGGTGCGGGCCGGGACCAGGCGTCGCTGATGCCGATGGCGCCGGCCTTGACGGCCGACAGGGCCGAGGTGGCGATCAGGGCGCCGGCGGCGGCGAGGATCAGGGTGCGTCGGATCATGGATCGGTCCTTTCTGGGGGCAGACCTGGGGAGG
>DASPLD010000154.1:0-5995 GCA_035627755.1 Caulobacter sp. | reverse complement strand
AGGCTGTTGGCCGCCTCGTCGTAGGCGCAGGCCTCCAGCGCCGCGGTGACCTCCGCCGCCGTCTTGGCCGTCTCGCCGCGGATCCACTTGGCCAGGGTCTGGTCGACCGCGCCGGGATCAAAGCCCTCGACCCGGAGACAGCCGTTCATCTGGGCGAAGCGGGCTGCGTTCCACAGCTTGGTTCCGAAGTTGCGATAGCCTTCAATGCGCTGCTCGCTGAGCTTGATGTCACGCGCCTGCCCGGACATGGCGGTCAGGGTGAAGCGGACGGCGTCGCAGCCGTATCTGTCGATGAGCAACAGGGGGTCCATGACATTGCCCTTGGACTTGCTCATCTTCGCGCCGGAGGCGTCACGGACCAGGGCGTTGATCACCACCCGCTGGAACGGAACCTCGCCGGTGAAGTGAAGGCCCATCATCATCATTCGGGCGACCCAGAAGAAGATGATGTCGAAACCGGTGACCAGGGTGTGGGTCGGATAGAACCGCTCCAGGTCCTGCGTCGTCTCCGGCCAGCCCAGGGTGGAGAACGGCCAGAGCCCCGAGGAGAACCAGGTGTCGAGGACGTCCTCGTCCTGCCGCAGCGCTGTGGCCTGGCCGTAGTGTTCGGTCGCCTCGCGCTGGGCCTCATCCTCGGTCTCGGCGACGAAGATCCTGCCGTCCGGGCCGTACCAGGCGGGGATACGGTGCCCCCACCAGAGCTGCCGCGAGATGCACCAGGGCTGGATGTTCCGCATCCACTCGAAGTAGGTCTTCTCCCAGTTCTTCGGCGAGAAGACGGTCCGGCCGGTCTCGACCGCCGCGATCGCCGGCTTGGCCAGGGTCTCGGCGTCGACGTACCACTGGTCGGTCAGGTAGGGCTCGATGACCACGCCGGACCGGTCCCCGTGCGGGACCATGTGGCGGGTCTTCTCGATGCCGCGCAGCAGGCCAAGCGCCTCGAACTGCTCGACCACCTTCTTGCGGGCGACGAAGCGGTCCAGACCCTGGTACTCGGCCGGGGCGTTCTCGTTGATCCTGCCATAGGCGTCCATGACGCTGATGGACGGCAGGTTGTGCCGCTTGCCGACCTGGAAGTCGTTGAAGTCGTGGGCCGGGGTGATCTTGACCGCCCCGCTGCCCTTCTCTGGATCGGCGTACTCGTCGGCGATGATCGGAACCGGCCGCCCGACGATGGGCAGGCGGACGCACCTGCCGATCAGGCCCTTGTAGCGCTCGTCCCCCGGATGCACGGCCACGGCGGTGTCGCCGAGCATGGTCTCTGGCCGGGTCGTGGCCACGACGATCTCGCCGCTGCCGTCCTCCAGCGGATAGGCAAAATGCCAGTAGTGGCCGTCGACCTCCTTCTGCTCGACCTCGAGGTCGGAGATGGCGGTCTGGAAGTGGGGATCCCAATTCACCAGGCGTTTGTCGCGGTAGATCAGCCCTTCCCTGTAGAGCTGGACGAAGACCTTGCGGACCGCCGCCGACAGGCCGGGATCCAGGGTGAACCGCTCCCGCGACCAGTCGCAGCTGGCGCCGAGGCGGCGCAGCTGGTTGACGATGGTTCCGCCGCTTTCGGCCTTCCATTCCCAGACCTTGGCGACGAAGGCGTCGCGGCCCAGGTCGCGACGGCCCATGTTGCCGCTTTCGGCCAGCTGGCGTTCGACGACCATCTGGGTGGCGATGCCGGCATGATCCGTGCCGGGCAGCCACAGGGCCGCCTTGCCACGCATCCGCTGGAAGCGGATCAGTACGTCCTGCAGGGTGTTGTTCAGCGCATGGCCGATGTGCAGGCTGCCGGTGACGTTCGGCGGCGGAATGACGATGCTGAACGGCTCGGCGTCGGGATTGTCGGTCGGCGCGAAGGCGCCCGACTGTTCCCAGGCCGCATAGAGGCGCGGCTCGACGGTCGCGGGATCGAAGGTCTTCTCAAGCATGGCGGTGTCTTTGGGGGGTGTGGCGATCGCTGGCAATCCCTGCCTGGGCGCCAGACACGATTGAGGGCAGCCCGACAAGCCGGCGCTGCCCTCATCCGGCCGCATGCGCGGCCACCTTCTCCCGGCGAGCGGGAGAAGGTGAATCTATACTCGGCCGCGCTGCAGTTTCTCGACCGCCTCGGCGACCTTGGCTTCAGCGATGCGGGGCAGGTTCTCGTCGAGCCACTGCTTGAGCAGCGGCTTGAGCAGTTCGCGGACCACGTCATCCAGGCTGCGACCCGGAGCCGGCATGGCCAGGGCCGCTTCAAGCCGGCCGAAGGCGCTGGCCGTCGCCGCGGCAGCGGCTGAACCGATGAGGTCGTCGTCCTGGGCCGCGGCGCTGTAGCTTGGCGGCGGGATGTAGGGTTCCGGCTCCGGCTCAGGCGCGCTGTAGACCGGCTCTGGCTCGGGTTCCGGCGCCCAGGCGGCGGGTCCGGGCTCGGCGGCCGGCGGCTCGTAGACGTCGAGGTCGCCGTGGGTCTCCAGCGGAGCCGCCGCCTCGATCGCGTCGGTCAGCTCGAGGACATCCTCCTCCTCCGGCTCGACCGGTGCCGGCGTGAGGGCAGGTTCCGGCGAAGCCTGGGCCGGCGGCGCGTCGTCCTCGGAGATGATGCGGCGGATGGAGGCCAGGATTTCCTCCATCGTCGGTTCCTGGGCGGTCTGTTCGGACATGAGCGAGGCCTAGACTTGGGGACGGAGCGAATCCGGACGATGGGCGAAGCGTATGCCCACCCACAGGTTCCTGCAAATAGGTGCGATGATAAGTCTTACGCTCCGGTTGCCGGCGCGCAAGCTTACTTGTTCGCGGTCTTGACCGCTTCCTCGGGCGCCGGGCCGATCCTGGGCGCCAGCACATGATCGATGGCGGCCACGGCCGGCTCCCACGGCACCCAGCCGAAGCTTCTGTAGACCTTCCGGTAGGAGGCTTCCGGGTCGTAAAGCGTCTGGTCCGGGGTCAGCCAGCGGGCTTCCAGCTTGCCGATCGCCGCCAATACAAAGGCGCTGGCCAGGTATTCGTCGCGGCGGGCGTTGATCAGGGCCAGTTCGGCGGAGCGCAGCTCCTGCTGAGCGTTCAGCACGTCGAGCGTCGTGCGCAGCCCGACCTGGGCCTCCTGGCGCACACCCTCGAAGGCGATGCGGGCGGCGCGGACCTGTTCCTCATTCGAGACGAGGGCGGCGCGGGCGTTCATCAGCTGGTTCCAGGCCTGGGAGACGTCCTGCTGGGCGGCCCGGCGGGCGCCCTCGATGGCCGCGGCGTCGGCGTTGTTCTGTTCCTGGGCCTGGCGGATGGACGAGGAGATCTGGCCGCCGGTGAACAGCGGCACCGACAGGTTGATGCCGCCGGAGACGCCGCGGTCGAAGTCATCGAAAGGGTCATTGGTCGGCGAGGAGCCGGAAACGTCGACCTGGCCGCGCAGGCTGATCGACGGCCGGGTCGCCGCCTTGGCCTGGGCGACCCGGGCGCGGCTGGCCTGTTCGGCGTAGTTGGCGGCGAGCAGGCCGGGGTTGTTCTGCTCGGCCATCTCGAAGGCTTCCTCGATGGTCGCGGGCAGAAGCTCGGCGAGCGAGGGTTCGGCTTCCAGGTCGCCGGGATTCTGGCCGACCACGGAGGCGTAGTTGGCGCGGCTGATCGCCAGCTGGGCGCGGGCCGCCGACTGCTGCGACTTGGCGGCGGCCAGGCGGGCCTCGGCCTGGGCGACGTCGGTGCGGGTGATCTCGCCGACCTCGAAACGGGCCTTGGCCTCGTCGAGCTGGCGTTGCAGCACCGCGACGTTCTCGTCGGCGATGCGCAGGGCCTCGATGTCGCGGCGGACGTCGACGTAGAACTGGATCACCTGGGAGAGGACGTTGGACTCGACCGTGCGCAGGTTCTGGCGGCCGGTCTCGACGTCGGCCCGGGCGGCGCTGATCTGCGAGCGCACCCGCCCGCCGGTGTAGAGCGGCTGGTCCACCGTGATCCCGGCGCTGGTCGAAGAGCCGCGCTGATCATCGCGGATGCCGGTCAGGACGTTGCCCTGCGGTGTCCCGAACCGGTCGTAGGCGATGTTGTAGCCGACCGAGGCGCTGACCTCGGGGCGATAGCCGGCGCGGGCCTGGACCACCGATTCGTCGAGGGCGCGCAGGTTGGCCCGCTGCTCGCGCAGGGTCGGGTTGGTCTGGTAGGCCAGGGCGATCGCGTCGGCCAGCGACTCGGCGAAGGCCGGCGCGGCCGTGCCGGCCAGCAGACCGGCGGTGCAGATGGCGGCCAAAAGTCCGGCCCGGCGGCTCTTGAACATCGAAAATATCCCCAGAGGCTGCGACGGTGCGCGGCCCTTATATGATCGCCTGTAAGTCTGACCGCCAGTCGCGGCCAGTTAAGCTTTTTTCACGCATGAACGTTGCCGCAGGATTACAGCACCGTTGGGTTCCCGCCAAAGTCGCGAACGTCGCAAGCCCGCGGCCTTCTCAAAAGGCGAAGGCCGGCTTGGGCCCGAAGCCGGACAGAAACGGAGCCGCCGAGTCGAACACCGGCCGGCCGCCGACGCCTTCCTCGGACCGGACATGGACACAGGCCCTGCCGACCGGCCCGCTCCGTTCGACCACGCCCAGCCTCCCGTGCAGCTTGAGCGCCGCCGTCCACTCCGGCGGGACGGTCGAGACGGCGCCCTCGCTGATCACCAGGTCGTAGCGGCCCTCGACCGCCGTGAGGTCTTCGCCGTCGACCCGCGTCACCTCCAGGCCCATGGCCTCCAGGACGGCGGCGGCATAGGGAGCGGCGATGGCGAGAGCGGTCTCCCCGGCCTTCGGCTCCAGCGCCTGCAGCAGCTTGGCGACGTCGCGCGGCCGCATCATCCAGCGGCCCGGGGCATACTCGACCTCGGTGTCGGCATAGGCGGCGTGGCCCTTGCCGGGGGCAACCAGCGACTCGCGGGCCACGGCGCGCATGGCGTCCTGGACCTCGAGGTTGGTGACATCGGCCGTCCGCACCTGGCTCTGGATCATGTTCTCGCGCGCGGCGGCGAAATCGGTGGCCATGGGATCCCCTGGCGAAACGGCCTGACTGTCGGCGCGCTTATAGGTCTCCCCTTAAGGGGAAGGCAATGCGGCGCTGCTATGGCTTGTCCCGACGGCGCGGCTCTGATAGCCAACCGCCTCCCCGGCGCGCCGCCAGCGCCGAGGGAACGGACGGCCCGGTGGCGGAGTGGTTACGCAGAGGACTGCAAATCCTTCCACCCCGGTTCGATTCCGGGCCGGGCCTCCATCCTCCAATGAGTTAGCCCGGCCAGCCCGTATCGGTTTGGGAGCTGCGCGCTCGCTGTGTTTTCATTCGACCAGACGAAGCGCATCGGCGAGCGACCCTCGCCGCGCCGCAGCCTGGCGACAGCAATATGCCAGGGCGGCATCCGCCAGCTACGTCTATTGCCGGAGCGTGATGTCGCGGTCCGGTCCCTCGCCACCAACCTTATTGTTGGCCCCCAACGTAGTGATCGAGAAGGTCCCTTCTTCCTCGGTGTAGATGAACGGCCGCCCCCACGGGTCCTTCAGCTGATCCTCGGTGCGCAAATACGGGCCGGTCCAGCTGTCCAACCCCGCCGGCCGCCTGACCAGGGCGATCAACCCCTCCTCCTCCGTGGGAAAACGCCCATTGTCGCCTGAGAACAGCTCGACCGCAGCGGCCACCGTTTGGGCCTGTAGCTTGGCCGACCGGGACTGGGCCTTACCCAGCTGGCCGATGGTTTGGGGAATGACGACCGCGCTGATCAGTCCGATGATCGCCACCACCACCAACATCTCGGTCAGGGTGTAGCCAGCCCGGGGACAATCGCTGTTCGCCTTCCGCGCGGAGCTCAAAACCATCACCTTGCGCCCCGACAGGCCCCCAGCATCGCGACGCCAATATGCCTTCGATCGCTCCGGTGAGTCCACAAGACAACGGGGCCGAGGCCGACAATCCGCTCGTCATCCCCGAACGTCACCGAGGTGCGCCGCGAGAGGGTGTCGTAGGCGATGGTCGCCGACGCGGCCTGCAGGCCGCTGGTGGTCACGCCGGTCATCCG
>DASPLD010000153.1:0-3893 GCA_035627755.1 Caulobacter sp. | reverse complement strand
CTGCTCTTCCGTGCCGTAGCGCATGATCACCGGCCCGCACATCTGCAGCCCCATGACCGGGATCTGCGGGGCCCCGGCCCGCGCGCATTCGTCGTCGAAGATGAAACGCTGCAGGGGCGTCCAGCCCGGCCCGCCGTACTCCCGGGGCCAGGCCGGGGCGACCCAGCCCCGTTCGTGGAGAGTCCGGTGCCAGCGGCGGCTGAGCTCGCCGTCGGCGAACACCCCGGCCTGGCGGCCGGCGGCGGCCGCCAGCTCCGGCGTAAGCTTCTCGGCCAGGAAGGCCCGCACCTCATCCCGGAAGGCGAGGTCGGCCGGCGACAGCTCCAGGGCCATGGTCCCCTCCCCTACGCGGCCGGGTTGGCGTAGCGGCCAAGCTCCATCCGCGCCACGGTGCGGGCGTGGACCTCGTCCGGGCCGTCGGTCAGGCGGTGGATGCGGTTGTTGGCGTAGAGCTCGGCGAGGCCGAAGTCGGTGGTTACCCCAGCCCCGCCGTGGGCCTGGATGGCGTCGTCGATGATCCTGCAGGCGATGCGCGGAGCGGCGACCTTGATCATGGCGATCTCGCCGCGCGCCGACTTGTTGCCGGCCGCGTCCATCATGTAGGCGGCCTTCAGGCACAGCAGGCGGCACATCTCGATGTCGATGCGGGCCTCGGCGATGCGCTGCTCCCAGATCGAGTGGTCCGCCAGCTGCTTGCCGAACGCGCGGCGGCTGAGCAGGCGGCGGCACATCTTCTCCAGGGCCAACTCGGCGCAGCCGATGATCCGCATGCAATGGTGGATGCGCCCCGGCCCCAGCCGCCCTTGGGCGATCTCGAAGCCGCGCCCCTCGCCCAGCAGCAGGGCGTCCTTGACCGGCACCCGCACGTTCTCCAGCACCACCTCGCCGTGGCCGCCGTGGCTGGCATGGTCGTAGCCGAACACCGGCAGCATACGCTCGATCCGGATGCCCCGGGTGTTGGCCGGGACCAGCAGCATCGACTGCTGGCTGTAGGTCTTGGCCGAAGGATCGGTCTTGCCCATCAGGATATAGACCTCGCAGCGCGGATGGCCGACGCCCGAGGACCACCATTTGCGGCCGTTGATCACATAGTCGTCGCCATCCCGGACGATGCTGGTCTGGATGTTGGAGGCGTCGGAGCTGGCCACCGCCGGCTCGGTCATCAGGAAGGCGCTGCGGATATCGCCATCCATCAGCGGCCGCAGCCAGCGCTCCTTCTGCTCCAGGGAGCCGTAGCGCATCAGCACCTCCATGTTGCCGGTGTCCGGCGCGGCGCAGTTGAACACCTCGCTGGCCCAGCCGACCTTGCCCAGCTGCTCGGCGATGGCGGCGAAGGTGACGTTGCTGAGCTGCACCCCCTCGAACTTGAAGCTGTCGTCGACGTGGACCTGGCCGCTGTGCGGGGGCATGAAGAAGTTCCACAGGCCGGCGGCCTTGGCCTTCTCCTTCAACTCGTCGACGATCGGCACCGCCTTCCAGCGGTCCCCGGCCGCTTCCTGCTCATGGTAGAGGGCGTCGTTGGGATGGATGTGCTCGTCCAGGAACTGCTGGACCTTGGCCACCCAGTACTTCGTCTCGTCGCTGTGCTCGAAAATCATCCCCGGGCTCCCTCCCGTGCTCGCCGCTTCGACGCGGCGGTTCGTTGGTCTGACTATTTATCATGATTGTCATCATGATCTAGCGGAATCGTGAAAAGGCGCCGCCCCGGAGCCTGCCGCTCCGGGGCGGGCTAGGAGTGGCGGCCTCCGCGAGGGTCGGAGGGTCCCGCCGAGGAAAGGACCGTTGGCGGCATGTCAGATCGACTTGCCGGACAGGAAGCCGCCATCGACCGGCAGGCAGGCGCCGGTGATGAAGTCGGCCTCGTCGGAGGCCAGGAAGACGATCGCGCGGGCGATCTCGTCCGGCTGGCCGTGGCGGCCGATCGGGTGGCGCTTGGCGGTCGCCTCTCGGGCCCCGGGCCTGGCCAGCAGGCCGGCGGTCAGCGGCGTTTCCACGGAGCCCGGCGCGACGGCGTTGACCCGGATGCCGCGGGCGCCGAGATCGAACGCCAGGGCGCGGGTCAGGCCGACCAGGCCATGCTTGGAGGCGATGTAGGCGGTGATGCCCGGCACGGCGGTCAGTCCGGCCACGGAGGCGACGTTGACTATGGCGCCGCCGGCCTGGCGGGCGACCATGCGCCGGACCACCGCCTGGGTGCAGAGGAAGGCGCCGGTCAGGTTGACGTCGATCACCCGGCGCCAGGCCTCGAGGCTGAGGTCGAGAAAGCCGGTGCGCTCGCCGACGCCGGCGTTGTTGACCAGCACGTCGACGGGACCAAGGTCGGCCTCGACCGCCGTCAGGGCGCGCTCGACCTGGTCAGGCTCGGTGACATCGAGGCCGTAGGCGCGGGCGAGGCCGCCGGCCGCGACGATGGCTTCGGCGGACCCTTGCGCCGCCACGAGGTCGCGGTCGGCCAGGGCCACGGCGCCCCCCTTCCGCGCGAACAGCCGCGCCGTCGCCGCGCCGATGCCGGCCGGCGAGCCGGCGCCGGTCACCAGCACGACCCGGCCCGCGAACTCTCCGCCCTGGGCCATCTCAGGCCTCCAGGATCACCACGCCGGACAGGCCGGGCGCGCCATAGACCTGGCTGTAGCCGATGCGGGCGCCCTCGACCTGGCGGGCCTCGCCGCGGCCGCGCAGCTGCTGGACGTTCTCATAGACCTGGCGCAGCCCGGAGGCCCCGATCGGCTCGCCGCAGGCCAGGCAGCCGCCATCGGTGTTGACCGGAAGGCGGCCGCCGAGCTTCGTCGCCCCCTCGGCCAGCCACTGCTCCTGCTCGCCGTCGGCGCAGAAGCCGTTCTCGGCCATGTGCATGATTTCCGCCCCGGACTCGGTGTCCTGCAATTGGGCGACGTCGACGTCTTCCGGCCCCAGGCCGGCCATCTCGTACGCGGCCCTGGAGGCGGTCTGGGTCGGCGAGGGACCGCGCTCGATGTTCAGCGACGGGGCGAAGACCTCGAAGGAGCCGGCGCCGCGGGTGCGCACGGCCGCCCCGCGCACCTTGGGCCCGGCCAGGCCCAGTTCGCGCATCTTGCGGTCGGAGGCCAGGACGAGGGCCGCCCCGCCCTCGGCCGGCGAGCAGAACATGTATTTGGTCAGCGGATCCGACAGCATCTGGGAAGTCATGATGGTCTCGAGGTCGACCGCCTCGCGCCGCCAGGCGTGGGGAGCCAGGACGCCGTTCTGGTAGGCCTTCTCCGCAACCCGTCCCAGGCTCGTCGGGCTGATGCCGTGCAGGTCCATATACCGGGTGATCTTGGCCCCGAAGAACTGGGTGGTCAGCATCAGCCCGATGTCGCCGTACCAGCGCGGCAGGCCGGATTCCTCGGGATCGGCGTTGAAGGCGCCGCGCGGATGCTTGTCGAAGCCGACGACAACGCCGAGGTCGAACTCGCCCGACTTCACCGCCCAGTAGCCGGACAGCAGGGCCGAGCCGCCAGTGGCGCAGCCGTTGGCGACGTTGATGAACTGCACCCCGGTCAGGCCCATCTTCGGCAGGACGGCGTCGGCGTTGCCGGCCGCCGCCGAGCCGCCGAAGGCGAACTGCACCTGGTCCCAGGCCAGGCTGGCGTCGGCCAGGGCCTGGCGGAGGGCGAAGACCCCCTGGTCGAGGCCGCTGACCCCCTCGGTGCGGCCGAAGGGGTGGATGCCCGCCCCGATGATGTGGACGTCGGTCATGGCGGGCTCCTCTAGGCGGGACGGAAGGCGTAGCTGGCGACGGTCTCGCCGCTGGCCAGGTCGAAGGGCACGATCGCGAGGGTCATCGGCAGGCCGACCTTCAGGGCCGCGAAGTCGTCGGTCTCCAGCCGCGCCTCGACAATGACCTCGCCCGGCAGCTCGACGTAGCCCAGGGC
>DASPLD010000152.1:0-2018 GCA_035627755.1 Caulobacter sp. | reverse complement strand
CCGTCCGCTTCCGGATCGCACCCGACGGCGGTGACACGCCCGCGGTCGTCCGGCGTCCGCGGGCCGCCGGGACGTCCGGCCGGGAGCCGGGCACCGCGCGGTTGGCCGCCGTCGAGGAGGACGGCGGGCCGGTCCGGTGGCAGGTCACCGGGGAGCTGGACCTGGCCACCGCGGGCGCGGTCGGTGACCGGCTCGGGCAGGAGCTGGACCGGCTGCCTGCCGGCACGACCGCCGTCCTCGACCTGCAGGCGACCACCTACCTGGCCAGCGCCGGAGTGGGCCCGGCGGGCGACCGAGGACCTGTTCACCCTGAAGGGCGACCTCCTCGCCCTGCTGGAGGAACTGGGCGCGCCGGTCGCCTCCCTGCAGACGGCGCAGGGCTCCGCCTCCCCCTGGTTCCATCCGGGCCGGTCGGCCCGGCTGCAGCTTGGCCCCAAGGCCGTGCTGGCCGAGTTCGGCGAGCTGCACCCGGCGGCGCTGAAGGCGATGGATGCTTCCGGGCCCATGCTGGCCTTCGAGGTCTTTGTGGAAGCCATCCCCGAGCCGAAGCGGAAGGCCGTGAAGACCCGGCCGGCGCTGGAGCTTTCGCCCCTGATGCCGCTCAGCCGCGACTTCGCCTTCCTGGTCGAGGCCGCCAGGCCGGCCGGCGAGCTGGTCAAGGCGGTGGCCGGCGCCGACAGGGCGCTGATCGTGGGCGCCCGGGTGTTCGACGTCTACCAGGGCGCCGGGGTGCCGGAGGGCTTCAAGTCCCTGGCCGTCGAGGTCACCGTCCAGCCCCGCGAGAAGACCCTGGCCGACGCCGAGATCGAGGCCCTGTCGGCCAGGATCGTAGCGGCGGCGGAGAAGGTCGGGGCCAGGCTGCGAAGCTGAACCCTGCACCGTCATCCCGGACGGTCCGCAGGACCGATCCGGGACCCAGGAGGGCCGTGCCCATTGCTGGCGGCGGCGAATGTCGAGATCCGTCACCCCCGGGTCCGGCTCTCCGCTTCGCTGCGGCCGGGATGACGGATATGAGAGGCGAACATGAATTCCCACATCGCCGCCCTCACCCTCATCGTCCGCGACTATGACGAAGCCATCGCCTGGTACCGCGACCGTCTCGGCTTCGCCGTCACCGACACCGACCTCGGCGGCGGCAAGCGCTGGGTGACGGCCGCGCCGCCCGGCGGCGCCTGCGCCCTGCTGCTGGCGCAGGCCGCGAGCCCGGAACAGGCGGCAGCGGTCGGCCAGCAGGCCGGCGGCCGGGTGTTCCTGTTCCTGCACACCGACGATTTCGCCCGCGACCACGCGGCGATGACCGCCGCCGGCGTGCGGTTCCTGGAGGCGCCGCGCCGGGAACCGTACGGGGCGGTGGCGGTGTTCGAGGACCTCTACGGCAACCGCTGGGACCTGCTGCAGCCGGCCTAGAAGGGGAAGGCGTTCCGCTCGCGGCTGTAGGAGAGGTAGCCGATGCTGGCGCCCAGGCGCAGGCCCACCCCCGTGCGGATCGGGGCGAGCACGATGCCGTCGGCCCGCTGGTAGTTCACCCCGATGCCGCCGACCAGATAGGCCGAGCCATCGACCCCCGGATAGCGGCGGAAGATCATGTCCGGGTAATGCAGATTGTAGCAGAGGGTGAACACTCGGCTGGCGTTGCCGCCCCAGTCGAATCCAACCGTCGGGCCCTGCCAGAAGACCTCCATTTCCGGGCGGTCCTTCATGTACATCAGGCCGCGGCCGTAGCGGACGCCGGCGACCATGGCCCCGCTGCCCTCCTCGCCGGCGATGTAGGCGGTGGGTTCGCCCTGGTCGCGGAACACCCGCTCGACCACCTGGCCGACCGTCTCGGCGGCGACGCCGAGGAAGTCGCTGGTCTGCTGTTTGATCTCGCCGACCGTGTAGGTCTCGATGCTGCGCTGTTCGCCGACGCCCGGATCGGCGCCGTTCGTTCCGCCGCCGCTTCCCGTGGAAGCGCAGGCGGTCGTCCCCAGGGTGGCAAGACCGGAAATGATCAGGCTGCGGCGATTCATGTGGGCCTC
>DASPLD010000151.1:0-5507 GCA_035627755.1 Caulobacter sp. | reverse complement strand
GCCGGCGTCTACATGGTCTGCCTGCTGTCGCCCTTGTTCGAGTACGCGCCGGTGGCCAGCCAGATCGTCGCCCTGATCGGCGCGGTCACGGCCCTGTTCGCCGCCACCGTCGGCCTGGCCCAGAACGACATCAAGCGGGTCATCGCCTACTCGACCTGTTCGCAGCTCGGCTACATGTTCTTCGCGGCCGGGGTCGGCGCCTACCAGGCGGCGATGTTCCACCTGTTCACCCACGCCTTCTTCAAGGCCCTGCTGTTCCTCGGCGCCGGCTCGGTGATCCACGGGATGCACCACGAGCAGGACATGCGGCGGATGGGCGCCCTCTGGAAGTACCTGCCCTTCACCTATGCGGTGATGACCATCGGCACCCTGGCGATCACCGGGGTCGGCCTGCCCAACCTGCATCTCGGCTTCGCGGGGTTCTATTCCAAGGACACCATCATTGAGGCCAGCTGGGCCGCCGGCCAGCACAACGCCGCCGCCCAGTTCGCCTTCGTGGTCAGCCTGCTGGCCGCCGGCCTGACCGCCTTCTACAGCTGGCGCCTGGCCTTCATGACCTTCCACGGCACGCCCAAGTGGGAGCATGCCCACCACGACGACCATGCCCACGGCCATGACGACCACGCCACCGCCGCCCAGCTGGAAACCCACGACGAGCCGCTGGCGGACGCGCACCATGACGACCACGGCCACGGCCACAAGCCGCACGAGAGCCCGCTCTCCATGCTGATCCCCCTCGGCCTGCTGGCCATCGGGGCGGTGGCGGCGGGCTTCGCCTTCGTCGAGTACTTCGTGGGCCACCACGAGAAGGAATTCTGGCACGGCTCGGTGTTCAACGCCGCCACCAACCACATCATGCACGAGCTGCACGAGGCGCCGCCGTGGGTGCTGTGGGCGCCGCTGGTGGTCACCGCCGTCGGCTTCCTGGGCGCCTTCTGGGTCTATGTGCTCCGCGAGGGCATGGGCGCGCGGATCGCCGCCAACGAGGGGCCCCTGTGGCGCTTCCTCTACAACAAGTGGTTCTTCGACGAGCTCTACGACTACGTCTTC
Organism: Caulobacter sp.; assembly: GCA_035627755.1. Classification (GTDB taxonomy): domain Bacteria; phylum Pseudomonadota; class Alphaproteobacteria; order Caulobacterales; family Caulobacteraceae; genus Caulobacter. Next base: position 4,457 of record DASPLD010000151.1, on the reverse strand, counting down.
GTGCGCGGCGCCAAGCTGCTGGGCGACCTGTTCTGGAAGGGCGGAGACCAGAAGCTCATCGACGGGCTTGGCCCCGACGGGGTCTCCAAGGCTTCCATGCTCGTCGGCAAGGGAACCGGCCGGCTGCAGACCGGCTACGTCTATCACTACGCCTTCGTCATGCTGCTGGGCATCGCGGGTCTGCTGACCTACGCCCTCTTCCAGTTCCGAGGGTAGGCCTCAGACCATGACCGGCATCCTCTCCCTCATCACCTTCTCGCCGCTGGCCGGCGTCGCCGCCATCCTGGCCATCCGCTTCTTCGGCCAGTCCGACGAGCGGGCCGCCAACGCCGCCCGCTGGATCGCGCTGGCAACGACCCTGGCGACCTTCGGATTAAGCCTGTTGATGCTGGCGAACTTCGACGGCGGGCGCAGCGACTTCCAGTTCCTGGAGGAGTTCTCGGCCTTTGCGGGCCTCAACTACCGGATGGGCGTCGACGGCATCTCGGTGCTGTTCGTGGTGCTGACCGCCTTCCTGATGCCGATCTGTATCGCGGCCAGCTGGAAGTCGATCGAGAACCGCGTCGCCGAATACATGATCGCCTTCCTGATGCTGGAGGTGCTGGTCATCGGGGTGTTCACCGCCCTGGACCTGATCCTGTTCTACTTCTTCTTCGAGTTCGGCCTGGTGCCGATGTTCCTGATCATCGGCATCTGGGGCGGAAAGCGGCGGATCTACGCGGCCTTCAAGTTCTTCCTCTACACCCTGCTGGGCAGCGTGCTGATGCTGGCCGCCATCCTGGCGATGATCGGCATCTCCGGCACCAGCTCGATCCCCGAGCTGATGACCTACAGGTTCGATCCCATGCTGCAGACCTGGCTGTGGCTGGCCTTCTTCGCCTCCTTCGCGGTGAAGATGCCGATGTGGCCGGTGCACACCTGGCTGCCCGACGCCCACGTCGAGGCGCCGACCGCCGGTTCGGTCATCCTGGCCGGCATCCTGCTGAAGCTCGGCGGCTACGGCTTCATGCGCTTCTCGCTGCCGATGTTCCCGCAGGCGTCCGAGGTCTGGGCCCCGCTGGTGTTCGGCCTGTCGGTCGTGGCGATCATCTACACCTCGCTCGTCGCCTTCCGTCAGACCGACATCAAGAAGCTGATCGCCTACAGCTCCGTCGCCCACATGGGCTTCGTGACCATGGGCATCTTCAGCGGCAACACGGTCGGCGAGCAGGGCGCCCTCTACCAGATGATCAGCCACGGCGTGATCTCCGGCGCCCTCTTCCTCTGCGTCGGCGTCGTCTACGACCGGATGCACACCCGGGAGATCGCCTTCTACGGCGGCCTGACCCAGCGCATGCCCTGGTACGCGGCCGTGTTCATGCTGTTCACCATGGGCAACGTCGGCCTGCCCGGGACCAGCGGCTTCGTCGGCGAGATCATGACCATGACCGGAACCTATCAGGCCTCCACCTGGACGGCCCTGCTGGCCGCGACCGGGGTGATCCTGTCGGCGGTCTACGCCCTCACCCTGTACCGCCGGGTGATGTTCGGCGAGATCACCAACCCGCAGCTGGCCAACATCACCGACCTCGACTGGCGCGAGATCGCCATCTTCTTCCCGCTGATCGTCGGCACCCTGTATCTGGGGGTCTTCCCGGCCAGCATCTTCCAGTTCACCGACGCCTCGGTGGAGGCGCTCGTCGGCGCCTACCGCGCCGCGACGGGCGGGTGAGGGCGCCATGTTCCTAGACCAACTCTCGCTGGCCTGGCCGGAAGTCATCCTCGGCGTCGGCGTCTGCGTCCTGATCGTCTGGGGCGCCTTCCAGGGCAGGTCGAACGCCGTCTTCAACGGGGCGGCCGTCCTGTTGCTGGCCGCCGCGGCCATTGCCGCCGTGGTGGGGCCGCAAGGGGTCGCCTTCGCGGGCGGGCTGATCACCGACCCGATCGCCATCTTCGCCAAGGTGTTCATCTACGGCTTCTCGGCCGTGGCCATCATCCTCTCCGACCGCTGGCTGGCCCGGCGCGGCGAGGACAAGTTCGAACTGGCCATCCTCGTTGTCCTGGCCGCCCTCGGCATGGGCGTCATGGCCAGCGCCGGCGACCTGATCAGCCTCTACATGGGCATCGAGCTGCACTCGCTCGCGCTCTATGTCCTGGCCGCCTTCCGCCGCGATGACGCCAAGGGTTCCGAAGCCGGCCTGAAGTACTTCGTGCTGGGGGCCCTGAGCTCAGGCCTGCTGCTCTACGGCGCCTCGCTGGTCTACGGCTTCGCCGGCTCCACCCAGTTCCCGGTCATCGCCCAGGCGGTCCAGGACGGGGCCGGCGGCGGGGTCCTGTTCGGCCTGGTGTTCATGATCTGCGGCATCGCCTTCAAGATCTCGGCCGCGCCGTTCCACATGTGGACCCCCGACGTCTATGAAGGGGCTCCGACCCCCATCGTCGGCTTCTTCAGCGCCGCGCCGAAGCTGGCCGCCATGGTTCTGCTGGTCCGCCTGCTGGCCGAGGCCTTCGGCAGCGCCATCGACCAGTGGCGCCAGGTGATCGTGGCGGTGGCCCTGCTCAGCGTCTTCGTCGGCGCCTTCGCGGGTCTCGCCCAACGCAACCTGAAGCGCCTCTGGGCCTACAGCTCCATCGCCAACATCGGCTACGCCCTGCTCGGCCTTGCCGCCGGCGGCGAGGCGGGCGGGACGGCCATGCTGCTGTTCATGGTCCTCTACATGGTCGACGTGACCGGCTTCTTCGCCTGCCTCTGCGCCCTGAACCGCGACGGCAAGCCCATGGAGACCATCGACGACATGGCCGGGCTGGTGAAGGAGCGGCCGGGCCTGGCCCTGGCCATCACCGCCTTCTCCCTGTCGGCGCTGGGCCTGCCGCCGTTCGCGGGCTTCTGGGCCAAGTACTATGTGTTCAAGGCCGCCATCAACGCGGGCGAGACCTACATGGTCTGGGCCGCGGTGCTCGGCCTGGTCGGCAGCGTGGTCGCGGCCTTCTACTACCTGCGCCTGCTCAAGGTGATGTGGATGGACCCGGCCCCCGGCCGGACCGACAAGCCGGCCTTCGAGGCCAAGACCATCGCCTACGTCGGCGCGGTGTTCAGCTTCGTCGCCTGCATGCCCTTCCTCTACTTCGTCGAGCCGGTCGCCAAGGCGGCGGCGGCTGCGCTGGGGTAGGGGATTCTCGCCTCAATCCCCCCGTGGCCACCCAAGCGCTCCCTTCCCCCTGGAGGGGGGCGATCGTATATCGCCTTCATCCCCTTTTTTCCGTCATCCCGGAAGGCCGCGAAGCGGGCTATCCGGGACCCAGGGGGTGCGGGATCTCCCTGTCGAACGCAGCTTTTACGGCCGGCGCGCTGCAACCCCTGGGTCCCGGATAAGCGCTGCGCGCTTTCCGGGATGACGGGGCTTTTTCATATGCGATTGCTCGGCCTCCAGCGGGAAGGGGGCGCAAATCTCTCGGCAGGGCAGGGATCCGCCCCGTGATCCCTCCCATCATCGCCTTTGAGGAGATCGACTCCACCAACGCCGAGGCGCGCCGCCGCGCCGAGGCCGGGGAGACCGGTCCCGTCTGGCTGACCGCCGCCCGCCAGACGCAGGGCCGGGGTCGTCGCGGCCGGAATTGGGAAACCGGCCAGGGCCGCAACCTCGCCGCCACCCTGCTGCTCACCACCCAACGACCGCCGGCCGAGGCCGCCCAGATCAGCTTCGTCGCCGCCCTGGCCGTCGCCGATCTGGCGGACGCCCACGTGCCCCCGGCGCTCGTCACCCTCAAATGGCCGAACGACCCGCTGATCGCCGGGACCAAGGCCAGCGGGATCCTCATCGAGTCCGGCCCCGCCCCAGCCGGCGGCCTGTGGCTCGCCGTCGGCGTCGGGGTGAACCTGGCCGAGGCGCCGCTCAACCCCGAGCGCCCCGCCACCACCTTCGCCGCCCATATGATCGGACCCCCGCCCGCGCCGCTGGCCGCCCTGGAGGTCCTCGCCGCCGCCTTCGCCCGCTGGCTCGACCTCTGGGACCGCCTCGGCTTCCCCGCGATCGCCGAGGCCTGGACCCGCCGGGCCCACGGCCTTGGCGAGCCGTGCGTCGCCCGCCTCGGCCACGAGACCCTTCACGGGATCGCAGAGGGCCTGGACCCGGACGGGGCCTTCAGACTGCGCTTGCCAGACGGCATGCTGCGCCGCATCACCGCAGGCGACGTCTTCTTCGGAGAGAGCTGAATGCTGCTGGCCATCGAGCAGGGCAACACCAACACCCTCTTCGCCGTGCACAATGGCGAGGACTGGATCGCCCAGTGGCGCACGGCCACCGAAAGCACCCGCACGGCCGACGAATACGCCGTCTGGCTCTCCCAGCTGCTCGCCATGTCCGGCATGAGCCTGGGCGCCTTGACCGCCTGCATCATTTCCAGCGTCGTGCCCCAGTCCCTGTTCAACCTGCGCAACCTCTCGCGCCGCTATCTGCACGTCGAGCCGCTGGTGATCG
>DASPLD010000150.1:0-5688 GCA_035627755.1 Caulobacter sp. | reverse complement strand
TCGAGGGTTCCGGCCTCGATGGCGTCGCCCATCAGGAAGGTGGGGAGCAGGGCGATGCCCAGCCCCGCGATGGCCGCCTGCAGCACCGCCTCTCCGTTGTCGGCCCGGAAGCGCGGCTCGGGCCGGACGGTGACGGTCCGTCCTCCGTCCTCGAACCGCCAGGCCTCGCCCGTCCGCATCCCGGTCTGGATGACGGCGTCGTGGTCGGCCAGCTCCGCCAGGGTCTGCGGCCGCCCGCGCCGGGCGAGATAGGCGGGACTGGCGGCGAGGCCGCCCCGGATCGGCGCAATGCGGCGGGCGACCAGGGTGGAGTCGGCCAGCACGCCCAGCCGCACCGCCGCGTCGAAGCGGTCGGCGACCAGGTCGACCACGGCGTCGCTGTAGCTGACCTCGATCTTCAGCCGCGGATGCTCGAGGGCGAGTTCGGCCAGCATGGGCTGCACATGACGCAGGCCGAACGACAGGGGCAACGCCACCCGCAGGGTTCCGGCCAGGGTCTCGCCGCTCTGCGCCACCGCCTCCCGAGCCTCCTCGAGGTCGGCCAGGATCCGCTCCGCCCGCTGCTTGAACTCCAGCCCCGCCTCGGTCGGGCTGACCCCGCGGGTGGTGCGGGCCAGCAACCGGGCCCCCAGGTCTGCCTCCAGGCCCGAGACCCGCCGGCTGACCAGCGACTTGGATACGCCCAGGCGGCTGGCCGCCCGGCTGAAGCCGCCGGTCTCGACCACCTCGACGTAGGCGCGGATGGCTTCCAGGTCGAACATCGCGGTCTCCGGGCAACAATGACGTCCCGAAACATAGTGTGTGTTGCAGTTTCTGCAACACAGAACTGCAACTATCGCAGCTACCGAAAGCAGTGCGGCGGTCGCATCTCCTCGTCACGGCCAATGGGCCGAAGGAGACAGCCATGACGAAAGTCCTCGTCCTCAACAGTAGCGTCAGCGGCGACGAGTCCGCCAGCCGCGCCCTGGTCCAATCGCTCGTCGAACAGCTCAGCCGTCCGGGCGTGGCGATCATCGAGCGCGACCTCGGCGCCGACCCGATCCCCCATCTGACCCCCGAGACGGTCGGGACCATCCGCGGCGCCGAGCCGGCCAATCCGATCCAGCGCGAAGCTCGCGCCCTGGCCGACGGCCTGATCGCTGAACTCAAGGACGCCGACCTGCTGGTCATCGGCGCGCCGATGTACAACTTCGCCATTCCCACAGGCTTGAAGGCCTGGTTCGACCATGTGCTGCGGGCCGGCGCCACCTTCCGCTATTCCGAGGCCGGTCCCGAGGGCCTGGTCACCGGCAAGAAGGCCATCGTCGTGATCTCGCGCGGCGGCCTCTACAGTGAAGGCCCGGCCGCCGCGGTCGACTTCCAGGAGCCGCATCTGCGTCAGCTGCTGGGCTTCATGGGGATCACCGACGTGACCTTCGTGCGGGCCGAGAAGCTGGGATTCGGTCCGGCGGCGCGCGACCAGGCGATCGCCGAGGCCCGCGACGAACTTGGCCGGCTCGCGGCGACCGACCTGCCCAAGGCCGCCTAGGCGCGCGTTTCCCGCTCCAGCGGCCTGTCGGGCCGTCCCCGCCGCACACCCGGGGGCGGCCCGACGACTTTTGCGCGAGGCGTGCTATCGTGCGCCCATGGAAACCTGGATCCTCCCGGCCCTGCTCGGCGTCGGCCTGGCCGCCGCCACGGGCTTCCGCACCTTCCTGCCCCTGCTGATGCTGGCGCTGGCGGCCAAGTTCCAGCTGTTCGGCGTCGAGCTCGCCGAGGCGATGACCTGGCTGGACTCCACCCCGGCCATACTGGCGCTCGGCATGGCGACCGTCGTGGAACTGGCCGCCGACAAGATCCCTGCCGTCGACCATCTGCTCAGCGCCGTCGGCACGGTGGTCCGCCCGATCGCCGGGGCCGTGGCCGCCGGCGCCGCCTTCGCCCAGTTCGATCCCATGGTCGCGGCCATCGCCGGCCTGATCATCGGCGCTCCGACAGCGCTGGCCTTCCACGCCGCCCAGGCCGGCAACCGGGTGGTCAGCACCACCACCACCGCCGGGCTGGGCAATCCGTTCGTCTCGCTGCTCGAGGACCTGCTGGCGATGTTCACCGCCCTGCTGGCCATCGTGGCGCCGGTGCTGATCCCGCTGCTGCTGGCCGTGGTGCTGTTCGCCTTGTGGCGCCTGTGGAGCTTCGTCCGCCGCCGCCGGTCTCCGGCTACCAACCCGCCGGGGTGAAGGCGAGCGGGATGCGCACCGTGGCGCCGCCGACCGGCGCGCCGTCCTCGGTCTGCGGCCGCATCTGGAAATAGCGCGACAGGAAGACGGCCGCTTCGCCAAAGCCGAGGCGGGCCGGCGTCTCCTCGAGCACCTTGCAGTCGACGACCAGGCCCTTCTCGGTGACCAGGCAGGACAGAACCACCCGCCCGCCGAGGTTCTGTTGAGCGGCCGCCTTGGGGTAGGCCTTGTTGACCGCCTGGCCGGAAGGCTTCCGTATCCAGACGGGTCGTTCGACCTTGGGTCCCCGGCCCTCGACATAGCCGCTGGGGCTGATGTCAACCGGCGTGACCTCGGTCACCCCGTCCGCGCCCTCGGTCGCCCCCTGCGGCGGACTGAACTGGATCGGCAGGCGCACCGTGCCGCCCGCGACCGGCTTGCCTTCCTCGTTCGTCGGCCTCATTCGGAAGCCCGGCGCCAGGGACAGCGCCGCCTCGGAGAAGCCATGCCCGGCCGGCGTCTCGCTCCTGACGACGCAGTTTTCCAACCGCCCAGTGTCCAGCACGCCGCAGAGGAGCACCACCTTGCCGCCGACGCCCTGGTCGTAGGCGGCCTGCGGATAGGCCTTGTCGACGGCTTCTCCGGGCGGAAACTCCTCCCAGACCGGCTTGCGGATCAGCGTCGGCTCGACCGCCGGTGTCTGGGCGAGGACAGGGGCGGCGATCAGGGCCGCGACGCAGGCCAGGACGATGCGGGACATGGCGGACTCCGGAAGGTGTCCGCCACCCTTGCCGGACCGCCGCTCCGGCGTCCACATCGGCCTCTCAGAGTGTCGGGCGCGGCGGCTTAACCCTTTGGCGACTCTGCAAAGGGGTTTAGGCTCCCTCCAGGCCAAGTCGAGCCGGAGACAGGGCGTTGCGCAAACTGGTGCTGCTGTCGCGCAAGGGCGGGACCGGGAAGACCACCCTGTCGGTCAACCTGGCGGTGGCCGCGGTGCGCGAGGGCCTGGGCGTGACCATCGCCGACCTCGATCTGCAGGGCTCCGCCGGGGCCTGGGCGGCCATGCGGGGCGGGGCGCCGCCGCAGGTTCGTCCGGCCAACGGCGGGACGCTGTTTCCGGTCGCCAACGCGGCCGAGCGGGCCGGCCAGCAGCTGCTGATCATGGACACTCCGGCCGGCGGCGACGCGCTCAGCAGCGCCGCCATCCGGCTGGCCGACCTCGCCATCCTGGTCTGCCGGCCCAGCTACTTCGACCTCGCCGCGCTCGTGCCGGCGGCCCAGGCCGTGCGGGCGGCGGGTTGCCCGGGCCTCGTGGTCCTCAACCAGGCGCCGCCCCGGCGGGGTGGGCAGGAGAGCCCCGCGATCGGCCGGGCCGTCGAGGCGGCCAAGGTGCTGGGCTTCCCCATCGCCCCGATCGGCCTGCGGGCCAGGGTGGCCTTTCAGGAGAGCCTCTGGCGCGGCCAGGGGGTTCAGGAATTCGAACCCCGGGGCGTCGCCGCAGCCGAGATCGGCCGGCTGTGGAGCGAGGTCTCCGACCAGCTGTGGCCGTCCCGCGTCGAGCTGCGGGGCGCGGCCGAATAGTCTCTTACGTCCTGGCCGTCCGGACCAGGATGGCGTCCAGGGTCTGGGCGCGGCCGTCCGCCTCGGCGATCAGCTGGCGCGCCAGCTGGCGGGCGCCGACCGGGTAGGCCTCGCCGCCGTCGGCGATCTCGGCGGCCAGGCGGGAGACGCCCTGCAGGGCCTGTTCGAGGGCCGCGACATGCTCGCGGGCCATATCGCGGGCTTCGGCCTGCAGCCGCCGGATGCGCTCGCTCAGCGCCTCGGGGACCGGGCCGGTGGTGTCGGACACGACGCTCAACGCGGGAGTCATCTGCAACCTTCCACTCCAGGAAACGCCGCCGGGCCAGCCCCGGAACTACGGCGCCTTCTGGAACAGGATACGTGCGCGGGCCGCCTCCGGTTCCGCCGGTTCGCCGCGAAGGCGAAAGCTGTGGCGGTTCGGTGACAGCCCGGCGGCCACCCCCTCCCTGGCCGCCGCCCGCCGGCTGCAGCCAGGGCTGGGCCTTGCCGTCGCGGAGTTCGGAGTGCTTGCTGAAGTCCGCGACGCGCCTTGCTGACGAATGTCCCGAGCGCCGGTCCTGAAAGGGAGTGCATTCTGGCAGGTAGGCAAATGCGCCATGGTCGTTGTCCAGATCGGCTCTCGCCCCCGCGGCCTGCCTTGGATCAGACTAGGTTCGGGCCCGATGCGTCCATGAGCGAACGGAATGGAGTGGCCTTTGTGCTCGGCATGCGCCGATGAGCCAGCGCCTCGAAGCGATGACCGGGCCGGGCCGTCCGCCGTCTGGGCCGCCCTTCGGCATGAAGCTCGCCAGGCCGCCCAGTCGGAGCCAGGGTTGGCTGGCCTGTTCGGCGACGCGGTCCTCCGCCACCGGACCTTCCGGAGCGCCCTCAGCCACCGCCTGGCCGGCAAGTTGGAGGATCGGAGCCTGCCGGCCGATGAGCTCCGCGATGTCATCGACGCAGCCCATCGGGCTGACCCGTCGATGGTGGATGCCGCCAGGGCGGACCTGGGGGCCATCCTGGAGTCGGATCCCGCCTGCACGGGCTATGTCAGGCCGTTCCTGTTCTACAAGGGCTTTCTGGCTCTGCAGAGCCACAGGGTGGCGCACTGGCTTTACAAGGCCGGCCATGAAGCCCGGGCCCGGCAGCTGCAGGCCCGCGGCTGCGACCGGTTCGATGTGAGCATCCACCCGGGCGCCAGGGTCGGCCGCGGTGTGTTCATCGATCACGGCTCGGGAATCGTCATCGGCGAGACCGCCGTGGTTGGCGACGGGGTCTCGATCCTGCAGGGTGTGACGCTCGGCGGCTCGGGCGCGGCCGGCGGCGACAGACATCCGAAGATCGGCCGGGGCGTGCTGCTCTCGGCCGGCGCCACGGTCCTCGGGCCGGTCACCGTCGGCGACCATGCGAAGGTCGCCGCCAGCTCCCTGGTTCTGAGCGACGTGCCGACGGGCTGCACCGCCGTCGGGGTCCCCGCCCGGCTGGTCAACTGCCCCGGTTGCGGATAGCTCCAACCCTCCGCGACCGGCCTCAGCGCCTACCCGGGCGGCTTCGGCGGCGGGTAGAGCTGCCGGACTGCGCGCACGGCGGCGGGGTGATAGATGGTCCCGTGGCTCTCCTGCGGATAGGGTGTGTAGCTCCAGACGATCTCCGCCCGGCCGGACCGGTCCAGGGCGGAGACCAGTTGGTCCATCGCGCCCTGCATCGCGCCGCCTTCGTCAGCCATCGACAGCCAGATGGTCCGGGGCGGCTGCGTCCCTTTCTCCAGCAGAGATTGCGCCCTGGCCGCGAGCTGGCCTCGATCCCACCAGAGGCTGGGGCTGATCGCGACATAGCGGTCGAAATCCGCTCCATGGTTCAGGAAGGTGTCGACGACGAAGAGGGCGGCGAGGGACTCGCCCATCAAGCCATCGTCGCCATTGGTCCGAAAGCG
>DASPLD010000149.1:0-6674 GCA_035627755.1 Caulobacter sp. | reverse complement strand
GCACCGGCCCCTGGTAGTCGAAGGACCAACGAGCCGGAACCAGGTGCGAGCGCCCGCCCCGGTCGGGAGAGACGGTGCGTTCCAGGGTGAAGTCCAGGCCCCTCACATCGCTGACCCGCAGGTCGGAGCCGTACCAGTCGCCGCCGCCGCTCGAACCGCCGCCCAGCCACCCGTCCTCGAACGCCGCCAGCTGCGCCAGCGCGTCGGCCAGCACCGCTGGCCCGCCCGGCCCGACGCCCGGCGGCCGGGACGGCTCCAGCCCGGCGGGCGTGAACACCATCCGCCCCCCGCCCCGACCGGAGGTCCGCACCACCCGAACCCGGCCGGCGTCGATCTCGAAGACATAGACCACCGACGGCGGCCGCAGGGCGCGCGCCCGCAGGTCGGAGGGAATCCAGCAGCTGACTTCCAGCCGCTCCGCCGAGCCCTTGCCCCGGCAGTGGTGGGCGAAGGGCTCGAAGCTGCGCTCCGGCGCCGTCCAGGGGTCCTTCGGCGGCTCGTCCGGATGGAAGCGGAAGGTCCGGGCCAGGCCCTCGCCCCAGGTCAGCCGCAGCGCCCCGTCCGACTCGACCTCCAACCGGGCCTCCCCGGTCGGGGGCCCCAGGTCCTCGGAGACCTGCAGCGCCTGCGGTCCCATGGCGCCCAGCCGCTCCATGAACTGCGGCGCCATGGCGTGGGCGCCGCTCGGCGGCAACAGGGCGAGGACGAGGAGAAGCAGGATGCGCATGGCCAGACCCTGCGCGCCCGCCGGCCGCCCGGCATCCCCCAAAGCGGGGGTCAGCCCAGCGCCGCCAGCAGCACCCCCGCCGCCGTCGCCCCGCCGCACAGCCATTGCCAGCGGCTGACATGCTCCCTGAACAGCCGGCGTCCGGCCAATGCCGCGATGGGCATCTCCACCACCCCCACCGCCCGCACTAGGCCCGCCGGCGCCAGGGCCAGGGCGATGAACCACCCGGCCGAGGCCAGGGCCCCGAACAGACCCGCCCCGATCGACACCCGCCAGGACCGCAGGACCGCCATCAGGCTGGGCCGGGCGAAGGCCAGCATCCAGGCCCCAAGCGCCGCCGACTGGATCGCCTGCACGACCGCCACGGCGACCAGGGCCGCCGGCACGGCGTGCTCCGGATCGAGCGCCAGGGCAGCCTGCCGGAAGGCGTTGGCCGAGACCGCGAAGCTGGCCCCCGACAGGGTTCCCAGGCCGGCCGCCGACCAGTCCCGCGGGCCCTCGATCCGCCGAGGCCAGCTGAGCGCCGTCAGGCCCGCCGTCGCCAGCAGGATGCCGATCCAGGCGGCAGGCGACAGCGAATCCCCGAACACGAACAGCCCGATGATCGCCGCGAACGGCAGCCCGCTCTGCTGGAACGCCGTTCCCAGCGCGAAGCTCGACCGCTGCATCGCCACCAGCATGGCCGCCGTCGCCCCCATCTGCGCGAAGGCGCCGAGCGTCGCCCAGGCGAAGAAGGCCAGGCTGTAGCGCAGGTCGTCCTGCATCAGGGCCAACGCCGCCGCCACGAACGCACAGCTGAACGGCAGCCCGAACAGGAACCGCACCAGGGTCGCGCCCCAGGGCCCCGCCCCCGTCATCAGGCTCCGCTGGGCGGCGTTCCGCGCCACCTGGAAGGCGGCCGCGGCGATGGTGGCGGGAATCCAGAGCATGGGCAGGCTCACCCCTACAGGACGAAGGGGCAGCGGGGACACGTTGATTCAACGTGTCCCCTATCGGCTGTCTAGAACCCGCTGGCGATCGCCGTCTCCGGCCGGCTCTTCTCCTTGCGGGAGAAGAGGTTGTTCAGGGCGTTCACATAGGCCTTGGCGCTGGCGGTGAGGGTGTCGGTGTCCGCCGCCTGGCCGGTGGCGATCCGGCCATCCTCCTCGAGCCGCACCGAGACCTGCGCCTGGGCGTCCGTCCCCTCGGTCACCGCATGCACCTGGAACAGGCGCAGCGCCGCCGCGTGGGGCACGATGGCGTGGATGGCGTTGAACACCGCGTCGACCGGACCGTCGCCGGTGGCTTCCGCCGTCCGTTCCTCGCCGTCGACATCCAGGGTCAGCTCGGCCGACTGCCCGTCGGTCCCCGCCACCACCCGCAGCCGCGCGACCCGGATCTTCTCCGACCCCCGCGCCAGCGCATCATCCACCAGCGCGATGATATCGTCGTCGAAGACGTGCTTCTTCTTGTCGGCCAGTTCCTTGAACCGCACGAACGCCTCGTTCAGCGCGTTCTGGCCCAGCTCATAGCCCAGGGCCTTCAGCTTCTCGCGGAAGGCGTGGCGGCCGCTGTGCTTGCCCATCACCAGGTTGGTGGCGCCCTGCCCGACGTCCTCGGGCCGCATGATCTCGTAGGTCTCGGCGTTCTTCAGCATCCCGTCCTGGTGGATGCCGCTCTCGTGGGCGAAGGCGTTCTTGCCGACGATGGCCTTGTTGAACTGCACGGGGAAGCCGGTGATCGCCGAGACATAGCGGCTGGCCCGGGTGATGTGCTGCGGATCGACCCCGCTGTCGAAGCCCAGGGTCTCGCCCCGCACCCGCAGGGCCATGACGATCTCCTCCAGCGCCGCGTTGCCCGCCCGCTCGCCGATGCCGTTGACCGCGCACTCGACCTGCCGGGCGCCGCCCTGGATGGCGGCGATGGAGTTGGCGACGGCCAGCCCCAGGTCGTTGTGGCAATGGGCCGAGAAGACGACCTCGTCGGCGCCCGGAACCTTGGCGATCACGTCCCGGAACATCGCCCCGTACTCCTCGGGATACGAATAGCCGACGGTGTCGGGCAGGTTGATGGTCCTGGCCCCCGCCCGGATCGCCGCCTCGACGCAGCGGTACAGGAACTCCCGCTCGGTCCGCGTGGCGTCCTCCGCCGACCACTCGACGTCGCCGCACAGGTTGCGAGCCCGCGACACCGAGGCGGTCACCGCCTCGAGCACCGCCTCCGGCTCCATCTGCAGCTTCCACTTCATGTGGACCGGGCTGGTCGAGATGAAGGTGTGGATGCGGCCCCGCGCCGCCGGGCGGATGGCCTCGGCGCAGCGGTCGATGTCGGCGCCGGCCGCCCGGGCCAGGCCGCAGACGGTGCTCTCGGTGACCAGGCGGGCGATGGCCCGCACGGCTTCGAAGTCGCCGTTGGAGGCGATCGGGAAGCCGGCCTCGATGACGTCGACCCCCATCTCCTCGAGAATCTTGGCCAGTTCCAGCTTCTCCTCGAAGCTCATCGAGGCGCCGGGCGACTGCTCGCCGTCGCGCATGGTGGTGTCGAAAACGATGACGCGGCGCGCCTCGGGTGCGGATACGGACATGGGGTAAAATCTTTCGTCGCGAGGAGTAGTGGCGGGTGGAGCGTTTTGCCCCTGGGCGTCCCGCCGCAACGTCTGCGCGGCTAGGCGAACACCCAGGGGCGGCTAAGCCCCAGGTTGCCAAGAAGACGCAGGATGTCGCGCTGGCGATCCATGCGCCCGATTTACCGATTCACCGCGTTTTGCGCAAGAGTCTTGCGCACGGCGCGACTTTAGGCCGCCTGCTGAGCAAGAACCTTCCGCGTCGCTGGGCGGGCCCGCACCCGCTCGCGGTGGTCGTACACTTTCGGAAACTGGCGGGGGTCGACACCGTCTCCCTCCAGCCAGTCGGCCAGGGTGAACAGGTAGGCGTCGCAGACGCTGTAGGCCTCGCCGAGCACCCAGGGCCCCTCGATCATATGCTCTTCGATGGTGCGGAAGCAGGCCGCCATGGTCTCGGGGACCTTGGCGGTCAGGTGCGCCAGGCATGCGGGGTCGTCCGCCCAGCGGTAACCCCGCATCTTGTGAGCGTGGGCCACATGCACCGTCGAGGACAGGTAGGCGTTGAACGCCTGCGCCCGGGCGAAGCCGAACGGATCGGTCGGCGCCAGCCGCGCCTCCGGATACGACTGGGCGATCCATCCCAGGATGGCGACGTTCTCGGTGATCACCCCCGCGTCGGTGACCAGGGCCGGCACCCGGCCCTTCGGGTTCAGGGCCAGGTACTCGGGCTTCAGCTGCTCGGACGCCCGGAGGTCGACGCGGAGCGCGCGGTAGTCGGCGCCGGCCTCCTCCAGAGCGATGCGCGAGGCGTCTGAGCAGGAACCGGGGGCATAGAAGAAGGTCAGCATGACGGGGCCTTTCGACCCTTCCCTACTCCGGCCGGGTGACGATCGGGAAGTGTCCTTTCGGTGCATCGAACCAGCTCGCCATCCGCGCCAGCACCGCGATGTCCCCCTCCGCCTTCGCCTCGCCGGACGCCACCCTGGCGGCCAGCGGCTGGCCGGCGAACAGCGACTGCAGGAACAGCGCCCGCGGCAGGGTCACCGTCGCATCCGCCCCGGCTCCCTCGCCCGCCGGCCGGGCGACCAGCACCTGGTTGCGCACCGTCACCAGGAATCGCTCCCTGCGCTCGGGAAAGACGAACAGCACCGCCGCCCGCCCCTCCCCGACCTTGTCCGGGTTCAGCCGCACCGCCATCAGGTCGAACAGCATCGGGGTCGGCAGGTTGACGATGAAGTCGGCGTTCGCCGTGGCGGACGGTCCGCCCCGCGCCGCGCCGCGCAGCTCCGCCGCTCCCGTCAGGTAGATGTTCCGCCAGATGGCGCTCTCCGCCTGCCAGCCCATCTGGTCGTACGCCCTGGCCAGCCGCTCCCGCGCGTCCGCGTCGGCCGGATCGGCCAGCACCGCCTTGTTCAGGAGGGTCGCCGCCCAGCCGTAGTCGCCCTTGTCGTGCGCCGCCCGGGCCAGGGCCTTGACCCTCGCGGGCCCGCCGATCGCCTCGACATACCGCTGCGCCTCCTCGGCCGGCGGCATCGCGGCCAGGCTCGCCGGGTTGGCGTCGTACCAACCCATGTAGCGCTGATAGACCGCCCGGCTGTTGAAGCTCATCGTCCCGTAGTAGCCGCGGTTGAACCACTGGCGCGCCAACACCGGCGGCAGGGTCAGCCGGTCGGCGATCTCGGCCCCGACATGGCCCTCGTTCATCAGCCGCACCGTCTGGTCGTGCAGGTACTTGTAGGCGTCGCGATGGCTGGCCAGGTAGTCGCCGACCACCGCCGCCCCGAAGCGGGGCCAGCCGTGGCTGGTGAACATCGTCTCGGTGCGGCCGCCGTAGAGCTCGATGGACTCGGTCAGCCCGTCGGCCCAGGCCTTGGAGTCCCGCACCAGCGCCCCACGCGGGGTGAGCACATTGTGCATCGTCGGATTGGCGTTCTCGGCCATGCACAGCAGCTTCCAGGCCGGGAAGTAGAGGTTCATCTCCGCCGGCGCCTCGGTGTTCGGCGTCATCTGGAACTCGATGGCCACCCCGTCGACGTTCAGGGTCTCGCCGGTGCGGGTGACGGTCTCCGTCGGGGGGACCAGGGAGGTCGTCCCCCGCGGAATCGCCGGGCCGATCCCGACGCTCATCTGTCCCTCGGCCCCTGGCGTCAGCGCCCGCCCGAACTGGTAGTCCGCCCGCCGCCCCATGGCCGGCCCGGCGATGACGTTCTCCGACACCGCCTCCTCCAGGAAGCCGTGCGGGGCGATGATCCGCACCTGCCCCGCCGCCAGCCGCGCCGGATCGATGACCCCGCGCGCGCCGCCGAAGTGGTCGACATGGCTGTGGGTGTAGATCACCGCCACGACCGGCCGCGCGCCCAGCTGCGCGTTGGCGAGCTCCAGCGCCGCCCTCGCCGTCTCCACCGCAGTCAGCGGATCGATGACGATCCAGCCGCTGTCCCCGGCGATGAAGGTGATGTTGGCGGCGTCGAAGCCGCGCACCTGCCAAACCCGCTCGCTGACCTTGAACAGCCCGTGGATGGCCAGCAACCGCGCCTGCCGCCACAGGCTCGGGTTCACCGTGTCCGGCGCCTCGTTCCTGGCAAAGTCGTAGGCCGACAGGTCCCAGGCCATGCCGCCGTCCGCGCGCCGGATCACCGGGTCGGTCCGGGTGGCGACGAAGCCCCGGCTGGCGAATTCGAAGTCCTGCCGATCCTCGAACGGCAGTTCGGCCCGAACCTTCGCCTGCGCCGCGCGGGTCGCGGCGGAAGGCGGTTCGGCCGCCTGCAACGGTCCGGCCAGAGCCAGGGCCAGAGCCGCCACGACAAACCCACGCATGCAGACCTCCCCATCCTATGACGTCAAGGTCGCCACGCTTCGCGGGCTGGGATTGTAACTCAGATCACTTTTCTTCAGCCTGGGCGGCCGCGCCTAGACGGGTGCGTCCCCCGCAGGCCACTGCTGGGCGCCGTGCAGGATACGCACGATCTGCAGGCTATCCTCCCGCAGCCGATAGACGATCACATAGGGCGTACCGGGCACGACGCGTTCCCGCGTGCCCTCCTGCCGCCCTATCCGTCCCAGCAAGGGTTCCCGTCCCATCCGATCGGTCCGGGCGTAGATGGCGCGCACCATTCGCGCCGCGCCGCTCGGACTCCGCTCGGACAGGTACTCCGCGAGCCTATGAAGATCCCGGTGCGCCGCGCTCGACCAGGTAACCCTCATGTCGATGGCGGCGCACCCTTCGATCGCAAAAGGACCTCCACGGACTGAACCACCTCGTCCTGCGAGAAGGTTCGCCCCGCGTCCAGATCATCGATGCCTTCCTGAACCGCGGCCACCCACGCCTCGCTGCCTGCGTACATCTGCATCTCGGCCGCGTCGACCAGCAGTTCCGACAGTGTCACCTGCCGCCGGTCGGCCTCG
>DASPLD010000148.1:0-4809 GCA_035627755.1 Caulobacter sp. | reverse complement strand
TGCCGGGCGGCTGATGGCGCTGAACGAATCCTTCCCGCCCTTCGCGCTAGACAGGGAGACGCTCGAACCAGAAGGCTACCTGACCGAGTATGGGCCCCGGATCACCGCCCATCCCAAGATCGATCCGGACACAGGCGAGATGCACTGGTTTGCATATGGGGCGACCGGGCCCTTCGATCGTGAGATTGTCTACGGCGTGACGGACTGCGAAGGTCGGCCGGAGGCCAGGAAGCGTTTTGCGGCCCCCTACGCCTCGATGATCCACGACTTCCTGATCTCTAGGCATCACGTACTTATCCCCGTCACGCCGCTGACGGCGAGCCTTGACCGGGCTCAGAAGGGTCTGCCTCCAATGGCATGGGAGGGGCAGTTGCCGACTTGGCTGGCGGTATTCCGGCGAGACGGCGCGGGGGAAGTCCGCTGGTTCTCGGGAGGCAGCGCCCATGTCTTCCATGTCGTCAACGCCTGGGAGGACGGCGACCTGCTTCACGCAGACGTCTTCCTCTACCAGAGCGCGCCGATGTTTCCTCTGCCCGATGGCTCTCCGGGCGAGCATGGGCTCGCCCGCCTCCACCGCTGGACCGTGGACGTCCGATCCTCCGGCGGTGAACTGCATTGCAAGGCCCTGGACGATCTCGACGGGGAGTTCCCGAGAATCGACCAGCGATGGACCGGAAAGCGCCACGAGCATCTGTGGTTCGCCGCGGATACGCTCGGCCAGAATCAAGTTGAGCCCATTCGGCTCAACGGCTTGGTCCACATGGAGATCAGCGCCGGACGGCGTACCGTCTACGACCTGCCGGACGGAGACCTGACGAGCGAACCGGTCTTCATTCCTCGAAGCGAATGCGCGCCTGAGGGAGACGGGTGGCTGAGCGCCGTCGTTTGGCGCGCGAAGGAGGACAGAAGCGATCTCCTGTTGTTTGAGGCCAAATGCCTGAGCGCCGGGCCGGTGGTGGCCGCCCGGCTGCCCGGGCGTGTTCCTTTTGGCTTTCACGGGATCTGGTTAGCCGGCTAGGCTCCGCCGGCCTGAGGAGAGGACTGATTGAATCTCGCGAATCGAGCGCTCGATGCCGCCCATTTTTCGACCGAAAGCATCGCCCAGGCGTCGCGCTTCGACAGCTGGCGATCGGCCGTGGCCGGACTCTATGACGTTCCGAGCGCCGGAGACGTTGAGGATTTCCGTGGCCGGGCAAGTTCGTTGCATCTCGGTGACGTGGTGCTCGGCGAGATGGAGGCGACTGTCGCCACCTACGAGAGATCCCTGCGGCGGATACGGCGCGACGGGCTGGATCATCTGGTCTTCGGCGCAAGTGGAGCGGGCGACGCGGCGCGAGTTACCGTCCTGGATATGTCGCAGCCAATCCAATTGCCGCGGACGGCGCTTGATGGGTTCTGCTTGATCGCCCCACGTCATCTTGCAGCCAGGCGCCTGGGCGATCCGTCGCGTCTCCATGGCGCCTGCATCACCGGCGCGGCAGCCGGCCTCACCACCGGCTTTCTGGCGCAGGTGATGTCGACGGCCCCCCGACTGTCCATCAGCCAGTCGCGCCAGCTCGCGGGAGCCGCGATGGAGCTGTTGGCCGCTACGATCGGAGTTGCGCCCGTGAGTGGGGGCCCTAGTCCGAGACCGTCGCGACGAGCTAACGCCCGCGAGTACATCGAAGCCAAGCTGAGTGACCCAGCCCTCAGCGCAAATCTGGTGGCCAGAGAGACTGGCATGTCGCGCTCCGTGCTCTACGGCCTGTTCAAAGATGACGGCGGAGTGGTGAAGTACATTCAGTCCCGCCGACTGGCATGGGCGAGCCGGCTCCTTGCCGAGGATCGCGAGCTCAGGATCGCCGAGATCTCTGAACTCTGTTGCTTCTCGAGCGAGACTCAGTTCAGCCGCGCCTTTCGAGGTTCGTTCGGAGAGACGCCCCGGGATCGTCGCAGAACAGCCGGCTGGCCGGGTGAGTCACCGCTCTCCTCGGATCACCAAGAAGACGGGGCCACTTTCAGCCGGTGGGTGCGAGATCTAGCTGTTGTCGGCAGGGTTCGCTCCCCGCCCTGAGCCGAAGCTATCCGGGTCCGCTTTTGCTCCAGAAGCGACGGCTGCTCTTCGGCCAAGTACGGTGACGGCTTCCGACCCTTAGGCGAGGACCTTGGCAAGGTCCGCTATCGCGATACCGCGCAGACATGTCATGGAGTTCGCAACGCGTCGGCATCTTGGTGCGCAGTCCTCGGGCAGCGAGGATGCCGTTGCTCCTGGTGATCAGGATCAACGGTCGCACATGGCCCAAAAGAGCGCCATGGGCAGGTCCTGGCCCGTGGCCGTTCATGCGGGCGACGCCCGAGTATCCGCCTAGGCTGTCGAACCCGGCTGACGCCTGTCGAAACGCGCTCCGACGTCAGACCCCGCCGGTGACCGGGATGAGCGCCCCGGTGACGGCGCCCGCGGTGGGGCCGGCCAGGAACAGCATCACCGCCGCCAGGTCGGCGGGCTTCACCCACGCGGCGAAGTCGGCGTCCGGCATGTCGGCGCGGTTGGCAGGGGTGTCGAGGATGGAGGGGAGGACGGCGTTGACGGTGACCCCCTGCCCTTTCAGTTCCTCGGCCAGGGCCTCGGTCAGGCGGTGGACGCCGGCCTTGGAGGCGGCATAGGCGCCCATGCCGGCGGCGGCCTTGACCGCTCCGTTCGCGCCGACGTTGACGATGCGGCCGCAGGCGCCGGCCTTGAGGTGCGGCAGGGCGGCGCGGGAGGCGTGCAGGGTGGTCAGGACATTGAGGCGGTAGAGGCGCTCCCACTGGGCCGGGTCGCCGTCCTGCGTGGTCTGCCAGGTGAAGCCGCCGGCGATGTTGAGCAGGGCGTCGAGGCGGCCGAAGCGGGCGGCGACGGCGTCCAGGGCCGCGGTGGCCTGCGACGGGTCGGCGAGGTCGACGCCGCCCTGGGCGAAGACGGGCTCGGGGAGCGAGGGGCCCTCGGCGAAGTCGATGGCGGCGACCTGCCAGCCCTCGGCGAGGGCGGCCGCGACGACGGCGCGGCCGAGGACGCCGAAGGCTCCGGTGACGGCGATTACCCGATCGGTCATGCCAACGCGTCCAGCCTGCCGCGCATCAGCTGCAGGACGGCGGAGAAGTCCTTTCCGCCGAAGCCGAGGCCGTCGAACATCTGGTAGAGGGCCAGGGCCTCGGCGCCCATGGGGGTGGTGGCGTTGGCCTTGGCGGCGGCTTCCTGGGCCAGCTTGAGGTCCTTGAGCATCAGGGCGGTGAGGAAGCCGCCCTCGTAGCCGCGGTTGGAGGGGGCGGCTTCGACCGGGCCGGGCCAGGGGCAGTAGGAGGTGAGGGACCAGCACTGGCCGGAGGATTTCGAGGCGATGTCGAAGAACTTCGTGGGGTCAAGGCCGAGCTTCTCGGCCAGGGCCAGGGACTCGCAGACGCCGAGCATGGAGACGCCCAGCAGCATGTTGTTGCAGATCTTGGCGGCCTGGCCGGCGCCCAGGCTGCCGGCGTGGAACACGGCGCGGGCCATGGGGGCGAGGGCGCGCTCGAAGTCCAGGTAGTCGGCCTCTTCGCAGCCGACCATGAATGCCAGGGTCCCAGCCTCGGCAGCCATGATGCCGCCGCTCACGGGAGCGTCGCCGAAGCGGAAGCCCTTGGCCATCTCCCCGACGGCGCGGGCGCTGTCGACGTCGATCGTCGAACAGTCGATAAGCAAGGCGCCGGCGGCGACGTTGGGCAGGATGTCCTGCTCGAAGACCTGGCGGACATGCTTGCCGGCCGGCAGCATGGTGATCACCACCTCGGCGTCGGCCACCGCCTCCGCGATGGAGGCGGCGGCCTTGCAGCCGCTGCCGACGGCCTTGGCCAGGGCGGCCGAGGAGAGGTCGAAGGCGGTGACGGCGCGGCCGGCCTTGACCTGGTTGGCCGCCATGCCGGCGCCCATGTTGCCGACCCCGATGAAGGCGACGCGCTGGCTCATTGTCTGAACATCTCCCGGCCGATGATGACCCGCATGATCTCGTTGGTGCCCTCGAGGATCTGGTGGACGCGCAGGTCGCGGACGATGCGCTCGAGGGGGTAGTCGGCGAGGTAGCCGTAGCCGCCGTGCAGTTGCAGGGCGTCATTGGCGACGGTGAAGCCGGCGTCGGTGGCGAACCGCTTGGCCATGGCGCAGAGCTTGGTGGCGTGGGGGTCGCGGTTGTCCAGCGCGCTGGCGGCGTTGCGGACCATCAGCTGGGCGGCGGTCAGTTCGGTGGCCATGTCGGCGATCTTGAACTGCAGGGCCTGGAAGTCCTTCAGCGGTTTGCCGAACTGTTTGCGCTCCTCCATGTAGGCCTTGGCGGTGTCGAGGGCGAAGGCGGCGCCGCCGAGCGAACAACTGGCGATGTTCAGCCGGCCGCCGTCCAGGCCCATCATGGCGAAGCGGAACCCCTCCCCTTCCTGGCCGATGCGGTTCTCCGCCGGGACCCGGACGTTGTCGAAGTTGACCTGGGCGGTGGGCTGGGACTTCCAGCCCATCTTCTTCTCGTTGCCGCCGAACGACAGGCCTTCCGTCCCCTTCTCCACCACGAAGGCGGATATGCCCTTGGGGCCGTCGGCGCCGCTGCGGGCCATGACCACATAGATGTCGGAGACCCCGGCCCCGGAGATGAAGGCCTTGGAGCCATTGAGCACGTAATGGTCGCCGTCCAGCCGGGCGGTGGTGCGCATGGCGGCGGCGTCCGAACCGCTGCCGGGCTCGGTCAGGCAGTAGCTGGCGATCAGCTCCATGGTGGTCAGGCGGGGGAGGTACTTCTGGCGCAGCGGGTCGGAGCCGAACCGGTCGAT
>DASPLD010000147.1:0-5224 GCA_035627755.1 Caulobacter sp. | reverse complement strand
CCGGCCTTCTCGACAAGGGTGATGATGTCGCCATGGCACCACTCGGTGGTGACGTCATTGATCCGCACGCAGCGGGTCTTGCCGGTCCAGTCGAGGTTGTTGAGCGCCCAGGAGATCTTGTCCCGGGCCTCGACCTTGGCGCTCGGAGCGACCGCGTCCTCGAGGTCGCAGAACACGTGGTCGGCGGCCGACTCCGCGCCCTTTCGGAGCATCTTCTCGCTGCTGCCGGGGACGGAGAGCTGCGAGCGGCGGGGGCGAAGAATACGGCTCATGGGATTGTCATTTCCATCGTGGCGGAGTCGAACAGGAGGGCGGCGCGGCGGTCGGCAAGCTCCTGGATCTCGGCCTCGGAGAGGCCGGCGCGCGCCAGTTGCCGGCGGGTGTCTTCGCCCAGCAGCGGGCTACGGCGGCGCACGCCGCCGGGGGTGGCGGTCATCTTGATCGGCACGCCGGCAATACGGATCGAGCCGGCGCCTGGCTGTTCCACGTCGACGATCATCTCGCGGGCCGCGAAGTGGGGGTCGGCCTCGATCTCGAGGATGTTCATCACGGGGCCGAACGGAATGCGCCCACCCAGGCTGTCCATCATCTGCGCCTTGGTGAAGCGGCGGGTGTGGCCGTTGAGCGCCTCGATCAGGGACCGACGATGTTCGGTGCGCAGCTGCTGATCGGCGAAGCGGGGATCGGTGAGGATGTCGCCGGCGCCGATCGTCTCGCAGAGAATCTTGAAGAAGTTGTCCTGATGGGCCGCCACGGTGATGAAGCCATCGGCCGCCGGGAAGATGCCGAAGGGGCAGAGGAAGGGGTGGTGATTGCCCTCGGGCCCCGGGACCAGCCCCTGGACCGAGTTCTGCCAGACCATCCGCTCCGAGATGGCCAGCATGGAGTCCACCATTGAGATATCGACGAACTGCCCCTCCCCCGTGCGGCGGGCGTGGTGGACGGCGGCCAGCACGCCGAAGGCCAGCATCATGCCGGGCACGATGTCGCCGATGCCGGGACCGATCTTGGTCGGGGTGGCCGGGTCGGGACCGGTGATGGCCATAATGCCGCCCATGGCCTGGGCGACCACGTCGTAGGCCGGCCAGTTCACGTAGGGCGAGGCGCCGGTG
Source organism: Caulobacter sp. (assembly GCA_035627755.1). GTDB lineage: Bacteria > Pseudomonadota > Alphaproteobacteria > Caulobacterales > Caulobacteraceae > Caulobacter. Next base: position 4,112 of record DASPLD010000147.1, on the reverse strand, counting down.
CGGTGATCGCCGAAGCCTCTCAGGGCGCCGTAGACCAGCTTCGGGTTGATCTCCCGGAGCGTCTCGTAGCTGAGGCCCAGCCGCTCCATGACCCCGGCGCGGAAGTTTTCGGTCACCGCGTCGGCGTCGCGGACCAGGGCCTTGAAGGCGTCGCGCCCGGCCGAACTCTTCAGGTCGAGGCAGACGCTCTTCTTGTTGCGATCCACGCTCTGGAAGTAACCGCCCAGCACCCGCTGGGAATCGCACTCCAGGAATGGCCCCCCCCGCCGGGTCACGTCGCCTTCCAGCGGCTCGACCTTGACCACGTCCGCGCCGTGGTCGGCCAGCATCATGGTGCCGTAGGGCCCGGCGAGCATCTGCGTCAGGTCGATGACGCGGATGTCGCGCAACGCCCCGAAGGGTTCGGAATGCGGCCTCGGCGTCATCGGTCCGCCCAGTGGCGCCTACGCTTGAGCAACACGCGGCGGTCGACCTGGGCGACCAGCTCGTCCCGCTGATTGTAGCCGTAGTGGCGGAAGACCACGATGCCGGCGTCCTCGCGGTCGGCCGGGCCGGCCTCCAGCACCTCGCTGCAAGCGTACAGGGTGTCGCCGTGGGTTACCGGCCGGGTCAGACGGATGTTGTCCAGACCCAGTTCGGCCAAGGCGTTCTCGCAGCAGTCCTGACACGCCAAGCCCAGCACGAGCGAGAAGTTGACCCCGCCGTAGCAAAGGATGTGACCATAGGCCGAAGAGGCCATGGCATGCTCGTTGAAGTGGCCCTGGGCGGTGTTCATCACCATGTTGGTGATCAGCACGTTCTCCAGCGGAGTCATCGTCTTGCCGCGCGCATGGCGGATGACCAGGCCGGGGGTGAAGGCTTCGAAGTAGTTGTCCGCGCCCGTCAGCTTCGCCAGTTCTCCCATCACGCGGCCTCCTTCGCCTGGCGCAAACGCACCAGGTTGGAGCGGCGGAAACTGACCACTCGCGCGCCATGCTCGTCGAATCCCTCGGTTCGCCAGGTGACGATGCCGTTGGCCGGGTTGCTGTCGGACAGCCTTGTCTCGATCGTCTCGCTGCGAGCAGTGATCGTCACGCCCGGATAGACCGGCCGGTCGTAATTCAGGTCGTAGACGCCTAGGAAGGGCCCGCCGATCTCGCTGCAGTCCTCCACGCTGAGGCCCAGCACGGTGTTGAAGACGAGCTGCGGATTGACCACGAGGTCTGGATGGCCGTGAGCCATCGCAAAGGCGCGGTTCACGTAGATCGGGTTGAACGAAAGGGTCAGGGTGGTGAACAGCACCGTGTCGGCCTCAAGGATGGTCCGACCCCAGTGGTGGTTGAAGATCTGCCCCACGTGAAAGTCCTCGTAGAGCCGACCCTTGGGCCAGAGCACGGCGCGTGATCGCGGGTCGTCGGTCATGAAATCCCCTCTTCGAGCCGCCAGGGCGGTCCGGTTACTGGCTGGCTGCCCGGGGGCGACCCGAGCCCAACGGATCAGAACTTCTTGCGCAGGCCGATCTTGATCGTGCGGCCGAGCGGATTGGCGGTGAACGGGTCGTAGGAGAGGTTCAGCCGGACGAAGGGCGGGTCCTCGTCGAAGACGTTCTCGATAGTCGCCGAGGCGGTGATCCGCCAGGGCAACTCAACCCGATAGGTGACATCGTTGGTGATGAAGGCGTCGATGTTCTTGCCCTGCGGCAGAGCGACCGCGACCCCGGCAACAGCGCTGTTATTGACGCTGGGGCTATAGATGTCGGTGCGCTGGTCCTCGTAGCCGTCCACATAACGGACGGTCCAGCGCAGGTCGTGCGGGCCAGAGCTGAACTCGGCATAGGCCGCTCCGCGCCAGCGCGGCAGAGGCACGGCGGTCGTCTGGTAGTTCAACTTGCCGGCGGCGTCGAAGGCGGTGGATACCGGGACGCCTTCGATGGTCATCGCCTCGATGTCGTAGTTGATGACATAGCTGGCGTCGGCGCCGAGGGTGAAGCTCCCCCCGAACACGTCTTCCCAGCGGTAGGAGCCCGAGACGTCCACCCCCGAAGTCTTGACGGGCGAGCCATTGACCACCTGGCTGCGAACGCGGGCAATGTTGGCCGCCGCGCAGTCATCGTCGGTGCCATTGCCGTTCAGGTCGTTGAACGTGAACCGGGCCCGGATGGCCGCGTAGTCCGGGTCCAGGCAGCGGTTGGTGCTGCTGGTCGGATAGAGGGCGGCTGCGAAGGCGCCGATCGGTTCGGCGACGATCGGGTTCTTGAAGTCGAAACCCCAGTAGTCGATCGAGCCGCGGAAACCCCCGGCGTCGAACACAAGGCCGACGTTGTAGGCCAGGGCGGTTTCGGGCTGCAGCGCCGGGTCGCCGTAGACGTCGATGGTCCGATAGACGCCGCGTATCTGCTGCAGGGTGGTTTGCGGGTTGCTGTCCAGGGAGGTCCGCGGCGGGCCCCGGAAGGTGGTGCCGATGGAGCCGCGCACGGCCATCCAGGACAAGGCCTGCCAGCGCACGGCGAGCTTGGGATCAAAGGTCGAGCCGACCTCGCCGCCGTAGTCCTCGAACCGGGCCGCCAGCTGCACCTGCAGGGTGTCGGTGACCGGCAGGCTCAGTTCCCCAAAGAGCGCGTAGACATCGCCGCTCAGGTCCGTGGGCCGGGCCGTGCCGACAAATCCGAAGGGCCCGGTCTGGAATGCGCAGTTGGTGACGAAGAAGTCCGGCGTGGCGACGCAGGGGGTCTCATTGGTGTTGTAGAGCGACCCGGGATTGGTCTCGTAGGTGTCGGACCTGTACTGGCCGCCGAGCGCCCAGCCGATCTTGCCTCCCCAGAGCTCGAAGTTGGTCTGGCCGTCGAACACCAGGTCGGCGACCATCAGGGTGGTCTTCGCCTGCGTGCTGTAGGTCTTGTAGAACCAGCTGATCAGGTCCCGGTTGTTGGTTGCGCCGGGGTCGAACTGCGGGTTTGTCGCTCCGGTGGCGCTGTTGGCGGCGATCGCCGTGGAGAAGGGATTGAAGTACTGGCAGCCGCCGAGGCCGGGGGTTCCCTGGATGCCGGCCGTGGCCGGCGCGCTGTCGCAATCGGGTCCGCCCAGGCCGCGCAGAGCCAGCTGCAGGCGGTTCACGAGCACGTCCGAGGTGGTGCGGCGGCTTTCGTCTTCCATATAGGTCAAGCTTAGGTCGAAGCCGACGCCGTTGCCGAACTCACCCCTCAGTCCGCCCATGAGGCGGAAGGCCTCGTACTGTCGGGAATCCTGCGAGCCGCCGGTGCCGCCGAAGAGCGGGTTGCCGCCAAGGAAGAAGGGCCGGTAGGCGACCAGCTGCACGCCCGCTGTACCGGCGGGGAATACACCCGGATTGGCGGCCACATAGGAGCCGTAGCCGGGATTGCTGGTCGGGACGAAGAGCCGGCCAGCCAGATTGGGGGCGGCGGCGGCCTCGATGGTTGGCGACTGGTTGAACGATTGCGACGGGGTTGTCAGCCGGTGCGGCACGTCCGTGTAGGCGTAGAGGGCTTCGCCGTAGAGAGTCAGGTTCTCGTTGACCTCGTATCTGGCCGAGCCGAACAGCTGGTAGCGGTTCTCCTCCTCGACCAGGTTGTCGAACTGCGTGCTGCGGGAATAGCAGACAGGCGTCGCGCCGCTGAAGCCGGCGAAGCCGTCCAGGGAGGCGCAGTTCACGTCCCGCCGGGTCGCGCCGATCGCTGTAAAGCCGGCGCCGAGCGGAACATAGGAGCCGGGGTTGCCGACAGCGGTGTAGCCGCCCTGCGGATTTTCGAGGTAGTCGGGGCTGGAGAAATCCCGGTCCAGCACCCGCAGTTCGGAGCGGTGCTGGTAGCCGGCGGCCAGGAACACATCCAGGGATCCAAGGCCGAAGCCGTAGGATACGCCGGCTGTATAGTCGCCATCCGACGCATCGATATGGCGGTAGTCGAAGCCTAGTTCCCCGCCGTTCTGTCCGGTGCGGGTAATGAAGTTGACCACGCCGCCTATGGCGTCCGAGCCGTAGGTCGCGGCGGCGCCATCCTTGAGGATCTCGACCCGTCCAATGGCCGCCACGGGGATCAGGTTGGTGTCGACCACACCGCCGCCGCCGTTGGCCACGGGGTTGCTGGCCATGCGCCGGCCGTTCAGCAGCACCAGGGT
>DASPLD010000146.1:0-2507 GCA_035627755.1 Caulobacter sp. | reverse complement strand
GCGCGCGCTGCACGAGCGCATCGTCGAGTCGATCCGCTCCGGCCTCGTCACCACCGATCTGAAGGGCCGCATCTACACCTTCAACGCGGCGGCCGAGGAGATCACCGGCCACCGCGCCGAGAGCTTGCGCGGCCAGCACGTCTCGATCCTCTTCGGGCAGATCGACGACCACGCCGAGGCCGCGATCAAATCAATTGGCGACGGCCGCCAGAACCCGCGCTTCGAGGCCGACTGCCTGACGGCCGAGGGCCTGCGCCTGCGACTCGGCTACAGCATCTCGCCCTTGCAGGACGAGCGCGGTGGGACGACCGGCCTCGTCATCACGTTTCAAGACTTGACGCAGGTGCGCGCGCTCGAAGAGACGCGCCGGAGGCAGGAGCGCCTCGCCGCGGTCAACACCCTGGACGTCGCCGCCTACATCCCCGCCTACGCCGCCTTCGCCGTCAGCGCCGCTCTCTTCCTGGCCGGCGGCCGGCTGAGATTCCTGGTCCTGGCGGCCATCGGAGCGGCGACCCTCGCCCTCGTCGCCGACTACGTCGAGACCTTCACCCTCCTGGCCATCACCCCGGCGCTGGAAGCCCAGGCCGCCCGGCTGCCGACCTCAAGCATCGCCGCCTGGACCAAGTTCGCCGCCCTGGCGCTGCACGCCGCGCTGTTGTCGCTGATGGCCCTGCGGGACGCCCCCCGCCGGCCGATCATCGGCGTCCTGCTGCTGGCCCCGGCCATCGGCCTGATCGCCGCCTTCGCCGACCGCACACGGCTCGATTTGCTGACGCTCGGCTTCGTGGTCGCCTGGGTTCCGCTATTGGGGCTGGCGATCTGGCGGGCCCTCAGGCCGGCGCCGGCGCCCCTGTCGACCCCGTAAGCTCGATAGCGTAGACGCTGGCTTCCCCGCCAGTCTTGGCTGCGCGGTAGCCGCCCGGCGTCACGCCGGCCATCCGCCGGAACTCGCGGATTTCGTGGCTCTGGTCGAAATAGCCGGGCGGGTCCTGCACATCCGGAGTCCAGGCGGCCGCGTGCAGCCGCCGCAGGTTGGCCGAGAACCGACCGAGCCGCGCCCACTGCTTGGGGCTAACGCCATAGGCGCGGCGGAACCGCGACCGAAGGGTCCGCTCGCTGAGGCCCGCACCGACTTCGCGCCACACCGATCCCGTCCCAGCGCCCGTGAACAGCGCCTTGGCGAAGGCGACGATCTGGGCGTCCGGCTGCGGCGTCGGCAGCGCCCCAAGCCTCCGCGCGACGGCCTCCAACAGGCATTCCGGATCGTCCTCCAGGTCAACCGTCTCGGCCAGCTGCTCGCGCCCCCAGGGGCTGACCCGCTCGACGTCCGCCACCCGGCCGGCCAGCTCACCGGCTGCGATTCCGAACATCGCCTCCGTCGCCCAGGGTTCGATCAGCGCCAGGGTGTGGCCGCGGCAACTGGGCGGATCCCGCACGTCCGTCCAGACGTCGCTGAGTCCTTGCAGCGCCAACCTCGGATAGGGTCGCCAGACCCCGTCCAGTCCGGCGACCTCGCTGAGCGCCCCGTGGGTGATCGCCAGCACCGCCCAGGGCATCGGCAGCCGCCGATAGGGCCTTGTCCGCCCGGCCGGGTGATGATGAATCTCCGCCACGGCTCCGCCGGAGATCGCGCCCTGTCTGAGGAAAGCTGTCGCGGTCATGGTTTTTCGCCGGCTGCCGAAATCTACAATACGACTGCCCCTGGCCGGCGTCTTGTCAGACGGACGGTCCGCCGGAGCCCCCTTGATGCGCATCATCGCCCCCCTCCCCGTCCTGGCGCTGACCCTGGTGCTGTGGGTGTCCGGCTGCCAGGTCTCCAGCGCCCCGGCTCCGCACGGCGCCCTCCTGCTCCGCAACGCCACGGTGATCGACGGCACGGGCGCTCCCGGCCGGCCCGGGACCAGCCTGCTGATCGAGAACGGCCGCATCGCCCGCATCATCCCGCCCGGCCAGCCCCTGCCCAGGGCCGCCCGCGAGATTGACGCCACCGGCCGCTATGTCATCCCCGGGCTGATCGACACCCACGTCCACCTCTGCGCCGACAACGGCCCCCGGGCGCTGGAGCAGCTTGCCGACCTGGACACCGACCAGGTGGAGGGCATCGTCACCCGCTCGCTGCGCCAGCACCTGGCCGCCGGCGTCACCACCGTACGGGACCTCGGCGACGCCCACTGGGCAGTCGTCGACCGGCGCCCGGAGCCCGGCGCCGGCCCGACCGTCGTGGCCGCCGGCCCACCGATCACCTCGGTCCGGGGGCACTGCTGGTGGCTCGGCGGCGAGGTGGCCGGGGTCGAGGAGCTGCGCCGGGCGGTGCGCGAGCGGGCGGACCACGGCGCCGACGTCGTCAAGATCATGGCCAGCGGCGGGGTCATGTCCCCCGGCACCGACGTGCTCGCCGGCCAGTTCACCCTCGAGGAGCTGCGCGCGGTCGTCGAGGAAGCCCACGCCCTGGGCCTCCCCGTCACCGCCCACGCGCACCCGCTGACCGCGGTCGAGGCATGCTTCTC
>DASPLD010000145.1:0-7558 GCA_035627755.1 Caulobacter sp. | reverse complement strand
TGTGGTCCCCCGACATGTGCTTTCCCTTCGAGGAGGCGGCCTTCGCCAACTCCCAGGTCTACGGCCCTGGGGGCTATCTCGGCCCGCCGAACACCGGCCAGTGCGACGCGCCGGCCTACGTCCTGCCCTGGACCGACAACTTCTGCGAAACCCGCGGCCACACCTCGCCGCTCTGCGCCAACGGCAAGGGCCACCAGGGCCAGGACATCCGCCCGGCCACCTGCAAGAAGGCCGTCCATTGGGTGGTCGCCGCCGAGGCGGGGACGATCACCGACATCGGCAGCTACACCGTCACCCTGACCTCCAGCGCCCCGCCGCACCGGGTCTACCGCTATCTCCACCTGCAGATGAACCAGCTGTCGGTCAGCGAGGGCTCCGTGGTCGCCAAGGGCGGGCGGATCGGCAAGGCGTCGAACAACTTCGGCGCCACCCCGACCACCATCCACCCTGCACTTCGAGATCCGCTCCGGCGTGGCCGGCGTCAGCACCGACGGCAAGCCGGTGGCGGTCCACACCTTCCTGCCCCCCTACCTCAGCCTGGTGGAGGCCAATCGTCGACGGCTCAACGGCGGGACCTGCTAGCTGACGCCGGTGAGCCCGGAATCGACCGCCAGCGTCTGGCCGGTGACGTAGACGCTCTCATCGGACAGGAAGAACAGCGCCGCATAGGCGACCTCCCAGGCCGTCGCCTGCCGGCCGAAGGGCACCGGCACGCGGCTGCGGCTCGGCCGCCCCTGCGACGCCGCGCGGCCCAGCGGGGTGTCGACCAGGCCCGGAGCGACGATGTTGGCCCGCACGCCCTTGCGCGCGCCCTCCAGGGCCACGTGCCGCATCAGGCCGCCGAGGGCCGCCTTGGAGGCGTCGTAGGCCGGCAGCCGCGAGCCGGCCACCAGGCCCGCGATTGAGCTGATGAAGACGATCGACCCGCCCGGCTCCATGACCGGCAGCGCCTGGCGGCAGCACAGCATCGGTCCGCGCAGGTTGACCCCGAGAACCTGGTCCCAGTCCTTGACGGTCACGGAGGCCAGGCCAAGCCCGCCCACGCCGATCCCGACGTTGAGCACCAGCCCGTCAAGCCCGCCCAGCTCGCGCGCCGCCGTCTCGACCATAGCCGCCACGTCGTCCTCATGGGCGATGTCGGCGCCGATGGCGAAGGCGCGGCCGCCCCCCGCCGCGATCATCGCCGCCGTCTCGGCCGCGCTGGCCTCGTTGCGATCGGCCACCGCCACCTGGGCGCCTTCGCGGGCCAGCAGCAGGCTCATCGCCCGGCCGTTGCCGACCGGGTCGGTCTCCGCATCCACGGTCCTCTGCCCGCCCCCGACCACCAGAACCCGCCGGCCGGCCATCCGCCCCCGGCCGGGCGCGCGGCCCTCCGACTCCGCGCTCGGCGGCCGCACATAGCGGTCGTCCTCAGCCATCGCCCCCTCCCCTGCGTCCTAGTGGGCGTGCGCGCGCTTGCGCCCGTGCTTGCGGGTCCGACGGTTCAGCGGCACATCGGCCGGCGCCCCGTGGCGGTCCTCGATGTCCTTCTGCAGCGCCGTTGCCGCCATCATGTGGCCCTGCCACAGGAAGTCGACCGCCGAGCCCAGGATCGGCACCGAACTGGCCCCGCTGTCGACGGTCAGGTAGATCAACATCCGCATGAAGGTGGCGAAGCCCACCCTCGCCCGCATCGCCTCGAACAGCAGGAACAGGGCCCCGCCTACGCTGTAGAGGGTCCCGGCGACGGGGATCCAGGTCAGCAGACCGTCCAGGCCAACGCCGAACGGCCCGATGCCGATCACCCGGTCGGAGATGGTCTTGATCGCCTCGGCGGACTTCCAGGCGCTATGCGCGCGTTCACGGCTCATGGGTCCTGAGCGTATAACGGCGTTGGCCGTTCCGACCAGCCCGGGATTAACCGGCGTGGCGGCCGATCAGACGGCGCCGTTCCGCCGGGCCTTGCCCAGGAACACCACCCGCCGCTTCTCCTTGCCGGCCCGCACCCGGGCCATCAGGTCGCGGTACTCGGCCGTTCCCGAGGCCTCGTCGCGGGTGCCCTCGAAGTAGATGGTCTCTTCCATGTGCTTGAGCAGCATGTCGGCCGCCCACTTGTGGCCGCTGAACAGGGCATCGGTGATCCCGCCGATCTTCGGCAGCCAGGGCGCGGCGGTGTCGATCAGCAGGATGACGAACATCTCGGTCAGCACCATGGGCGTGGCCCGGGCCCGCAGGCCGTCCCACAGCAGCAGCAGCCCCGCCGCGCCGCTGTAGAGCGAGCCGGCCCAAGGCACGAAGCCCAGGATGCCGTCGAGGCCCAGGCTGAACGGCCCGAGCTTGATCAGCCCGTCGGACACCCGCTTGGTCCGCTCGATGCTGGTCCGCACGTTGTGCAGCTCGATGTGAGTCGTCGCCAGGAACATCGTGACTGTCTCCAGGCGGCACGCCCCGCCCCACGCCGGGGCCCACTCTGCAACAAGCTTGCCGGGTCAGGAAGGCCCGCGCCCCTGAATTCGCCCCTTGCCTTAACCTTCCCAGGTCCCATTTCCCCTGACAGGGGAACGCTCGCCGTTCCGGCCGATTAGGCCTAATACTGGCGGGTCCGTAACGGAGGTCTCCCAAGGATGCTGATCTCGACCACCCCCTTCATCGAGGGTCGGCCGGTCCGCGAGTACAAGGGCGCGATCTACAGCCAGTCGATTCTGGGCGCCAACGTCGTCCTCGACCTCCTGGCCGCCATCCGCGACTTCTTCGGCGGCCGCTCCAGCGCCTACGAGCGGGTCCTGGCGCGGGCCCGCGAGGACGCGATCAAGAGCCTGATCAAGGAAGCCGAGAAGGTCGGCGCCAACGCCATCCTGGCCGTGGACCTCGACTACAACACCGTCGGCCCGCAGGCCTCGATGCTGATGGTTTCGGTTTCGGGAACCGCGGTGGTCCTCTAAAGCGCGGTCGTGAGCCGCATTCCAGACCTAGACCATCTCGCCGCGCAGATCGTCGCCCGCGATCGCTCGGCGCTGGCCCGCGCCATCACCCTGGTCGAGAGCCGCCGCGCCGACCACCAATCCGCCGCCCGCGCCCTGCTGCAACGGATCATGCCCCAAACCGGCGCGGCCCAGCGCGTGGGCGTTACCGGCGTGCCCGGGGCCGGCAAGTCGACGACCATCGAGGCGCTGGGCGGCAATCTCACCGCCGCCGGCCACCGGGTGGCTGTGCTCGCCGTCGATCCCAGCTCGACCCGGACCGGCGGCTCCATCCTCGGCGACAAGACCCGCATGGAGCGGCTGGCCTCCGACCCAAGCGCCTTCATCCGCCCAAGCCCCAGCGGCGGTGAGCTGGGCGGGGTGGCGGCCCGCACCCGCGAGGCCATCCTGCTCTGCGAGGCGGCCGGCTTCGACGTGGTCATCGTCGAGACGGTCGGTGTCGGTCAGTCGGAGACGGTGGTGGCCGACATGGTCGACATCTTCCTGGCCATCCTGATCCCCGGCGGCGGGGACGAGCTCCAGGGCATCAAGAAGGGTCTGATCGAGATCGCCGACCTGATCCTGATCAACAAGGCCGACACCGACCCGGCCCGCGCCGAGCGCAGCGCCCGCGAATACCGCAACGCTCTGCATATCCTGACGCCGGCGCATCCGGACTGGACCCCGCCGGTGCTGACCGCCTCCGGCCTCAACAACGCCGGCCTCGACCAGCTCTGGGCCCAGGTCGAGCGCCACCGGGAGGTGATGACCGCCAACGGCCAGCGCGCGGCCCGCCGCGCGGGCCAGAACGGCCGCTGGATGTGGGCCATGGTCCGCGACCGCCTCCTGCGTTCGTTTAGGGAGGACTCCGCCGTCGCCGCCCTGGTTCCCGAGCTCGAGCGACAGGTGCTTGCCGGAGAAACACCAGCCTCAGCCGCTGCCGATCGCTTGCTGGCCGCCTTCGGCCGCTGAGCCGGGTGCGCTCCACCCCCTTTCCGACGTTTCGCGGCGCCGTCGGCACCGGCAGGGTCACGGCAAAACCGGAGCCCCCTATGCTGACTCTTGTCGCCAGCCTTCTACTTCTCCAGGCCCAGCCCGCGCCCGCCATAGACTGGGAATACAAGGCGGCGCCGGACAGCCCGGCCGCAGCCGAGGCGCCGGCCCCGCCGGCTAAGCCGGCGCGCCAGACGGAGGAGGAGCGTATCGCGGCCGCCAACGCCGCCGCGCTCGCCCGGGCCGAGCAGGCCAGGCGGGAGGCCCAGGGCGGAGACTGGTCGGATCGTGGCGGGGTCAAATGCCGGGCAACCGAGACCGGCTTCGTCTGCGCCAATAGCGAAAAGGAGCTCGATGATCCGGACTCGCCGGCGCGCCAGATGCTGGATTCGCTCCTCAAGCCGGACTGAGGCGTCAGCCGCCGGCCAGCCGCCTGGCCTGCTCGACCCAGCCCTCGCGGACGATGCGGCCCATCAGCTTCATATCACGGTCAAACCTGGCGATGTCCGCCTCGGTCCAGCCGGCAATCTGCTCGAACCGCGTCACGCCGCGCGACGCCAGCGCCGCCGCCAGCTTGGGACCGATGCCGGCCATCACCGTCAGATCGTCCGCGGCTTCGGCGGCGCCCACGGGGTCCGCCAAACGCGGCGCCAGCACAGGGGCCTCGACGACCGGATCGATGACGACCTCAGCGCCGGGCTCCTCGCCCGCCGCCTGCCGGACCTCGGCCAGCTCCGCCTCGCCCGGCGCCTCATAGGCCGTCTCGACCGGCGAGGTGCGCGCCGCCTCCGCCGCCGCGTCGGCCAGCGGTTCGACCGCCGCCTCGGACGCCGTGCTGTCCGGCGATATCGGCGCTGGTTGCGGCAGCTCGGCCTCCAGGTTCACCGGCTTCAGCCAGCGGGTCGCCCAGAACATCGCCGCCCCGACCATGGCCGCGCTGCCGATCATCAGCCACAGGGGCGAGCTGACTCCGACGGGCAGCCGCATGGCCTTCTCGGCGGTATCAAGGTCAGGGGTCTTCAGGGTCGTGGTCATCGCGTCGCTCCGCCATCTTCGGGCGGCCGGGGTCACGCCGCCGTTGTGCATCGCAGCATAACACAGTCTCTCATTTCGCAAATGCGAAACATCAGCTGTCCAGCCGCCAGGCCCGGCCGCGCCCCGCGCCTTCGCCAAGCCCCGCCACCCAAGCGCAGACCTCGCCCAGCGGTTCCTCAAGCCCCGCCGGCGCTCCTGCGATGAGCAGGGCGCAGCCGTTCATCTTCATCGGGTTGTCGAGGGCCCTCAGCCGGCACTCGGCGACCAGGGCGTCCGGGGCCGTCGGCTCCACCTCGCGCAGGAAGCCGTCGAAGGTCTCCAGGTCCTTGAGCGGCAGCCAGGCGGCGATCACCGCCGTCGAGTTCCTCCGCCGGACGGCCGCCAGGGTCTCGGCGATCCGTCGATAGTCGTCCGGCCGCTCGAACGGCGGGTCGATCAGTACGAAGGCGGCCCCCTTGGCGGGCGAGGCTTCTGCGACCGCCGTTTCATAGCCATCCGCCTGGACCGCCTGGGCCTGGGCCTGGCGCCAGGGCGCCAGGGTCTGCCTGAGCAGCGCCAAATCGTCGTCCCGCACCTCGCAGGCCGTATAGCGGTCATCCGGCCTCAGCCGGGCCCCGATCAGGCTGGGCGAGCCCGGATAGAACCGCACCTCCCCCTCCGGATTTCCGGCCCTCACCGCGGCCTTCAGCTCGTCGAACCCCGCCGGCGCCGAAGGATCGGCCATCAGCCGGAAGATGCCCTGCGCGGCCTCGCCGGTGCGCCGCGACAGCTCCCCCTCGAGGTCGTAGCCGCCCGCCCCCGCATGGGTGTCGACGATGTTCAGCCGGCCTTCGACGGCCTGCAGGGCCTCCAGCAGCAGCAGCAGCCCGGCATGCTTGACCAGGTCGGCGAAGTTCCCGGCGTGGAAGGCGTGGCGGTAGTTCATCTTGGCTCTGACGATCTCCGGAACAACACGCCGCCCGCCTACGTTGGCGTGATCCAGGAGGCGGCGTCCATGCCCGGTCATTTCAGAACCCGCGGTCACGTCAACCGCAAACCGGCCCGCTGATGCCGCTCGACACCGCCAACCCGCCTGAAGACCTGCCCGAAGGCCTCATCTACTGCAGCGACGAGGGCCCGGGCATCCGCCGCCGGAAGTCGGGTCAGGGTTTCGCCTACTTCGGGCCGGGCGGGGAGCCGGTCACCGCCGCCGCCACCCTCGACCGCATCGAGAAGCTGGCCATCCCGCCTGCCTGGACCGACGTCTGGATAGCCCCGCGGCCGGGGTGCCACATCCAGGCCACCGGCCGGGACGCCAAGGGCCGCAAGCAGTACCGCTATCACGACAACTGGCGGCTTCACCGCGACGAGGGCAAGTACGGCCGCGTCGCCGCCTTTGGTCGCGCCCTGCCCTCCCTGCGCAAGCGCATCGAGGCCGACCTGCGCAGGCGCGGTCTTCCCCGCGAGAAGGTGCTGGCCGCCGTGGTCAGCCTGCTCGAACAGACCCTGATCCGGGTCGGCAACGACGAATACGCCCGCGCCAACAACAGCTTCGGCCTGACCACCCTGCGCGACCGCCACGCCAAGCTGAATGGCGTCGGCGGCCGGTTCGAGTTCGTCGGCAAGAGCGGCAAGAAGCACTGCACGGCCTTCAGCGACCGCCGCCTGGCCCGCATCGTCAAGGCCTGCCAGGAGCTGCGCGGCCAGCGCCTGTTCCAGTACCAGGACGAGAGCGGCGCGATCTGTCCGGTCACCTCCGGCGACGTCAACGACTACCTGCGCCGGGCGACCGGCCAGGACTTTACCGCCAAGGATTTCCGCACCTGGGCCGGCACGGTCGAAGCCGCGCGCATTCTCTGCGACCAGCAGGACACCACGGCCACCAAGGCGACGATCACCGCCTGCGTGAAGGCCGTCTCCCAGCGCCTCGGCAACACCCCGGCCGTGTGCCGCAAGGCCTACATCCACCCGGCGATCACGGAAGCCTTCGAACAGCGCAGGCTGGCCGTAAAGCCGGGCCGCTCCGATCGCGCCTTCGAGACGGCGGTGATCCGGCTGCTGGAGATGGCCGCGGGGGAAAAGCTGGGCGGAAAGTGACGCCAAGTCACCCTTCCCTTCCCGCCGACCTCGCCTAAGGTGATCCCAACAAGACGGGGAGAACACCACCATGGCCGGCCGGAAACTGCGCTTCGGCGCCTTCATTGCGCCCTTCCACCCGCTGCGCGAGAATCCCATCCTGGCCCTGGAGCGCGACCTCGAGCTGGTCCAGCTGATGGACCGCCTCGGCTACGACGAGGCCTGGATCGGCGAGCATCATTCGGCCGGCTACGAGCTGATCGCCAGCCCGGAGCTGTTCATCGCCACGGTCGCCGAACGCACCCGCAACATCCGCCTGGGCACCGGCGTCTCCTCCCTGCCCTACCACCACCCCCTGATGCTGGCCGACCGTATCAACCAGCTGGACCACATCACCCGCGGCCGGGTGATGTTCGGCGTCGGCCCCGGCGCCCTGCCGTCCGACGCCTTCATGATGGGCATCCCCGTCAGCGCCCAGCGCGACCGCATGGACGAGGCCCTCGATGTGCTCGTGGCCCTGTTGCGCGGCGAGGAGG
>DASPLD010000144.1:0-7526 GCA_035627755.1 Caulobacter sp. | reverse complement strand
AGCCGGGGAAGAACTTGCGCTCGGCGTTGACCTTCTTGCCGCGACGGATCTCGACCACGTCCTCAGTCGGCACCAGGATGTCGCTGAAATAGTCCTCAAGTCCCTGGACCCGGGCCTGGTCCAGGATCGACTCCTTCACCTTCTTCTCGAAGTTGGAGTAGGCGTGGACGATGTACCACTTGTGGCGTGGGTTGGCGGGGCGCTCGGCGGCGGTGTCGGTCATCTTAAGTCGGGGTCCCGGAGACGAGTTCAAAGACCAGACGCGTGCCGTTCGACAGCAGCCAGTCGACCAGCAGGAAGAACAGCGCGGCCATGATCACCATGATGAACACCATCAGGGAGGTGATCCAGGTTTCTTTCCAGCTGGTCCAGGTGATCTTGCGGGCCTCGGCGCGGACCTGGCGGATGAATTCCGGGATCGAGGTGCGCGGCTTCTTCGGTTCGGCCGGAGCCTGACCGGCGGGCGCGGCGACCACCGCCGCGCTCTTGGCGGCGCGGGACTTCATCGCGGCGAGGTTGCCAGGTTTCTTGGCCATAGGCGGGTCTTGGTACTCTATTCGTGTGGCGGCGATCCGAGCCTTGGACCGCCAAGAGAGGAATGGCACGAGTGGCAGGACTCGAACCTGCGACTTTCGGTTTTGGAGACCGACGCTCTACCAGCTGAGCTACACTCGTTCGACAGACGGTTCGCACAGCACGGCTAGCCTTGCGGCGCGACCCCTCATCGGAGCCGGGCCGTTTAGCAGGCCCGCCGATCCTGGGCAAGCATCCGACCCGTCGCAGGTAGGAAGGGAGCAGTCCGGGCGCCAGTGCGTTTCAGCCACACAGTCCGGAGACAGTGATGGCCGACGAGCCCCGCCCCAACAACCGCGAAGTCGAGAACGAGGACCTGCGGCCCGCCGGAGACGGCAAGGCGCCCCGCCCGGC
This sequence comes from Caulobacter sp., assembly GCA_035627755.1. Lineage (GTDB taxonomy): Bacteria > Pseudomonadota > Alphaproteobacteria > Caulobacterales > Caulobacteraceae > Caulobacter. The sequence continues at coordinate 6,599 of DASPLD010000144.1, read as the reverse complement.
CAGCGAGCCGCCCGGCTCCGAGGGCAGCAGCGATTCGGGCAGGACAGCCACGGACCCCGGCTCTGGTGAATCCCAGCACGGCCAGGCGGCGCTGGATGACGAGGCCCGCGGGGCCGAAGAGACGAATGGCGAAACGGTGAAAGGCCTGGCTCCGTAGCCCGTGACATAGGCCCCCCGCTCCGCTATCGCAGCCGCGATCAGCAACGGAGGCCCCGCGCCTTGACCGACCGCGTCGAAGAACCCGGCTGGGCGACCGCCAAGACCCTGGCCGAGGCGCTGCCCTACATCCAGCGCTACGACAAGGAGAAGGTGGTCATCAAGTATGGCGGCCACGCCATGGGCGAGGAGCAGGTCGCCAAGCTGTTCGCGGCCGACGCGGTGCTGCTGAAGATGCTGGGGCTGCACCCGGTCATCGTCCATGGGGGCGGGCCGCAGATCAGCGCCATGCTCGAGCGGGCCGGGGTCAAGTCGACCTTCGTCGACGGGCTGCGGGTTACCGACGAGCCGACCATGGAGGTCGCCGAGATGGTGCTGTCGGGCGCCATCAACAAGGAGATCGCCAGCTGGATCACCCAGGCCGGCGCCGAGGCCGACGTCCGGGGCGTGGGCCTGTCGGGCAAGGACGCACGGTTGATCACCGTAACGAGGGCGCGGCGGACCAAGAAGGATCCCAGCAGCCAGCTCGAGCAGGTGGTGGACCTGGGCTTTGTCGGCGAGCCGCAGAAGGTCGACCCCCAGCTGCTCAACGCCCTGATCCACGCCGAGCACGACTACATCCCGGTGGTGGCTCCGATCGGGGTGGCCAAGGACGGCCAGACCTACAACATCAACGCCGACACGGTGGCCGGCGCGATCGCCGGGGCGCTGGGCGCCAAGCGCATGCTGCTGCTGACCGACGTGAAGGGCGTGCTCGACAAGAACGGCGAGCTGATCCGGAAGCTGACGGTCTCCGAGGCCTTCGCGGCCATCAAGGACGGCACCGCCACCGGCGGCATGATCCCCAAGCTGGAGACCGCCATCGCGGCGGTCGACGCCGGGGTGGAGGCGGCGGTGATCCTCGACGGGCGGCGGCCGCACGCCATGCTGGTCGAGCTGTTCACCGAGCACGGCGCGGGGACCATGGTGACCAAGTGACCGCCGACCCCAGACCTGACTTGAGGCGCGTCGAGACCTGGCTGTTCGACCTCGACAACACCCTCTACCCGGCCGAGACCGGCTTCATGAAGCTGATCGAGGTGCGGATGACCGACTTTGTCGAGCGCCGCACCGGCCTGCCGCGCGAGGAGGCGCGGGCGCTGCAGAAGAAGTACTGGACGGAGCTCGGGACCACCCTGGCCGGGCTGATGAAGCACCACGACGTGGCGCCCGAGGAGTTCCTCGACGAGGTGCACGACGTCAGCCTCGACCTGCTGGAGCCGGATCCCAGGCTGATCGCGGCGCTGGAGCGGCTGCCCGGGCGGCGGCTGATCTTCACCAACGGGTCGGGGCCGCATGCGGAGCGGGTGCTTCAGAAGCTGGGGATCGCGCACCTGATGGAGGATGTGTTCCACATCAGCTCGGCCGACTACCTGCCCAAGCCCGCCCGTTCGACCTTCGAGAAGATGGCCGCGGCGCTGCGGGTCGATCCGCGCGGGGCGGCCTTCTTCGAGGACTCCGAGAAGAACCTGGCCCCCGCCGCCGACCTTGGCATGACCACCGTGCTGGTGGGGTTGAACGCCCCGGCCAGCACCGCCCCCTTCGTCCACCACCGCACCGACGACCTGGCCGGCTTCCTGAGCGCCGCCAAGGTCCGGGAGACCGCCGCATGACCGCCCTGACCGCCGCCGACCTGGCCCTGGAGATCGAAGCCGCCTGGGAGGCGCGCGAAGGCCTCGGCCCCGACACAACCGGTCCGATGCGCACGGCGGTCGAGGAGGCCCTGCTGCGGCTGGACAGCGGCGAGGCGCGGGTGGCCGAGAAGGTCGGCGGCGAGTGGGTCGTCCACCAGTGGCTGAAGAAGGCCGTGCTGCTGTCCTTCCGGCTCAACGCCAACCGGCTGACGCGGGCCGGCGCCATCGGCGAGGCCGTCGGCCCCTGGTGGGACAAGGTGCCGAACAAGTTCCACGGTTGGGACGACCAGCGATTCGCGGAGGCGGCCTTCCGGGCCGTGCCGGGCGCCATCGTGCGACGGGGAAGTCATGTGGCCAGGAACGTCATCCTGATGCCGAGCTTCGTGAACATCGGGGCGTTTGTCGACGAGGGGACCATGGTCGACACCTGGGTCACGGTCGGCTCCTGCGCCCAGATCGGCAAGCGGGTGCACCTGTCCGGCGGCGTGGGCATCGGCGGGGTGCTGGAGCCCCTGCAGGCCAATCCGACCATCATCGAGGACGACTGCTTCATCGGCGCCCGCTCGGAGGTGGTCGAAGGGGTGGTGGTCGGCCAGGGCAGCGTCCTCTCCATGGGCGTCTTCCTGTCGGCCTCGACCAAGATCGTCGACCGCAAGACCGGCGAGGTCCACCGGGGCTACGTGCCGCCCTACAGCGTCGTCGTGCCGGGCTCCCTGCCCGACCCTCATGGCGTGGGCCCCAGCCTCTACTGCGCGGTGATCGTCAAGACGGTGGACGCCCAGACCCGGTCCAAGACCAGCATCAACGACCTGCTGCGGGACTGAGGCCAGCCCCTGCGCCGCATCGCTGCCCCACGCCGGCCGAGATGGCCCCGCCCCAGGCGCGGGTGACCATCCGGCCGACCTGCGCGGCGGCGCGGGAACGCCGCCAGCAGGAGACGCGCGCTGGCGCCGGGCGCAGGCCGAGGGGGCCAGCGGCTCCCTGGTCCAGATCGGCCAGGACCCGTCCAACCCGGGCGAGGGGATGCTGGTGTTCAGGGTGTCGGGCTAGCCCGGTTCCGGATAAGGGCGGCCGTCGCGGTGCTCGTACCAGGGGCCGCCGGCCGGCCAGACCATGTCGATGTCGGGATAGACGGTGGCGTCCTGCGGCTCGCGGCTGCCGACCTCCAGCACTACGGCAAGTCGGTCGGAGCGATTGACGAGGTGGTGGCCGTCGCCCGAGCCGGCCTTGAAGGCGGCGCAGTCGCCGGCCTCGAGCACGGTCTCGCCGCCATCCTCGACCAGCACCACCTCGCCCTCGAGGACGATCACGAACTCGTCCTCCAGGCTGTGGTGGTGGCGCTGGCTGGACCAGACGCCGGGGTCGAGCTCGAGGCGGTTGACGCCGAAGGCGCTGAGGCCGGCGGCGTCGCCGAGGCGCCAGCGGCGGCGCCGGCGGACCGGGGCGTCGTGGGGCGACGGGTAGTCGGTCCCCTGCCTGTAGGGCGCGGCGGCCAGGTCGATCTTGGGCATGAACGGGCTCGCTGGTTTGCGTCGCTGGAGGCGCCAGCCTAATGCTTGCCGGATGACCACCGCCACCCTCGAAACGCTCGACGCCGTCGCCCTGGCCCAGGCCCTGATCCGCCGCCCGTCCGTCACCCCGGCCGACGCCGGGGCCATGGACCTGGTGCAGCGGCAGCTGGAGGCGCTGGGCTTCGCCTGCCGGCGGATGAGGTTCGGGGAGATCGAGAACCTCTACGCCCGCCGCGGGACGAGGCGGCCCAACCTCTGCTTCGCCGGCCATACGGACGTGGTGCCGGTGGGCGACGAGGCCGCCTGGACGCGGGACCCGTTCGCCGGCGACATCCAGGACGGGATGCTGCTGGGCCGCGGGGCGGTCGACATGAAGAGCGCCATCGCCGCCTTCACCGCCGCGGTCGCCGCCGTGCTGGCGCGGGGGGAGCCGAAGGGGTCCCTGAGCTTCCTGATCACCGGCGACGAGGAGGGGCTGGCCCTGGACGGGACCCGCAAGGTCGTGGAGGCCCTGCTGGCCGAGGGGGAGGCGATCGACCATTGCGTGGTCGGCGAGCCGAGCAGCGCGGCGAGCCTCGGCGACATGATCAAGATCGGCCGGCGGGGCAGCATCAACGCCTGGATCACCGTCGAGGGCAAGCAGGGGCACGTGGCCTATCCGCAGCGGGCGGCCAACCCGATCCCGGTGCTGGTGCGGCTGCTCGGCCGGCTGCAGGACCGGGTGCTGGACGAGGGCTATCCGGAGTTCCAGCCCTCCAACCTGGAGGTCACCACCATCGACGTGGCCAACGCCGGGACCAACGTCATTCCGGCTCGGGCGACCGCGCGGCTCAACATCCGCTTCAACCCCGGCCACCGGGGCGCCGAGCTGGAGGCCTGGATCGCCGAGGAATGCCGCCGGGCCAACGAGGGGTTCGCGGGCCGGGTGGACCTCAGGGCGATGATCAGCGGCGAGGCCTTCCTCACCGAGCCGGGGCCGTTCACCGAGGTGGTGTCCCAGGCGGTGCGGGAGGCGACCGGCCGCGAGCCGGAGCTGTCGACCACCGGCGGCACCAGCGACGCCCGGTTCATCCGCGCGCTCTGCCCGGTCGTGGAGTTCGGGCTGGTGGGGACCACCATGCATGCGGTCGACGAGCGGGCGCCGGTGGCGGAGATCGTCGGGCTGCAGGCGGTCTACGAGCGGCTGATCGAACGGTATTTCGCGCGGTTCGGCTGAGGGGCATGCGGCGGGATCCCAGGGTCATGCCAGAATAGCACATTCCTGAGAAGTTTTCTTCAATTAAAACAATTGATTAGATGCTGCACCGGTGGGACTCCCGGGCTGCATAATGTTGTGCTGATGGTCACGAAACGCCGGATTTCTGCAGGCGCCATGGCGCGGAATGCAGCGGCATGGCGCAATCGGCCAGGTGGGGCCGTCGGGTGACGGCAACCGATGGCGTTCGGCGCGGGTTTGAGAGCCCTCAGGCCATGTGTCGGCCGCGTCAACGTTCGAGGGATTTCACCATGGGCATCTTCGGCAACATTCTCGGCAGGATCTTCGGCCACAAGTCCAAGAAGGCCCCGGCTCCCGCGCCGACCCCGCAGGCGCAGCCCGCCCCCAAGGCGCCGACCCAGGCCCAGGCGCCGGCTCAGCAGCCCGTCGATATCGAGGCGGTGCTGGAGGAGATGGCGCAGGACAATCCCCAGAAGCTCAACTGGCGCACCTCCATCGTCGACCTGATGAAGCTGGTCGGCATGGAGAGTAGCCTGCAGGAGCGCAAGGAGCTGGCCGACGAACTGGGCTACACCGGCGACAAGTCGGACAGCGCCTCGATGAACATCTGGCTGCATAAGGCGGTGTTGAAGAAGCTGGCCGAGAATGGCGGCAAGGTTCCGGCGAGCTTGATGGACTAGGATTGCAAAGCCTTGAGCTGAGAGCCACTGTCCAAGGCATGGACGAACGCGTACGTAGACTTCATGGACGCTTCAACCGCGTGCGGCTGGCGATCTTCGCCGTTTTCCTGTTGATTATCGGACCGCTGCTGTGGTTTTCGCCGGCGTCCTGGCAGCCTTGGGTCATGTTCGTCATTGGGCCGATCTGGCTGGCCTGCGTGGTCTGGGCCTACTGGGTGCGCGGTGATGTCGTCAATCGCGTGCCCAATTCTCCGGAAGAGCTCCACGCTCGGCAGAGTCGCCGGTCGATTTTCGACGAGAAGGCTTGAACAGGATCAGTACCCCACTCCCGTCAGATACAGCCCCTCCGCCGGCGCCACCGGGCCGCAGGCCTTCCGATCCCTTGCCTCCAGAGCCGTCACCACGTCCTCCGCCGTCCACCGGCCGACGCCGACCTCGGCCAGGGTGCCGGCCATCGAGCGGACCTGGCGGTGGAGGAAGCTGCGGCTGGCGAAGTCGAGGAGGACGTAGTCGCCTTCGCGGCGAACGGCGGCGAGGTCGAGGGTCTTGAGCGGCGATTTCGCCTGGCACTGCACGTCGCGGAAGGTGGTGAAGTCGTGGTGGCCGACCAGCCCTTGGGCGGCGGCGTGCATGGCGGCGGCGTCGATCGGCTTCCTGACGTGCCAGACGCGGCCCTGGTCGAGGGCGGGCCCCGCCTCGCGGTTGAGGATGCGGTAGGTGTAGCGGCGCTCGCGGGCGCTGAAGCGGGCGTGCCAGTCGCCGACGGCCACCTGTGCGTCGAGGATCGCGATGGGTTCGGGGACCAGGTGGGCGTTGAGGGCGCGCAGCACGGTCTGAGGCGGCCAGTCCTTCTCCAGGTCGACATGGACCACCTGGCCGGTGGCGTGAACGCCGGTGTCGGTGCGGCCGGCGGCCTGAAGCCGGATGTCCTGGCCGGTGAAGCCCTTCACGGCCCGCTCGATGGAGGCCTGGACGGATGGGAGGTCCGCCTGGGCCTGGAAGCCGCGGTAGGGGCGGCCATCGTACTCGACGGTGAGGCGGTAGCGGGGCATCAGGCCAGCGCCGTTCCGGCCGGGACCGGGAAGCCGCGCAGGAAGACGTCGGCCGGCTGGCGGCCCTTGCCCTCCCGCTGCAGTTCGAGGAGGCGGACGGCGCCCTCGCCGCAGGCGACCAGCAGGGCGTCGTCGAGCGCGGTTCCGGAGGCGCCGGCGTCGTCCTCGACCCTGGACATCAGCGCCTTGACCCGGACCGGTCCGCGGCTGGAGGGGGCCTCGAACCAGGCGCCCGGGAAGGGGGAGAGGCCGCGGATCTGGCGGTCGACCTCCTCGGCCGGCCGGGTCCAGTCGATCCGGGCCTCGGCCGG
>DASPLD010000143.1:0-4509 GCA_035627755.1 Caulobacter sp. | reverse complement strand
CTTCAAGGCGGCCCAGCCTGCCGAGGGGCCCCGTGAACGCGATCCCCGCGACACCCGGGGCCGCAGCCCAGCCGCCAAGCGGCATGAGCACGCGGCGGGCAAGCATTTCGCCCAGGCGCCGCGCCCGCATCGTCCGGGGGCCTATGACCCGCTGGTCGAAGGCGCCACGGCGGCGCCGGCCGCCAACGCCGCCGCCAAGGCCAAGAAGCGTCGCCGGTTCCGTCCGGGCGGCGGGCGTGGGCCGAACACCACGGCCCGCGCCGGGGCGTAGGACTTCCGGGCGGCGGCTGGACTTCGGTTCAGCCGCCGTTTTCGTTTGGGCCCACGGTCCAGACGAGGCGATCGCCGGACAGCTCTGAGCTCAGCCGCAGATGACGGTTATGGGCGGCCAGCAGGCCCTCCAACAGGGGGTTCCAGGCGGCGAACGCCAGGGCCGGGTCCAGCGGGACGCCGCGCATCAGCCGCCAGCCGGTCTGGACGACGCGGGGCCCGTCGACCTCGACGGTCTCGCCCTGGGCTCGCGCCAATGCAGCCAGCAGGCCGGCGAAGGAATCGGCGCCTTCGTCGTGGATGCCCAGCGCGGCGGCGGTGGCCTCGTGGAACTGCAGGCCGATCAGGCGCGCCGTCTGGCCGACCAGGGCCTCCGCCTGCGCCGGCCCGAACAGCGCGTGCATCACCGGCAACAGGCTGCGGACGTACTCGGCGGCGTAGGAGACCTCGACCCTGGCGAGCCGCTCGGGCGGCCAGGCGGCGAGGTCCAGGACCGGTTGGGCGGCCGGGTCGATCGGGGGACAGGCCTCATCGCAGGCGAAGCGGACGCGTTGGTCCTCCGCCACCTCCTGGTCGTATTCGACGTAGTAGCCCTCCAGGCCGGGGTGGCCGAGGACGGTCTGGCCGGTGCAGACGAAGCCGAGCCGCGGGTTGCCGAGGGAGACGCCGTTGTGGCCGTGCCAGCCGTGCAGCATGGCCTCGTTGACCCTCGGAGGAACGGCGCAGACCGCCGCGCCCTGCCAGATCCAGCGGGGCGGCGGGTAACGGACCCAGGCCTTGCGGTCGCTCTCGATGAGCAGCTGGGTCTTCACCCCGCCCAGGGCATTGGAGTGGAAGTGGTAGCTGGCGCAGGCCACGGCGTCCGGCAGGCCGGCGAGGCCGAGCTTCTCCAGCCCGGGCAGGAACTTCTCCAGGTGCTGGCGCCGGAAGTGGGCGAAGACGAAGTCGGCGGCGGCCTGCTCGCCGCGCCGGCTGACCAGGGTCAGGACCAGGCCGGTCATCAGGGCGTTGTAGAGGACGGCGATGGCCTTGCGGCCCGCGGCGAGTTCGGTGTCGGCCGGCGTCATGGCCCCTCCCCGGCCCTGTCGAGGCCGCCATCATAGAGGAAAACGGCCGGAACGGGGGTTTGGCCGCGACGTTCAGGTCCCGAACGATCCGGAGGACGAGATGGCCAAGAAGCGCAAGAACCGGCTGCCCAAGCGGGTGGCCGGCGTGAAGGTGCCCAAGACCCTGCGCAAGGGGCGGATCGGCAAGTTCCTGGTCTCGCCCGAGGGCCAGAAGCTGGTCGCCCAGGGGCTGGCCGCGGCCGGCGCCATGGTCGCCGCCAGCCAGGCGCCCAGGGCCGTCGAGGCCGCCAAGGAGCCGATGGCAGACGCCAAGCACGCCGGCGAGGAGGCCGCCCACAAGGTCGGCGAGGCCGGCGCGACGCTCGGCCAGGCCCTCACGGCGGCCGCCCTGGCCTTCGCCGAGACCCTGCGCGGCGAACACCGCAGCTTCAGGGCCGAGCCGGAGGACCCGCCGACCGTCACCCCCATCCGGGCCCGACCCAAGGGGGAGTCCCCGGCGACGTCTCCGGCCCGCTGACGTCGCAGACTCAAGCCCCGCTAGGCCCAGCCGAGCAAGCCCAATGCGTGGTCGCGCACGTCGCCGGGCCAGCCTGCGGTGTTCGCCTGGAATCCCTCACGGTCGTCGGCGAACAGGGCGCGGCAGGCCTCCTCGAAGCCCGGCAGGTCCCCGGCGAGGGCGGACAGGACCCGGTAGGCGGCCTCGTGCGCGGCGCGGCGGGACTCGGCCGGATCGCGCCGGGCTGCCTCGATCAGCCTGCGCAGGGCTACGGAGGCGCCGCCCGGCTGCTCGGCGAGCCAGTCCCAGTGGCGGGGCAGCAGGGTGACTTCCCGCGACACCACCCCCAGCTTGGGCCGCCCGGCCTTCTTGGCGGGGGCGGGTGGACGCAGGTCAAGGTCGACCTGCCGGCCGGTGCGGTCGTCGAAGACCAGCAGCCGCACGGCCGGATCGGCGGCCAGCGCCGCGCGGGCGGCCTTGGCCACGGCGTCCCCGGAGCCGGAGGCGAGGCGGCGATGGCCGCCGAACAGGGTCAGGCTCGGCTCGTCGGTCACAGCTTCCCTGCCCCCAGCCGCTCGCGCCAGGCGGCGGCCAGGTCCTTGAGCTGGCTGGCCTCGACGTAGGGGCTTCGCGCCTCGTCAGGCAGGGTTTCCAGCACCTCGAAGGCGAAGGCGCCCTCCCCTTCCTGCTTCCAGGCGGCGACCAGGGCGGGCAGCGGGTAGCTGGCCATCCGCAGAGCGGCCCAGAGCCCGTTCTGGCGGGTCGAGACGTCGGCGGTCGTGCCGACCCAGGCCTCGCCGGTCGTCGTACAGCGGACGGCGAAGGCGCCGGCCAGCTTGGGGCGCTCACGGTAGGCGCGCAGCTGCGCTTTGCGATCCTGTTTCATGGGCCGCTTTTACCCGGGTATAATAGGAAGTCAATTATACCCGGGTAGAATTATCGGAACACGCAGGACGTCCCAGCCCAGATCGCCTGGACCTTGCCGGTGGGGCCATCCTTGTCGAGCAGGCCGGAGACCTCGCCGGCCGTGAACTCGAGGCCCAGGGTGCTTTCCTCGACCGTGAGGTCGGCAAAGGCCTCGGTTAGCTGCTGGCGGGTGGAGCCGACCCCGACGCCGTTCATGAAGGTGACGAGCTCGGCGCTCTCGCGATCGGCGCTCCAGCCGGTGAACCTGCCGTCCAGAAACAGGGCGGTCAGGCCGTTGCCGTACTCGACGAACTCGGTAGGGCCGGCGCCGCACTCCTGGTTGACCGACCGGTTGGCCGGGGCGCCGAGCACGCCGGTCAGCACTTCGACCGCCTCGGCCGTAGGCCGACCGAAGGCCAACAGGCGGGTGGAGCCGGTCTCGGTGACCAGGCGCAGGCCTTCGGAGTCGAGGGCGACGCTGACCGTGGCCGCTTCGGCAGGCGCGGCGGCAGGGGGCGCGACCGGCCCGGCCTGCGTGGGCGCGGCGGGAGTCTTGGCCGGGTCCTCGGCGGGTTTGCCGCAGGCGGCCAGGAAGACGGCGATGCCGAGGGCGGAGAGAAGCCGGTTGAAGCTCATGACGTGAGCCTAGCCCGCCAGCCGCATCAGCATCTCGCCCATCTTCTGGTGCAGCAGGTTGATCGCCTTCAGGGGGCGGACCATGACCTTGAAGCGGGTGATCTGGCCGGCTTCGTTCCACCAGATCATATCGACGCCGTTGATGCGGATGCCGTCGATGACGCAGGCGAACTCCAGCACCGCAGAGCGGTCGGCGCGCCATTCGCCGAGGTATTGGAAGGTCTCGTTGTTGAGCACCTGAAGGGCCGAGAGCAGGTACTTCTCGGTGATCGCCTTGCCGGCCTGGGGCGTGTGGACCACGGGGCTCTCGAAGACGCAGTCCTCGGCGATCAGCTTCGACAGGTCGGCGGGATCGCGGCTCTCGACGTAGGCATGCCAGCCGTGGATGGGGTCGGTCATGGGAAGTCCTTCTGCGGGAGCGGCATTATGCAGTCCCCTCCGGCCGTGTCACGGCCGCCGCGATGGCCTCGTCGCCTAGCGCAGCCGCTTCCACATATGCAGGTCGTCGGTGTAGCGGCCGTCGGTCTGTAGCAGGGCGCGGGGCTCGAACCCGTAGCGCTCGAATCCGGCGCCTTCGTAGAGGGCGACGGCGGCGGAATTGGTCGAGACGACGACCAGCTGGACGATCTCGACCACTTCTCGGGCATAGTCGAGGCAGGCGGCCATCAGCGCTCCGCCAAGCCCCCGGCCCCGGCCCTCGGGCAGGACGAACATGCTATAGATGACGCCCTTGTGGCGCTCCTTGGCCGGCCTCTTGGCGCCGACCGCGATCACGCCGACGATCCGACCCTCGACCTCGGCGACGAACACTCCGTCGGCGACGACCCGCTCCTCGAACCAGCCGGCGGGTTTGGCCTCCTCCTCGGCCAGGGTGGAGCCGAAGGCCGCTTCGTCGAGGCGCATTGCCGTCAGGCGGATGGCCTGGAAGGCCGGGCCTTCGCCGGGCTGGAGGCGGCGGATGGTGGTGGGGGTCATGCTAGATTTCCGCTCTGGTCCGTCATCCCGGACGGACCGCAGGGACGATCCGGCGACTGTATTGGGTCAAGCGCGGACCTCCCAGGGTCTGCCGCTCTTGATGATGCTGTTGGCGGCCATGGCGATGCGCCTTGCGATGGCGACGAAGGCGACCTTGGG
>DASPLD010000142.1:0-13635 GCA_035627755.1 Caulobacter sp. | reverse complement strand
GGGCGATCGCCGAGCAGAACAAGCGCATCCGCCTGCTCAAGGCCGAGGTCGCCCACCTCGAACAGCCCGAGCGCCTGCAACGGCTGGCCAAGGACCTGCTGGGCATGGCGCCCTTGGCCGCGACCCGCGAGGGCGACCTTTCCAGCCTCGACGCCCTGGTCGCCGGCTACACCCCCGCCCCGCCGGTCGCGACCCCCGCCGCCCCGGAAGCCCCGGCCGAGGAGGACATCGGTCCGGCCGCCGCCCCGGCGGAGGCTCTCGCCGCCACCGCCGTCGTGAGTCCCGCTCCCTCGAGTCCCGCGGAGACGGGTCAATGAGCCTCGCCGATCTTACTCCGCACCGTTATCCGCGCCCGGTCCGCTGGGCCATCGACTGGCTTTGGAAGATCGAGCACGCCTTCGAGCGGGCCAAGGCCTCCGGCCGCCCGGAAGACGACGCCCGGGTGCGCATCCTCGTCGTGCTGGTGTTCTTCGCCGTGCTGTTCGGCCTGGTCGGCGGCGGGGCGGTGTTCGCCGCCGTCTTCTCCGACGCCGGCAAGAAGGGCCGCGCCGCCGCCCTCTCGCCGCTCGCCAAGGCGGACCTCGTCGACCGCAACGGCCAGCTGCTGGCGGCCAACCTGACCCACTACAGCCTGTTCATCGATCCGCGGGACGTCTGGAGCCGGCGCGAGACCCGGCAGGCCCTGGCCAGGCACATCGAAGGCTTCAAGCCCGCCAAGTTCAACGAGATCATGGACAGGGGCAAGCGCCGGGTGCTGGTCGAGGGCCTGACCCCCGACATCCGCAACGCCATCCATGAACTGGGTCTGCCGGGCGTCACCTTCGAGGAGGCGCCGCGCCGGGTCTATCCGATGGGGCCCCTGGCGGCCCATCTGGTCGGCTTCGCCGACTCCGGCGGCAAGGGCCTGCAGGGCGCCGAGCGGGGCCTGGAGCAGGCGCTTCGCGACGGCTACGCCAGCGGTCAGCCGGTGATGCTTTCGATCGACGTGCGGGTCCAGGCGGCCCTGGAGGAGGAACTCTACGCCGCGGTCCAGGAGTTCAATCCCAAGAACGCCGTCGGCCTGGTCACCGACGTCCACACCGGCGAGATCCTCGCCATGGCCTCCCTGCCCGAGTTCGATCCCAGCCGGGCCAGCAAGTTCGGCGAGGACGAACGCAAGAACCGGGCGTCCGCCCAGCTCTACGAGATGGGCTCGACGTTCAAGACGTTCACCGTGGCGGCCGGCCTCGACACCGGGGTGGCGCACATGGACTCCACCTTCGACGCCCGGACCCCGCTGAAGATGGGCTACCGCACCATCAAGGACTTCCACGGGACCAACCGCATCCTGACCCTGGGCGAGGTGTTCAACCACAGCTCCAACATCGGCACCGCCAAGCTGGCGCTGGGCATCGGGGTCGATCGGCTGAAGCACTACTACGACGCCATGGGGCTGACGCGCCGGCCCAAGCTTGAACTGTTCGAAACCGCCACCCCACTGGTCCCCAGGGACTGGAACGACGACGCGCTGGCCAGTGTTTCCTTCGGGCACGGCATCAATGTCACGCCCGTGGCGCTCGCACAGGCCATGGGTTCGCTTCTCAACGGGGGAACCTTCGTGCCCCTGACCATTCTCAAGCGTCCGGCCGGCTGGCGCTACAGCGGTCCGCGGGTGTTCTCCGAGGACACCAGCCGGACCATGCTGAAGATCATGCGGGGCAACGTCGTCGAGGGCACCGGCCGCCGGGCCGACGCGCTGGGCCTGTCGGTGGGCGGCAAGACCGGGACCGGCGAGAAATACGATCCGACCATCCGCGCCTATAGCCGCACCAAGCAGGTCGCTTCCTTCGCCGCGGTGTTCCCGACGGAGGGGCCGTTGGACGGGCGCCGCTACTTCGTCCTGATCCTGCTCGACGAGCCGACCGGAGGGCCCCGCACCGGCGGCCTGGTCGCCGCCCCGGCGGCCGGCCGGGTCATCGACCGCAGCGCCCGCTTCCTCGGCGTGCCGCGCCAGATGCAGCGCCCGGACTTCGACATCGCCGCCATCCGCCCGAGGCCCGTTCTGTGACGGCCCTGAACGACATCATCGCCCGTGAGGGCGAGGCGAACCCGGCCATCACCGGGGTGACGGCCGACAGCCGCAAGGTGCGCCCGGGCTTCCTGTTCGCCGCCCTGCCGGGATCGAAGGCCGACGGCCGCAGCTTCATCCCCACGGCGCTGGAGGCCGGCGCGGCGGCCATTCTCGCTCCCGACGATGTCTCCGGCCTGCCCGTCCCCGTGGTCCACGCCGGCGATCTGCGCCGCGCCTACGCCCTGGCCGCCGCCCGCTTCTGGGGCCGCCAGCCGGCCACCTGCGTCGCGATCACCGGCACCAACGGCAAGACCTCGATCGCCACCTTCTGCCGCCAGCTGTTCGCCCTGCTGGGACACAGGGCAGGCAGCATGGGTACGCTTGGGGTGGTGGTCTCGAAGGCTGGCGAGCCAGACCAGGTCCTGACCCCGCCCGGCCTCACCACCCCGGACGCGGCCGACGTCGCCGAACTGATGGCCCGCATGGCCGACATGGGCGTCACCCACGTGGCGCTGGAGGCCTCCTCGCACGGCGTCGACCAGCGCCGGCTGGACGGGGTGAAGCTGACCGCCGCCGGCTTCACCAACTTCACGCAGGATCACCTCGACTACCACGGCACCATGGGCGCCTACCGGGCCGCCAAGCTGCGCCTGTTCGAGACCCTGCTGCCCACCGGTTCGACCGCCGTGCTCAACGCCGACAGCGACCAGTACCCGGCCTTCGCGGCGGCCGCCGTGACCCACGGCCATGCCCTCGTCTCCACCGGAGGAGCTGGGGAGGGGATCCGCCTGACCGGCCGCGTCCTGACCCCCGAGGGGCAGACCCTGTCCATCGCCCACCGGGGCCAGGCCTACACCGTCCGCCTGCCGCTGGCCGGCGGCTTCCAGGCCGACAACGCCCTGGTCGCGGCGGGCCTCTGCATCGCCGCCGGCGAGGCTCCGGGCGCGGTCTTCGCCGCCCTCGAACTGCTCCAGGGCGCCCCCGGCCGCATGCAGCGGGTGGGAACCGGCCCGCGCGGCGGCGAGGCCTACGTCGACTACGCCCACACCCCCGACGGCCTCGAGACCCTGCTCACCGCCCTGCGCCCTCACGCGCGCGGCCGGCTGATCGTGGTGTTCGGGGCCGGCGGCGACCGCGACGCCGGCAAGCGCCCGCTGATGGGCGAGATCGCCGCGCGCCTGGCCGACATCGCGATCGTCACCGACGACAACCCCCGCTCGGAGGATCCCGCCGCGATCCGCGCCGCCATCCTCGCCGCGGCCCCCGGCGCCCGGGAGATCGGCGACCGCCGCGAAGCCATCCGCCACGCCGCCGCGCTGCTGGAGGAGGGCGACGTCCTCGCGATCGCCGGCAAGGGCCATGAGCAGGGTCAGCTGGTCGCCGGCGTGAACCACCCCTTCGACGACGTCGCCGAAACGGCCGCCGCCCTCAAGGAGGCCCGATGAGCCTCTGGACCTCCGCCGAGATCGCCGCCGCTGCGGGCGGGATCGCCACCGCCCCCTTCGCGGTCGACGGCGTTTCCATCGACAGCCGCTCCATCGAGCCCGGCGACCTGTTCGTCGCCCTGGCGGGCGTTCGAGACGGCCACGATTTCGCCGCCCAGGCCCTGGCCGCGGGCGCCGCTGGCCTCCTCGCCTCCCGGCCGGTCGACGGCCCCAGCATCCAGGTCGCCGACACCTTCAAGGCGCTGGAGGCGTTGGGCCTGGCGGCCCGCGACCGCTCCGCCGCCCGCCGCTGCGCCGTCACCGGTTCGGTCGGCAAGACCAGCGTCACCCAGGCCATCGCCGCCGGCCTGGCTCTCGCCGGTCCCAGCCACACCTCGGTGAAGAGCTACAACAACCACATCGGCGTCCCCCTGACCCTGGCCCGGATGCCAAGGGCGACGCAGCGCGCCGTCTTCGAGATCGGCATGAACCACGCCGACGAGATCACCCCGCTGTCGAGGATGGTCCGCCCGCACGCCGCCGCCATCACCACGGTCGGCCCTGTCCACATCGAGAACTTCCCCGACTCCGAGGCCGGGGTCGCCCGCGCCAAGGCCGAGATCTTCGACGGCCTGGAGCCCGGCGGCGTCGCCGTGCTCAACGCCGACAACCGCTGGTTCGACCTGCTCTCCGAGCGCGCCCGCGCCGCCGGCGCCAAGGTTCTGTCCTTCGGCTCAGGCGAAGGCTGCGCGGCCCGCCTGACCGGCTTCGAGGCGGACGGCGCCCGCGCTACGGTCAACGCCGTCGTCCACGGCCAGCCCCTGACCTACGGCCTGCTCCAGACCGGCGGCCATTGGGGCCTCAACAGCCTCTGCGCCCTGCTGATGCTGGAAGCCATGGACGTCGACCGCCCGACCGCCCTGGCGGCCCTCGCGGGCTTCGCGCCCCTGGCCGGCCGCGGCGCCGAGACGCTGGTCCGCAAGCCCGGCGCACCCTTCACCTTGATCGACGAGTCCTACAACGCCAACCCCATCTCCATGATCGCCGGTTTCCGCACCCTGGGCGCCCGCAAGACCCCGGGGCGGCGCATCGTCGCGCTCACCGACATGCTGGAACTGGGCCCGGAAGGCCCGGCCATGCACGCGGCCCTTGCCGGGCCTATCGAAGAGGCGAACATCGACCTCGTCTTCGTCGCCGGGCCGCTGATGAAATCCCTCTGGGAGGCCCTTCCGGCGACTCGCCGCGGCGGCTACGCCGAAACCGCAGCGGCCCTCGCGCCGCTGGTCGCAACGGCCTTGGAGCCGGGCGATGTGGTGATGGTCAAAGGCTCGAACGGGTCGCGCGCCGGGCAGATCGCGGCCGCGCTGGCCGCGCTCGACGGCGCCGAGGGAGACGCCTGAATGCTCTACCTGCTCTACCAGTGGCTGGAAGCGAATGACTACTCCCTGCCCCTGCAGAACCTGTTGCAGTACCAGACCTTCCGGGCCGGCATGGCCTGGGCCACGGCCTTCGTCGTCGCCGTGGCGATGGGCAGCCGCTTCATCCGCTGGATGCGCGCCAAGCAGGGCAAGGGCCAGCCGATCCGCGAGGACGGCATCGCCCGCCACGTCATCGAAAAGGCCGGCACCCCGACCATGGGCGGGTTCATGATCCTGGCCGGGATGATGGTCGGCACCCTGCTCTGGGCCGACCTCACCAGCGTCAAGGTCTGGGTGGTGATCTTCGTCACCGGCGCCTATGGCATGCTCGGCTTCCTCGACGACTACCGCAAGGTGACCAAGCAGACCACCGCCGGCGTCTCCAGCACGATGAAGCTGCTGATCCAGACCCTGGTCGCCGTGGTCGCCGTCCTGGTCCTCATCCTCTACGGCCAGACCCCGACCGAGGCGCCGCACCTGACCACCTCGGTGGCCTTCCCGGTGTTCAAGAACCTGATCATCGACCTGGGCTGGTTCTACCTGGCCTTCGGGGCCTTCATCATCGTCGGGGCCTCCAACGCGGTGAACCTGACCGACGGGCTGGACGGGCTCGCCATCGTTCCGGTGATGATCGCCGCCGCAGCCTTCGGCATCATCGCCTACCTGGTCGGCAACGCCGTCTTCGCCGACTACCTGCAGGTGCCCTTCGTGCCCGGCTCCGGGGAGCTCGCCGTCTTCTGCATGAGCATCATCGGGGCTGGCATGGGCTTCCTCTGGTACAACGCCCCGCCGGCCAAGATCTTCATGGGCGACACCGGCTCCCTGGCCCTCGGCGGCTCGATCAGCGCCGTCGCGGTGGCCGCCAAGCATGAGATCGTGCTCGGCATCATCGGCGGCCTGTTCGTCGTCGAGGCCCTCTCGGTGATGATCCAGGTCGCCTACTTCAAGCGGACCGGCAAGCGGATCTTCCTGATGGCGCCGATCCACCACCATTTCGAGAAGCTCGGCTGGGCCGAAAGCACCGTCGTCATCCGCTTCTGGATCGTGGCCATCATCCTGGCCTTCATCGGCCTGGCCACGCTGAAGCTGAGATAGGGGAGGCGCGAAGACCATGATCCCCGTTCCGGGCTTTGAAGGGCGCACCGTCGCCGTGTTCGGCCTCGGCCGGACCGGCCTCTCGGCCGCGCGCGCCCTCATCGCCGGCGGGGCCCAGGTCGCCCTCTGGGACGAAAACGAGAAGGGGCGGGCGGCGGCGGCCGCCGAGGGCCTGCCCCTCGTCGACCTGGCCACGGCCGACTGGTCTTCGTTCGCCGCGCTCCTGCTCTCGCCGGGCGTGCCCCTGACCCACCCCGCCCCGCACTGGACCGTGACCCGCGCCACGGCCGAGGGCGTCGAGATCGTCGGCGACACCGAACTCTTCGCCCGGGCCGTCAACGCCGCCCCGGCCCACAAGCGGCCCAAGGTCGCCGCCATCACCGGCACCAACGGCAAGTCGACGACCACGGCCCTCTTGACCCACATCCTGCGCACCGCCGGCCGCGACGCCCGGATGGGCGGCAACATCGGCTTCGGGGTCCTGGGCCTGCCCGACATGCACGGCGGCGCGGTCTACGTCCTTGAGATGTCCAGCTTCCAGCTCGACCTGACATCGTCGCTGAAGCCCGACGCCTCCATCCTCCTGAACCTGTCGCCCGACCATCTCGACCGCCACGGCGACATGGAGGGCTATGTCGCCGCCAAGAAGCGGGTGCTGCTCAACCAGGGCAAGGGCGACACCGCCGTCATCGGCGTCGACGACCCCTGGCGTCAGCGGATCTGCACCGAGATCACCGCCGCCAACCGCCGCACCATCCGCCCGATCAGCGCCGGCAAGGCCATGGGCCGCGGCGTCTACGTCCTCTCCGGCGTGCTCTATGACGCCACCGGCGATCGGGCGATCGAGGTCGCCGACCTGACCATGGCCCGCTCGCTGCCCGGCAAGCACAACTGGCAGAACGCCGCCGCCGCCTATGCCGCGGCGCTCGGCCTCGCCGTCTCGCCGGAGGACGCGGCCAACGGCCTGATGACCTTCCCCGGCCTCGCCCACCGGATGGAGACCGTGGCCAAACTCGGGAAGGTCCGCTTCGTCAACGACAGCAAGGCGACCAACGCCGACGCCGCCCGCCAGGCCCTGTCGGCCTATCCCAGGGTCTACTGGATTGCCGGCGGCCGGGCCAAGGAAGGCGGCATCGAGGCCCTCGCCGACCTGTTCCCGCGCGTGGCGAAGGCCTTTCTGATCGGCGAGGCCGAGGCCGCCTTTGCCCAGACCCTGGAGGGCAAGGCCCCGGTCGAGCGCTGCGGCCACATGGCCGCCGCCGTGGCTGCCGCCTATGCCGAGGCCGCCGCCACCGACGAGGAGGCCGTGGTGCTGCTCTCGCCGGCCACCGCCTCCTTCGACCAGTTCGCCGACTTCGAGGACCGGGGAGAGGCCTTCCGCGCCGCCGTCCAGGCCCTCGACGTCCGCCAGCCCGCCGTGCGCGGGGCCCGCGCATGAGCGCCCACCAGCACCTGATCTCCCGCGCCAACAAGGGCGCGCTGGCCAGCTGGTGGTGGACGGTCGACAAGTCCCTGCTGGCCGCGACCGGCATCCTGATCGCGCTCGGCGTCCTCCTCAGCTTCACCTCCAGCCCGGCGGCGGCCATCCGGCTGCGGCTCGACGACCCGCTGCACTTCGCCCTGCGCCAGACCGTCTTCGCGCTCGGCGCCTGCGGCGTCGTGCTCGGCGTCTCCATCCTGTCGCCGAAAGGGATCAAGCGCGCGGCCTTCTTCATCTACATCGCCGCGATCGCCACCATGGCGGCCCTGCCGTTCCTGGGGCACGAGGCCAAGGGCGCCACCCGCTGGATCACCTTCGCCGGCTTCACCCTGCAGCCGTCGGAGTTCCTCAAGCCCGCCCTCGTGGTCCTCGTCGCCTGGATGTTCGCCGAGGGCCAGAAGGGACAGGGGGTGCCGGGCGTCTCGATCGCCTTCTGCCTCTACTTCCTGGCCGTGGTGCTGCTGATCATCCAGCCCGACGTCGGCCAGACGATCCTGATCACGATCGCCTTCGGGGCGGCGTTCTGGATGGCCGGAGTGCCGATCAGCTGGATCCCGATCATGGGGGGGGCGGCGGCCGGGGGCCTCGGCCTCATCTACGTCCTCCTCCCCCACGCCCGCAGCCGCGTCGACCGCTTCCTCTCGCCGGAGGGCGCCGACACCCACCAGGTCGACAAGGCCGCCCAGGCCATCGCCAACGGCGGGCTGTTCGGCCGCGGCCCCGGCGAGGGGGTGATGAAGCAGGGCGTCCCCGACCTGCAGACCGACTTCATCTATTCGGTCGCCGCCGAAGAATACGGCCTGGTATTTTCCCTGGCGCTGATCGGCGTCTTCGCCTTCCTGATGGTTCGCGGGCTCTACAAGTCGATGCGGCTGCAGGACAGCTTCGAGCAGATCGCGGCCGCCGCCCTGTTCGTGCTGGTCGGCCAGCAGGCGATCATCAACATGGCGGTGAACCTCAACCTGGCCCCGACCAAGGGCATGACCCTGCCGTTCCTCAGCTACGGCGGTTCCTCCATGCTGGCCATGGGCCTGACCATGGGCATGGCGCTGGGCCTCACCCGCCGCCGCCCCAGCGCCTTCGAGGTCGACCAGCCTCGCGCGTCGGCGGAGCCTCTGAGCGACGCCCCGCCATGGCGAACGGCCACGCTTCATGCGAAACACCCGCAGCATTGAGTCCTTAGGGGAAGGTTCCTGACTATGGCGTCCCGCCTGGCCGTCATCGCTGCCGGCGGCACCGGCGGCCATATGTTCCCGGCCCAGGCCCTGGCCGAGGTCCTGACCGCCCGCGGCTGGCGCATCGTGCTGGCGACCGACGACCGCGGCGCCCTCTATGCCGACAAGTTCCCCGCCGACGAACGCCTCACGCTATCGGCCGCCACCGCCAAGGCCGGCGATCCCATCGGCATGATCCGCGCCCTCTGGGCGGTTCTGGTCGGAACCCTGCAGGCGATGTCCGCCTTCCGCCGGCTCGATCCGGCCGTGGTGATCGGCTTCGGCGGCTACCCCAGCCTTCCCAGCCTCCTGGCCGCCCTGATCCAGCGCCGCCCCACGGTCATCCACGAGCAGAACGCCGTCTTCGGCCGGGTCAACCGCGCCCTGGCCAGCCGTGTCACCGAGGTCGCCTGCGCCTTCCCGACCCTGGAAAAGGCCAAGCCGGCGGTGAAGGCCCGGGCCCGGGTGGTCGGCAATCCGGTTCGTCCCGACATCCGCGCCCTGTTCGACCTCCGCTATGAGGCGCCGACCGAGACCGGCCCCATCCGCCTGCTGATCACCGGCGGCAGCCAGGGCGCCCGCCTGCTCAGCGAACTGACCCCCGAGGCCATCCTGCGCCTCCCCGAAGACCTGCGCCTGCGCCTCGAGGTCCAGCAGCAGACCCGCAAGGAGTCCATGGACCTGGCTCGCGGCGTCTATGCCAACGCGCTGGTGAAGGCGGAGGTCGCCCCCTTCTTCCGCGACATGGCTGGCCGTCTCGCCGCCGCCCATCTGGTCATCGGCCGGGCCGGCGCCTCGACGGTCTGCGAGCTGGCGGTGGCCGGCAAGCCCTCCATCCTCATCCCCCTGAAGATCGCCGCCGACGACCACCAGCGGTTCAACGCCCGGCTCCTGGAGGATGCCGGCGCCGCCGCCGTCTGCCTGGAGGAGGAGCTCACCGTGGACACCCTGGCCGCCGCCCTCAAGGCGCTGCTCAAGGACCCCGCCTGGCTTGCCCGCATGGCCGCGGGCGCCCGCTCGGCGGCGAAGCCCGACGCGGCGGAGGAACTGGCGACCCTGGTCGAGCAGACGGCTTTGGCTTGATGACCCTGCGGCTGTGTCCTTTCGATCCCGCCGCCCATGCCCGCCTCGTGTCTCCGCTGGCCCAACTCTGGCTGGACAGCTGGCGCTCGACCGGTACGGCCAGCGAAGAGGACATCCGTGTCGAGGACCTGGAGGCGCGCATCCGGGAGGAGGCCGCGACGGTCTGGGAAGTCACCCTGGCCTTTCAAGGCGACGCCCTGGCTGGCTTCCTGGCCCTGCGCCCGCACGACGCCTGCCTCGACCAACTGTTCATGGCCCCGGCCGCCAAAGGGCAGGGCATTGGCAGCCGCCTGATCGATCTGGCCAAACAGCGCCTGGCGGACGGGATGTGGCTGCGCACCGCGGCGGACAATCGCCCCGCGCGGGCCTTCTACGAAAAGCGCGGCTTTCGCCACACCGAGACGGACGAGCATCCCCGGCTGAAGTACGCCAGGGTCATCTACCGCTGGCCCTGAGGCGCTGAAACATCCCTCCCTGGAAGGAGAGCACGTCAATCCACCTCCCCCGTCGGGATCCACCGTCGCCCCGCCGCCACCGCCGCATCCACCCCCTCGACATCCGCCGCCCCCAGCGGCGAGGCGCCATCGCAGACCACCCTTGCGGCCTCATCCTCGATCCCGCCGGCCGCGATCGGCGCCATAGCTCCCGGCGCGCCCGTCACCGGCCCCTCGATCCCGTTGGCCTGCACGCTGGCGAAGCCCAGTCCCCGCGCCGTCCGCACTGCACAGTCCACCTCGAACCAACGCCAGCCGCCGACATAGGCGACGCTCCCGGCCGTGAACCCCTCTTCGGTCACCTGCAGCACCCGGAACCGCGCCGTCGCCCCCTCCCGGGTCACGCTGTCGAGGTCGGTGAACATCGCGAAGGCCCCCAGTTGGGTCGGCCGCAAGGTCGGCCCGTCCACCGCCACGGCCGTTCCGGCCAGGAGCAACGCGGCAATCACCGCCCCATTCCCCAAGGTCGCCAAATCCTCTAATCCGCGTCGCATGATCGCCCGTCGCCGCCCCGTCCCGTTCGAACTCGGTCCCGTCCACTTCATCGGCATCGGCGGCATCGGCATGAGCGGCATCGCCGAGATCATGATCCGCATCGGCTACACCGTGCAGGGCTCCGACATGAAGCCCAGCGCCAACACCGAGCGCCTCGAACAGCTCGGCGCCCGCATCTTCATCGGCCACGCCTCGCCCCAGGTCGAGGGCGCCTCGGCCGTGGTCTACTCCACCGCCGTCAAGCCGGACAATCCCGAGTTCCTCGCCGCCCGCGAGCGGCGCCTGCCCCTGGTCCGCCGGGCCGAGATGCTGGCCGAGCTGATGCGGCTGCAGTTCTCCATCGGCGTGGCCGGCACCCACGGCAAGACCACGACCACCTCCATGGTCGCGGCCCTGCTCGACGCCGGCGGTCTGGACCCGACGGTGGTGAACGGCGGCATCATCAACGCCTACGGGACCAACGCGAAGGTCGGGGAAGGGGATTGGATCGTCGTCGAGGCCGACGAGAGCGACGGCACCTTCCTCAAGCTCAAGTCGACCT
The DNA here is from genome assembly GCA_035627755.1 of Caulobacter sp. Classification (GTDB taxonomy): domain Bacteria; phylum Pseudomonadota; class Alphaproteobacteria; order Caulobacterales; family Caulobacteraceae; genus Caulobacter. The sequence continues at coordinate 2,341 of DASPLD010000142.1, read as the reverse complement.
GCGCCATCGTCACCAACATCGACCCCGAGCACCTCGACCACTACGGCACCTTCGACGCCGCCCGCCGCGCCTTCCAGGACTTCGTCGAGAACATCCCCTTCTACGGCTTCGCCGCCGTCTGCCTCGACCATCCGGAGGTCCAGGCCCTGGCCGCCAAGGTCGAGAACCGGCGCCTGGTCACCTATGGGACCAATCCCCAGGCCGAGGTCCGCGCCGTCAACGTCACCATGGGCCCCGACGGCGCTCGCTTCGACGTGGTCTTCACCCCCCGCGACGGCGAGCCCCATGCCCTGGCCGGCCTGCACTTGCCGATGGCCGGCGACCACAACGTCGCCAACGCCCTGGCCGCCATCGCCGTGGCCCGCGAGCTGAAGGTCGACGACGCCAGCATCCGCAAGGGCCTGGCCGGGTTCGGCGGGGTCAAGCGCCGGTTCACGACGACCGGGGTGGTGAACGGCATCCGCATCGTCGACGACTACGGCCACCATCCGGTGGAGATCGCCTCGGTGCTCAGGGCGGCCCGCGCCGTTACGCCGGAGGGCCGGGTCATCGCCGTGGTCCAGCCGCACCGCTACACCCGGCTACGCGACCTGATGGCCGAATTCTCGAGCTGCTTCAACGACGCCGACACGGTGATCGTCGCCAATGTCTACACCGCCGGCGAGGCGCCCATCGAGGGCGTCGACCGCGACGCCCTGATCGCAGGGCTCAAGCGCTTCGGCCACCGTCGGGCCCTGCCGCTGGACGCCCCTGCCGACCTCCCGGGCCTGATCTCCGCCGAGGCCCGCTCCGGCGACCTGGTCGTGTTCCTGGGGGCGGGAGACATCACCAGCTGGGCGTACGCACTTCCCGGCCAGCTCGAGGCGCGGGCGTGACCCCCACCGCCTTTCTCCGCGCCGTCGAGGCCGAGTGCCGCCGCCGGCGCATCCCGACCAAGCACCTGCCGCAACTCAACAAGGGCCGCGGCTTCGAGCCCGGCTACTGGCTCGACGTCATCGAGACGCCGACGCGCCGCTTCGAAATGTTCCACTGGGACAAGACAGGCCGAACACCGGTCTTCGAGACCTACGACCCCGCCGAGGCCGAGCGACTGGTCCTCTGGCACGCCGACACCGCCGCCCGTAAGGCCAACGCCCGATGACCGACCTGCCCGCCGTCCGCGGCAAGCTTCTGCTGAACGAGGCTCTCGCCCCCTTCACCTGGTTCAGGGTCGGCGGCCCGGCCGAGGTCCTGTTCCTTCCCGCCGACGCCGACGACCTCGCCCACTTCCTCAGGAACCTCCCCGCCGAGACCCCGGTCCTGGCGCTCGGCGTCGGCTCCAACGTCATCATCCGGGACGGCGGCGTCCCGGGCGTCGTCATCCGCCTCGCCGGCCGCGCCTTCGCCGGCGTCTCGGTCGAGGGCGATCTGATCACGGTCGGCGCCGGCGCCCTCGACGCCGCCCTCGCCCGCGCCGCCGCCAACGCAGGCCTGGCCGGCCTGGAGTTCTATGCCGGCATCCCGGGCGCTATCGGCGGCGCCCTGACCATGAACGCCGGCTGCTACGGCGCCGAGACCAAGGACGTCCTGGTCAGCGCCTGGGGCTACGATCGCAACGGCGACAGGCGCGTCCTCCAGCTCGAGGACTTCGCCTACAGCTATCGCCACAGCCACGCCCCCGACGACATCGTCTGGGTCGAGGCCACCTACCGCGGTCGCCCTGACGATCCCGAAGCGATCAAGGCCCGCATGGCCGAAATCACCGCCCGTCGTGAGACCACCCAGCCGATCCGCGAAAAGACCGGCGGCTCCACCTTCAAGAACCCGCCCGGCCACTCCTCCTGGAAACTGGTCGATGACGCCGGCTGGCGCGGCAAGCTCCACGGCGGCGCCAAGTTCTCCGAACTCCACAGCAATTTCATGATCAACACGGGCGAGGCGACGGCGGCCGACCTCGAGGGGCTCGGCGAGGCGGTGCGGGCGGATGTGCTCGCGAAGACCGGCGTCCAGCTCGACTGGGAAATCAGGAGGATTGGGCGGCCCTAGTGAACCCTCCTCCCGACGAGCGGGAGAAGGGCTCAGGAGAGCATCTTCCCGCTCTCCACCAGCCGGCAGGTCGCCGTGGCCTTCGCGACCATCACCCCCGCCGCGTCCCATAGTTTCCCTTCCAGGAATCCGATGCTCTTGCCCAGTTGCGCCACCTGCCCCTCGCCGACAAGCCGCCCCGCCTTCGCGGGACTGAGGAACGACACCGCCATGTCGATCGTCGGGGTGAACACCTTGCCCCTGCCCATGATGTAGGCCGCCGGCCCCATCACATCGTCCAGCATCGCCGCCAGGAAGCCCCCTTGCACATAGCCGG
>DASPLD010000141.1:0-6965 GCA_035627755.1 Caulobacter sp. | reverse complement strand
GCGGCGGCTATAGCTCGCGGCTGAACCAGGAGATCCGCATCAAGCGCGGCCTGGCCTACGGCGCCAGCTCCTCGCTCTCGGTGCGCAAGGGCAGCGGCGGCTTCTCGGCCTCCACCAAGACCAAGAACCAGACCGCCGGCGAGGCGGCCGACCTGCTGCGCGCCGAAATGGCCAGGCTGGGAACCACCCTGCCCACCCCCGAGGAGATGGCCGCCCGCAAGTCGGTGCTGATCGGCGGCTTCGGCCGGGACCTGGCCACCACCGACGGTCTGGCCAACACCCTGGGGGCGCTGGCCGCCTATGGCATCGACCTGAACGAGATCAAGATGTTCACCGCCAGGGTCGAGGCCGTCACCCCCGAGCAGGTCCGCGACTTCGCCGCCCAGGTGCTCGAGCCCGGCGAGGCCAGCGTCATTGTCGTGGGCGACGGCAAGCTGTTCGGCGACAGCCTGAAGAAGGCCCTGCCGGGCGCCGAGGTCATCCCCCTGAGCGACCTCGACCTCGACAGCCCGACCCTGAGGAAGCGCAAGTGAGGCTCGGCCGCGTCCTGATCATCGCCGGCTCCGACAGCGGCGGCGGGGCCGGGCTGCAGGCCGACATCAAGGCGGTGACCATGCTGGGCGGCTATGCGGCCACCGCGGTCACCGCGGTGACGGTGCAGAACACCCTGGGCGTCACCGCCGTCCACCCGATCCCGCTCGACATCATCGAGGCCCAGGCCCGGGCGGTGCTCGAGGACATCGGGGCCGACGCCCTCAAGACCGGCATGCTGGGCGACGCCGCCACCGTCGCCCTGGTCGCCCGGCTGATCGACGAGGCGGGCGCGATCCCCGCGATCGTCGACCCGGTGATGATCGCCAAGGGCGGGTCGGCCCTGCTCGAGGCCCGGGCGGTCGAGGCGGTGCGCGCCGAGCTGGTCCCCCGCGCAGCTCTGTTGACCCCCAACGCCCCTGAGGCCGAGACCCTGACCGGCCTGGCGGTCGCCTCGACCGACGACCTGCGCCGGGCCGGCGCCGCCCTGCTGCGGATGGGGGCCCGGGCGGTGCTGATGAAGGGCGGCCACGTCCCCGGAGAGCGGCTCACCGATATCCTGATGACCCCCGATGGCGAGACCGCCTTCGAGGCCGAGCGGATCGACACCCGCCACACCCACGGAACGGGATGCACCCTGGCCAGCGCCTGCGCCGCGGGCCTCGCCCAGGGCCTGGAGCTGACCGCCGCGGTGGCCCGCGCCTGGGACTACGTCCACCGCGCCATCGAGACCGCGCCGGGCCTGGGCCAGGGCCACGGGCCGCTCGACCACGGCTGGCCGATCCGCCGTTAACCACCTGGAAACGCGACAACTTGCGCCATGACGGCGGGTTCGCGCCGTGTTTTCCTCACGGCCAAGTCGGGAGTTTCCTCATGCGCATGCTTGCCGCGCTGGCCGCCCTCGCGGCTCTCGCCCCCACCGCCGCCTCGGCCGAGACCTGGCTGGCGGTCGCCAAGGCCAATGGGCACGCCTCCTATGCCGACCCGGACGCCATCGCCGGCGACGAGCGGGAGGTCACCGTCCGCGAGATGAAGATCTACGATCCGCCCCTGAGCCTCGAGGGCAAGGCCGTCCGCGCCCGGATCGTCAACTACCGCTTCGACTGCGAGACCACCCGGTTCAAGATCCTCAGCGTCGAGAACCTCGACCTGGGCGGCGCCAGCGTCGACGTCATCCCGATCACCGAGGACTTCCGCGAACCCGCCGCCCAGGGAACAGTCGGCGAGCGCCTGGCCGCCTTCGGCTGCGGCGCCATGGCCATGGACCCGATGGCCGCCCGCACCCGCGAAGAGGCCATCGCCGATGGCCTGGCGATGCTGGAGCAGTAGCCTCTCTCGCGCGGGCGAATCGCGCGATAGCATCGGCCATGCTCGAAGCCCGCCTCGAAGAGATCGTCCGCGCCGCCCCCAGCCTGATGACGGCGCTGCGCCTTGCCCGCGACCTCGATCTGCCTGACTGGCTCTATGTCTCCGGCGCCGTCTACCAGCGGGTCTGGAACCATCTGACCGGCCGCGACGCCGACTACGGGGTGCGCGACTACGACCTGGTCTACTTCGACCCGGACACCAGCTACGAGGCCGAGGACGTCTTCATCAAGCAGGCGGCCGCCCACTTCCCCCCGCCCCTCGACACCCTTGTGGAAGTCCGCAACCAGGCCCGCGTCCACCTGTGGTTCGAAGACCATTTCGGCGAGCCCTACGCGCCGCTGTCGAACAGCGCGGAGGCGCTCACCCGCTTCGTCGCCCCCGCCTTCTCGGTCGGCGTGCGGCTGGAGCCGGACGACCGCCTGACCATCGAGGCGCCGTTCGGGCTCGAGGACATCTTCGCCATGACCCTGAGGCCGAACCCGAACCGGCCGCTGGCCAAGGGCTGGGGCAAGACCACCGCCTCGGCAAAGGCCCGCTGGCCGGAAATCACCATCCTTGAGCCGTGAGTCCCCTCAATGGCCTGGAGGTCAGGCTGGCCTGAAGGGGCCGCCGGGCCCTGGCGTTCCGGCCCGAGGGTGCGCTATCGGGTTCACCTGACCCCGCCAAGGAACCCGCCCGTGCGCCAGTGGACGATCGACGCCTTCGCCGCCGCCCCGTTCAAGGGCAATCCCGCCTGCGTGGTCGAGCCGTTCGGGGCCTGGCCCGCCGAAGACTGGATGCAGGCCCTGGCGGCCGAGAACAACCAGGCCGAGACGGCCTACCTGGTCGAAACCGCCGACCCGGGGCGCTTCGGCCTGCGCTGGTTCACCCCGGCCCTCGAGGTGCCGCTCTGCGGCCACGCGACCCTGGCCGCCGCCCATCTGCTGTTCTCGGAGCTGGGCCTGCGCGTCCCGGCGGTGACCTTCGACACCCAGTCCGGCCCGCTCGTCGTCTCCCGGGAGGAGGGCGGCTACGCCATGGACTTCCCGGCCAGGCCGCCGCGCCGGATTGCCGCGCCAGAGGGGCTGGCGCAGGCCCTGGGGGTCGAGCCCCGGGAGGTCTGGGCCGCTTCCTACCTCGTCGCGGTGCTCGAGGACGAGGCCCAGGTGCGGGCCCTGACGCCCGACATTCCGGCGATCGAGAAGGTGGTCGGGGAGGCCACCGGCGAACGGGGCAACCTCGCCGTTGCCGCCCTGGCCGACGCCGCCTCGCCCTACGAGGTGGTCAGCCGTTTCTTCGCTCCCGGCTCCGGTATCCCCGAGGACCCGGCCACCGGCTCGGCCCACTGCATCCTGAGCCCCCTGTTCGCGGAAAAGCTGGGCCGGGCCCGCAATCGCTTCCACCAGGCCTATCCGGGCCGCGGCGGCGACCTGGACTGCGAGCTGGCCGGCGAGCGGGTGATCCTGCGCGGCGGGGCCGTGACGGTGGTCGAGAGCCAGCTGCGGCTCTGAAACGAAAGGCGCCCCGCTCCGGGGGGAGCGGGGCGCGGCAGGCCGGCGCCGGGAGGGGGAGGGACAGGCGCCGGCCTGGTCTGTTCGCCTAGTAGCGGCGGCCGTCGCGGTCGCGGCGCTCGTAGCGGATCTTGGCGCTCAGGATGTCGAAGCGACGGTCGAGGTCGCGCCGCTCCCAGACCTGCAGGCCGCGCGAGGCGCGATAGCGCGCTTCGAGGCGGGCGATCTGGCGGAATTCCATCCGCAGGTTGGCCGCTTCCCGGCGGCTCAGCGCGCCGGTGCGGACGCCCTGGTCGATCCGGCGATCGAGCTGGGCCTGGCGCTGGTTGATGTTCTGCCAGGGCGCAGCGAGGGCGGGGGCGGCGGTAGCGGCCAGGGCCGACGCCGCGATGATGGCGATAGCGATCTTCTTCATCGGGTTTGTCCTTCCTTGAGCACGCCGCCTCGGTGACGACGTCGACCGCAACAGAACACCCGGGACCTGAAACGGTTCTGAGCTGCTCGTTGTCTGGCGTTCAGGAAGGCGTAGGCCTAGGCGACGGCCGCGCGACCGGCGCCGCGGGCGGCCTGGCTGGCCCCCGCTAGGGCGTGCTCGATTGCGACATAGAGCCGCTGCAGCTCGATCGGCTTGGAGACGTGGCCGTCCATACCGGCCTCCAGGTACTGCTCGACCTGGTAGGTCATGGCGTTGGCGGTCAGGGCCAGGATCGGCGTACGGGGCAGCGCCTGCCGGCGCTCCTCGGCCCGGATGGTCTGGGTCGCCTCGACCCCGTCCATCACCGGCATCTGAATGTCCATCAGGATCAGGTCGAAGCCGCCGGTCCGCCAGGCCTCGACCGCCGCCGCCCCGTCCGAAGTGATGGTCAGGTCGATGTCCAACGGGTCAAGGACGGCGCGCAGCACCTTCTGGTTGGTCAGATTGTCCTCGGCCGCCAGGATGCGGAGCGCCCGGCCTTCGTCGAGCTCCGCCTCGGCCGCGGGCAAGGTCGCCGGGATGGCCATCTCGCCGCGCGACAGCGGCAGGTCGACAATGAAGGTCGAACCCTCGCCCTCGGCGCTGCGCGCGACGATCTGACCGCCCATGAGCTGGACCAGCTCGCGGCAGATCGCCAGGCCGAGGCCCGAGCCGCCGAACTGGCGGGTGGTCGAGTTGTCGGCCTGGACGAACTTGTCGAACAGAGTGGGCAGCTTGTCCGAGGCGATGCCGATTCCGGTGTCGGCCACGGTCAGCCGCAGGCCGCCGCCGGCGTTCAGGCTGAAGCGGGCGCCGATCGCCCCCTCGACCGTGAACTTGATGGCGTTGCTGAGCAGGTTGCCCAGGATCTGTCGCATCCGGTCGCGGTCGCCCTTCCAGCAGCCGGCGGCCTCCGGTTCGACGGTCAGGTCGAAGCGCAGCCCCTTCTCCTGGGCCAACACCGAGAACACCCGGCGGCAGCCGTCGGCCAGGTCGGCCAGGTCGAAGTCGCCGGGGTTCAGTTCCAGCTTGCCGGCCTCGATCTTCGACAGGTCAAGCACGTCGTTGAGCACCGCCAGCAGCAACTCGCCGGATTCCCGGATCACCCCCAGCCGCTCCCGCTGCTGGTCGTCGAGCTCGCCTCGGCTCATCACGTCGGCCATGGCCAGCACCCCGTTCAGCGGGGTGCGGATCTCATGGCTCATGTTGGCCAGGAATTGGCTCTTGGCGACATTGGCGCTGTTGGCCTGGTCGCGGGCGGCGACCAGGGCGGCCATCGTGTGGCGCAGGTCGGTGTCGTTGGCCTTCAGCTTGGCCAGCAGCTGGTTGAAACTGCCGGCCAGGCTGCGGAACAGGGCGTCGTCGGTGGCCTTCTCCGCGACCGGCTTGAACTCGCCGCTGGCGGCGACCTCCTCCATCGCCCGCGACAGGCGGTCGACGGGTGCGGTAATACGCCGCGCCAAGCCGCGCGACAGGAACAGGGCCGCCCCGGCGGCCCCGAAGAACAGCGCCATGGTCAGGGCCAGGAACCGCGGCAGCATCTTGGTTAGGCTGGGATCGGTCACCCCGATGCGCAACTCGCCGACCTTGCGTCCCTGGAACATCACCGGCCGCACCAGGGTCTTGGACGCGGCGACCCCCGGTTCGACCCGGCTGGCCACCACCCGGCCCTGCGGATCGACCAGCTGGGCCGAAACGACCGATCCCGGCTTGGCGGCCGCCTCGACCGCGGCGCGGGCGCTCAGCACGTCGCCATCGGCCATGGAAGGGGCCGCGACATTGGCCATGATGCTGGCCAGAAGGTTCTGGGTGGCGACCGTCTGCTGGCGGGCGACGGACCACTGTTGGAACAGGAAGCTGGCGCAGGCGACGAGCAATACGGCCAGAGTCGTCACCAAGGCGACGCTGGCGATTCGCGCCTGGAAGGGCGCGTGGTGAGCCGTCTCTTGCGAAAACGCCGGTTTCTGCATTGCCCGAATTCTTGGCCCCTGGTCCTGAGGCTTATCGCGCAATCTTCCTAACGCTTCGCTTCCGAGCCGCCGTTCCGGGTGCGACAATGTTAACCATTGATTCACGTTGGCCGATCTTAAGTTTTCGTTTACTCTCCTTAATAGACCATTAACGGTCTTATGGAGGGTTGACGTGGATAAGGCATTTGTGGCGCAGCGTGTGGCCACCAAGCTGTTTTCGACCGAGAAGGCCATCGATGCGGCCATGGTCGAAGCGGCCGAACTCCTGGCCGGCGCCGTCGAGGCCCGCGGCCAGCTGAAGCTGTCCGCCGTCACCGGCGACGCGGCGCAAGCCAAGTTGGTGGAAGCCATCGCCGCGCTGGCGCAGGCCCGCACCGCGATCGTGGACATGCACCACGAAATGGCCGAACTGAAGCTCCGCGTCGGCATCCGCACCAAGCTGATCGGCGTCGAAGACAAGCCGGAGCCGGACGAGAAGCCGAAGGGCCTCCTGCGCGAAATCGCCTAAGCCCCCACGCTCTGCAGACGATTCAGGCGCGCCGGGCCCATGGTCCGGCGCGCTTTCTGTGTCGTGTAGGCGACAGTCCGATCCGATATGCGGATTCGCTGAATTGGTTCGACCAAGGTTGCGATAGTTTAACTGGTGTATTGGCCAATTGGGTCTAGAGCCAAGTTCGAGCCCATGCCCAGCTACATCCTCGTCCTCATTGTCTGGGTGGCCATCCTGGCCACAGTCGTCTTCTCCGTCTGGAAGGGCGGCGTGGCGGAGCGTTGGGCGGGCTGCCTGGTGGGCGGAGGGGCGGTCTACGGTTTCCTGGTGGCGCGGTTCCTCGGCGACGAGTGGCGAACTCTGGCGTTCCTGTCGGGCGACTTCCTGCTGGCCCTCGGATTCCTGGGCCTGGCGGTGCGCTACGCCAGCCTTTGGCTGGGCGGGGCCATGCTGCTGCAGGCGGTGCAGTTCATGCTGCACGCCTGGTACATGCTGGGCGAGCGGGAAGCGGACCTGCTCCACGGCGTGGTCAACAACGCCGACACCATGGGCATCCTGGTCTGCATCACCTTCGGCACCGTCACCGCCTGGCGCCGCCGGAACGCCGCCCGCCAGGCCGAGGCGGCCCGCGGGCCGGACGCCTCCCCCGCGCCCAGCCTTTA
>DASPLD010000140.1:0-7024 GCA_035627755.1 Caulobacter sp. | reverse complement strand
GTCACCATGTGCGCCGCCGGCGGCATGGCCCCGGCGATCATCGTCGAGCGCGTCGAAGGCTGATCACAAGGGCCCGGATCGGCGCCCCGCCCAGGCGGTGGCGCCGATGCCGGTCGCGATCAGGGCGACGCCGATGGCGTGGTAGCCGTGGAAGGGCTCGCCCAGCAGGCCGACGGCCAGCACCGCGCCGAACACCGGCATCAGGTGCATGTACTGGCCGGCCGGGCCCGCGCCGATCAGCTCGACGCCGCGGTTGAAGCAGAGGTAGGCCAGGAAGCTGGGGAAGAGCGCCACGTAGAGGATGCCGCCGAGCGCCGCCGGGGTCGGATCGAAGGTCCGGCCCTGGACCAGTTCCTGGGCATAGAAGGGCGCGACCACCACGACCGACAGCAGGAAGGTGACCAGCAGCAGGCTCAGGGGATGAACCTGCGGGCGGCGTCGCAGAAGCAGGCTGTAGGCGGCGTAGAGCACCACACCGATGAGGATGATCCCGTCGCCGGGGTTGAGACGGAGGGCGAGCAGGGACCAGGGGCGGCCTTGGCTGATCACCACAAGAACCCCGGCCAGGGAGAGGGCGACGCCAATGAGGGCGCCCAGGCCGATGCGGTCGCGAAGCGCCATGAAGCCGAAGAACAGGATCAGCGGCGGGATGGCCGCCTGCATCAGCAGGCTGTTGAGGGCGGTGGTGCTCTCGAGGCCCCAGTAGAGCAGCGCGCCGAACGAGGCGACGCCGGAGACGGCCAGCAGGACCACGGTCTTCCAGCGGCGGCGGAGCTCCGGCCAGTCGCGCCTGAGGTGCGGCCAGGCCAGGGGCGCGACCAGCAGGCTGGCCAGGACCCAGCGCCAGAAGGTCAGGGTCATCGGCGGCACGACCCCGGCCAGGGCCCGACCCGCGATGGAGTTGCCGGCCCAGAACAGCATGGTGGCGGCCAGCAGCAGGGGCGCGGCGCGCCACAGCCGAGAACCGAGAGCCTGTGGGCTCAAGTCCTGACCGCCACGATCTCCACCTCGCCGCCGGCCACCGTGGCCGTGTCCCCCACGCCCTTGCCGAGCAGGGCCTGGGCGATGGGGGAGACCCAGGAAACGGAGCCGGCCGCCGGATCGGCCTCGTCCTCGCCGACGATGCGGAAGACCTGGCGGCGGCCGTCCTCGCGGTCGAAGGTGACGGTGCAGCCGAACTGGACCGTGTCGCAGGTCTCCGGCGGCGGGGTCAGCTGGGCGCTGGCGCGGCGGGCGTTGTAGTAGCGCAGGTCGCGGGTGGCCCGGGCCATCGCCGTGCGGTCGGCGGCGACGTCGCCCTGCTGGGCGGCGCGGTAGGCGGCCTGGGCGGCGGCCAGGGCCTCGTCGAGCTGGGCCAGCCCTGCGGGGGTGACCAGGTTCGGATGGCTGGAGATGGGGCGGTCGGGCAGATCGGCGGCGGTGGCCTCCAGATCCCCCTCCTTGGTGAAGGCGACGCTCATGGCCTTTCATACGCCTGGCCGGGGCAAAGGGTCCAACGATCGCTCCGTCGCGAGACGGCGGCCGTCCGCCAAGCAAGGAGCAATTGGTTGCTGGCGGCGTTGGCGGTATGACCGCTGACCGTTTCAGGAGCCCCGCCCATGCGATCCGCCCTTCTCGCCCTGCTCGGCCTGGCGCTCGCCGGTCCGGCCCTCGGCCAGACGATCGATGGCAAGCGCCTTTCGGAAGACACCCGCATCCTGGCTTCCGACGAATTCGAGGGCCGCGCGCCGGGGTCGGCGGCCGAGCCGCTGACGATCGACTTCATCGTCAAACGGTTCAAGGAGTCGGGCCTGGAACCGGCCGGGGAGAACGGCGGCTGGGTCCAGACCGTGCCGCTGTTGCGCACCCAGGTGCAGCCGGGCGCCAAGCTGTCGGTGACCGTCAAGGGCAAGGCGCGGGCGCTGGAGCCCGAGCGGGACATCTACGTCAACACGGTGCGGCCGAGTGAGCGGATCGCGGTCTCGGGCCTGCCGATGGTCTTCGTCGGCTATGGGGTCACCGCCCCGGAGCGCGGCTGGGACGACTGGAAGGGCGTCGACGTGAAGGGAAAGGTGGTCGTCTTCCTGATCAACGACCCGGACTTCGAGGCGGCGGCCGGCGAGGACGCAGCGGGCAAGTTCGGCGGCAAGGCGATGACCTTCTACGGCCGCTGGGTCTACAAGTACGAGGAGGCCGCCCGGCGCGGGGCGGCCGGGGCGCTGATCGTCCATGAGACGCCTGGCGCCGGCTATGGCTGGGTGACGGTGATCGCGCCGCGCGGCGAGAACTTCGACGTGGCGCGGGCCGACGGCGGGGCCGGGCGGGTTCCATTCCAGGGCTGGATCGAGCGGGGCGTGGCGTCCGAGCTGCTGGCCTCGGCCGGGCTGGACCTGGAGACCCTGAAGCGGCAGGCGCGGACGGCGGGGTTCAGGCCCATCGAACTGAAGGGCCTGGCGTTCAATGCCGAGATCCGCGTGGCGGCAGCCCGGGTCGAGAGCCGCAACGTGCTGGGCAAGCTGACCGGGTCAAAGCGGCCCAAGGAGACGGTGGCCTTCGCCGCCCACTGGGACGCCTACGGGATGGCGGAGACGCCGGACGCCCAGGGCCGCCGGGTGCGGCCAGGCGCCCTGGACGACGCCATCGGTGTGGCCGGGTTGTTCGAAATCGCCCGGGCCTTCAAGGCCGGTCCGCCTCCGGAGCGGACCCTGCTGTTCGCCGCCTGGACAGCCGAGGAGCGGGGCCTGCTGGGGTCGGAATACTTCGCCCAGCATCCGACCGTGCCGCTCGAGACCATGGCCGGCGCCTACACCCTCGACGTGCTGCAGCCGGTGGGGCCATCACGGGACGTCGTGCTGATCGGCGCGGGGCAGAACGAACTGGAAGACGGACTGGCCGTCGCGGCCAGGGCGCAGGGGCGGGTGGTCACACCCGACGCCAAGCCGGAGCGCGGGCTATTCTACCGGGCTGACCACTTCTCGCTGGCCAAGCGGGGCGTGCCGGTGATCCTGATCATGGCCCTGGGCGGCGGGCCGGACCTGGTCGAGGGCGGCCGGGCGGCGGGGGACAGGTGGGTCAGCGACTACACGGCCCAGGCCTATCACCAGACCGGCGACGCCTGGAGTCCCGACTGGGATCTGCGGGGGGCCGTGCAGGATGTGGAGCTGGTGTTCAAGGCCGGGCAGGCGCTGGCCAATTCGCGCGAATGGCCGGGCTGGAAGGCCGGGTCGGAGTTCGGACCGGTGCGGGAAAAGTCGGCCGCAGCCCGGGCCGACTAGGCCTAGGCGGTTTCGTCGCTCGCGCGGTCGAGGCTGCTTTCGGGAATCTGACCGATCCGGGTGGGCACGCCCAGCACGTGCATCACGCCATCGGTGAATCGGATGTCCTGGTCAGCGAACAGCGGGCTGCGCTTGACCAGCACCGAGTCGCGCAGGGTGAGGCGCAGGACCAGATCCTCGGGGGTCAGCCCGTTGGCCAGGGCCTCTTCGACCATGCGCTTGAGGTCCTTGACCGTGGGCGGGGCGGGGAGGGTCGCGGTCTTGGCCATTTGGAGCGCCTTCGAGCCCGACGCTCCGCGAGGGCGGGGCTGATACCGGGCGGATTGGGCGAACGGGTCGCCAGCGGCCGAACCTCGGCCACGGCGCGACGATATCAGGAATGCTCGGCCAACGGCGGAAATTCTGGTGCGGCCAATCAGGTCCCGGCCCAACGGCGCAGCAGATTGTGATAGACGCCGGTGAGGGCGATCAGGCTGTCGTGGCCATCGCCGACCTCGCCGCGCAGGCGCTGCAGGGCCATGTCCATGTCGAACAGCAGGCTGCGGGCGGCGTCGTCGCGGACGTGGCTTTCGATCCAGAAGAAGCAGGCGGTGCGGGACCCGCGGGTGACCGGCGTCACCTGGTGCAGACTGGTGGCGGGGTAGAGGATCATCGAGCCGGCGGGCAGCTTGACCGCATGGGCGCCATAGACGTCCTCGATGACCAGTTCGCCGCCGTCGTAGCTGTCCGGATCGGAGAGGAAGAGGGTGGCCGACAGGTCGGTGCGCAGCCGGCCGCCGCCCGGCAGGGCGCGCAGGGCGTTGTCGACATGGGCGCCGAAGCTGTGGTCGCCGTCGTAGCGGTTGAACAGCGGCGGGAAGATGCGGGCGGGCAGGGCGGCGGACTGGAACAGCAGGTTGCCGGCCAGGGCTCGCTCCACCTCCGCGCCGAGGGCCCGGGCGGTGGGATCGGCATCCGGAAGCTGAAGGTTGTTCTTGGCCAGGGCCGACTGGTAGCCGGCCGTCATCCGGCCGTCGGCCCAGGGCGCGGCCTCGAGGGCGGCCTGGAAGCGGGCGACCTGGTCGGCGGCCAACAGACTCTCGATCTGGATGAGCATACCGGCGGCGTACGCCAGTTGAGAGCCGCTATCAACAGGCCGGCGCCGGCAGCAGGGCGAGCACGGCCTCGGCGTCGCGCAGGCAGAGGCGGTGATAGGGCGCGGCGGCGGACTCGCGCCGGTGCCAGTCGGCCAGGCGGCGCAGGTCGGGTTCGGTGATCGGGCGGCAGCCCGTGGCGCGACCGGCGACGGACAACGGCAGCGGGCCGCCGAGGGCGAAGATCTCGCCGCCGCAGCGCCAGTAGCGGGCGGTGGCGTCCGGGGCGATCAGCACGGTTGCGCAGGCCCGGCGATCTCGAAGCTCCGTCCCTGGCATTCCAACCAGCCTTCGCGAGGCGCGGGCGGCGGGAGCCGGCGGCAGAGGAGGAGACCGTCGCGGTCGAAGCTGTAGGTCAGTCCTCCGTCCACGGATGGATGAAAGAAGACGCGGCCGTAGTCGGGCTCCAGCGAGCCGTCCGGCCGGCGCCGGGGAAGGGTGGCGAACCAGGCGGGGTCGCCATGTGACACCGGACGCGCGGCGGTTTCTGGAGTCAGGGCCAGCTCCTTTCCGGGGATGTGGGAGACGCCGAAACTGTATTAAAAATACAGCATGAAGTCAAGCCGACCTAGGACCGAAGGGAGCGCCGAGGCGGGGAGTCAGCCACGCAGGGCGGCGATCACTGAAACCAGCAGCATGGCGACGGCTGCGGCCGCCGCCGCGGTCGCGACCTGGGGCTGGTCTCCGCGTTCGGCGACCCAGACGGCAATGAGGCCCCAGACGACTGGCAGGCCGTAGGCGATATGGCGCAGCCGCCAGATCACGACCGCGCCCACCAGGAGGACGGCGCCGATGCCGGCCAGGGCGGCCGGCCGGGCGGTTTCGCCGTCGACCACACCCCAGGCGGTCAGGACGGTGAGGAGGTTGATGGCGCTGGCGATGGTCAGCCAGCCGGCCAGCAGGCCGAGCGGCCAGAAGATGAAGAAGCGGCTGAAGGGACCGAGCTCGTCACGGTAGGGCTCGGCCCGCAGCAGGCCGAAGACCATGGCTCCCGCCGAGCCGAGGATGACCAGGACGGTGGCGGCCTTGAGGTCCAGGGCGGCGACCAGGAGCCAGAGGGCGCAGCCGGCCATGGCGATGGCTGAGGGCCAGGCGACCGCCCGCAGGGCCGGGGTCTCGGGCGCCAGCCTGAGCCTTTGCCAGACGCCGTAGGCGACCAGGCCGACATAGATCAGGCCCCAGATGGCGAAGGCGTAGCCCGCGGCGCGCAGGGTCTCGTCACCCTCGGCGGCGAAGGCGCCCGGCGCCTGGCCGACACCCAGCCAGCGGAGCACCGGCGCGGTCGCCACCGCGGCAATGGCGGCGATGAGGACGATCCAGGAGCGCAGGGACGGCTTCTGCGGCCGGTCGAAGGTCAGGACGGACATGGGCCGGCAACGCTGAGGGTTGGGGATGGTTTCCCGCTACACCCTCAGGCCTTGGAAGGGCAGGGCCCAGAGCAGCTCCACATCCTCGATCGGCGGATAGCGGGTGTTGATGCTCTCGAGAGTCCAAAGGCCCGGGGCGGCGCCGCGGCGCAGGATCTTGACCATCTTCCGGCCATCGGCGAGGCGGGCCATCACCTCCTGGCCGACCAGGGGACTGGGATCGTCGTAGCGGCGGCCGAAGATCAGGTGCTCGCCGTGGCGGAAGCGGGGCATCATCGACTCCCCGTCGACGATCAGCACGATGCCGTCCTCAGGCACCATCGGATCGAGCCAGTCGGCGGCCGCGCCCATTTCATAGTCATCATCGAACAGGGCCTCGGCCCCGGCGGCGACCTTGCCCAGCACCGGCAGCCCGGCGCGCTTGGCCTTCATCGCCCCCTTGCCGGCATAGAGCCATTCGGCCCGCACCCCGAAGGCGCGGGCGTAGTCCTCGGCCTTGCGGAAGGAGAAGCTGGCGTTGCCGTTCTCGTTCGAGGCGTAGGTGTTGAGGTTCCAGCCGTGCAGCCGGGCGGCCTCGGCGGCGGAGGCCAGACCCTTGGCCCGGCGGGCCCGGCGCAGGCGCTCGGCGGCGGCGGCATGGGGTGCGGCGAGAGGGTCAGTCGGCGGACTCATGTAGGAAACCTACGTGAATTCCTGTATTTTGTCTACAGTCAAGGGTTGCGCCGGAGCTGTATTTTTCGTACAGTACGGTCATGCGAAGTCACAGCGACATCATCGCGGCGGCCGGAGGGCCGGCCAGGCTGGCCCGGGGCCTGAAGGTTCCGTCCAACCGGATCCACCAGTGGAAGCGGCTGGATTCGATCCCGCCCCGCTACTGGCCGGCCATCGCCGAACGGGGCCTGGCCGGTCTCGAGGAACTGGCCGCCGCGGCGGCCAAGCGGCCTCGCAAGGCGCCCTCCTAGCCCGGCCGGTTCCGCCCGCCCGTCCTCCAGCCCGAAAGCCCGCGTCCATGAACACCGCCTCCCTCGCTGGAGCGAGGGCCCGCCCCTGCGCGCCGCCTCCATCCCCCGCGCCGCATTCAAGGCGCCTGGAGGCCCTGGGCGCCAACGCGTGCCACTGGCCGACGGTCGAGGACGCCGAGGGGGTGCAGCTGTTCTGCGGCTGCCGCCGCACGGCAGGCGCCGTCTACTGCGCCGGCCATCAGGGCCGCGCCTATCGCAGGCCGCGCGTCTGGGAGCAGCGGATCCTGGAGCCGGCCGCCAAGGCCCCG
>DASPLD010000139.1:0-10217 GCA_035627755.1 Caulobacter sp. | reverse complement strand
CCCGGATCGGCCCCTCGTAGGCGGCGATCCTGGCGGTCAGTTCGCGGGTGGGGATCACCAGATCCTCCTCCAGCATCGCCTGGATCAGCACGTCCTTGCCGGGGAAGTAGCGATAGACCGCCGGCTTGGTGACGCCGACCGCGGCGGCCACCTCGTCCATCCGGCAGGCGAAGCCCTTTTCGGAAACCAGCTTTCGAGCGGCGTCGAGAATCTGGCGGCGGCGTTGGTCGGCGCGCGCGCTCCGGTATTCCTGGACCTCGCTGCCGGAGGCGGCGATCGTCATGTTTCCCACAGCCCTCGCCCGGCATGACGCGCCGGTTGCCGATGAGACTACCCCGGTTTCGTGTAAAACGGGAGTTAAAGAACCATCCCGCGCAATTCCTTTTCGCCTCGCCGCAAGGCCTGCTAGCTTTCGGGGACGATGAGTCCGACCACCGTCCTTTCCACCGGCAAGCGTGAACAGACCAAGCTGGCCAACCGCCAGGCGATCCTCGATGCGGCCCGGGAAGTGTTCGCCGAGCTCGGCTACGAGGCCGCCACGGTGCGCGACATCATCCGCCGCACCGAGCTGTCGGTGGGCGCCTTCTACAACTACTTCCGCTCGCGCGAGGAGGTGTTCGAGGCCCTGGCCGACGACGGCGCGAGGCGCTTCCGGCCGATCCTGCGCGCCTGCTGGGAGCAGGCGCAGGACTTCGAGGGCTACCTGCGGGCAGCCATCCAGGCCTATTTCGACTTCCTGGCGGACGAACACGAGAGCTGGCAGGCCAGGCGCCCCCCCGGTGAGCGCCATCCCCACGTCTCGATGGAGACCCCGGAGATGGAGCGGGTGTTCGAGGAGGTGCGCGAGGCCTTCACCGCCGCCATCGAAAGGGGCGGGGCCCCGCGGGTCGACGCCGACTACCTGACCGCCGCCTGCATCGCCATCGCCCGCGAGGTCGGCGAGCGCATGCTCCAGCGCCGGCCGATCGACACCGTGGCGGCCGCCGAGTTCGCCGTGCGGATGATCCTCGGCGGCATACCCAACCTGCCGCGTGTCCGGGAGCCCTGAGGCGTGGACGTCCAGAAGCTGGTCATCAAGGTGCTGATGTCGTTGCCGGCCCCGGTGCTGCGGCTGATGTCGGGAGGATCGGCGGTCTACCAGGGCGGCCGCACCCTCGATCCCCGCTTCCAGTTCCTGGCGGCCAGCGGCCGCAGCGCCCCGCCCCTGTCGAGCCTGACCCCGCCGGAAGCCCGCGCCGCCGCCGCTCATGGCGCGGCCTTGCTGGCCGCCGCCGCCGAGCCTGGCGTCCGTATCGAGAACCTCAGCGCGCCCGGCGCCGAGGGCGAGGTGAAGGTCCGCGCCTACCGCCCGGCCGACCAGGATCCCGACGCGCCCCTGGTGGTCTATGCCCACATGGGGGGCGGGGTGATCGGCGACCTGGAGACGCACCACGCCTTCTGCTCGATCCTCGCGAGGCTGGCGCGCTGCCCGGTGCTGTCGGTGGACTACCGCCTGGCGCCCGAGCACCGGTTCCCGGCCGGGCTCGAGGACGTCCTGGCCGTCTGGCGCTGGGCGCGCGACAACACGGCCCGCTTCGGCGCCGAAAGCGGCCGGATGGCGGTCGCCGGCGATTCCATGGGCGGCAACTTCGCCGCCGTCCTCTGCCAGGAGATGAAGCGGAACGGCGAGCCGCAGCCGGCGCTGCAGGTGCTGATCTACCCGGCCGTCGACGTGGCCAGCGAAACGCAATCCATGACCACCTATGCCGACGCCTACCCGCTGTCGCGCGAGATCATGAGCTGGTTCATGGACCACTACATGGGCGCGCAGGACGATCCGGCCGACCCACGGCTCTCCCCGATCCGGGAGCCGGACCTCTCGGGCCTCGCCCCCGCCATCGTGGTGACGGCCGGCTTCGATCCGCTGGTCGACCAGGGAGAGGCCTACGCCCGCATGCTGAAGGCCGCCGGGGTCCCGGTCCTGTATCGCTGCTACGACGCTCTGGGCCACGGCTTCACCGCCTTCGGCGGCGCCATCCCCGCCGCCGACATCGCCTGCCGCGAGATCGCCGGGCTGGTGCGGCAGGGGTTCGAGGGGATGATCAGCTAGCGGCCAGCTGACGGACAGGGGTGGACTTCCCTCGCGTCGACGTCCGATCCTGACCGCCATGCGCGCCCTGATCGTCGACAGCCTCGCCCCCGACTACGCCGGGGTTTCCCTGCAGGACGTTCCCGTCCCCACCCCCGGCCCGGGCGAGATCCTCGTCAAGGTGAAGGCCGCCGGCGTCAACTTCCCCGACCTCCTGATGACCCGCGGCGAGTACCAGCTGAAGCCGCCGCTGCCCTTCGGCCTCGGCATGGAACTGTCCGGCGAGGTCGAGGCGCTCGGCCCTGGCGTCGAGGGGTTCAACCCAGGCGACCCGGTGGCCGGCGGCGCCAAGCTTGGCGGGTTCGCGCAGTACGCCCTGCTGCCGGCCGCCGCCGTTCGGGCCAAGCCCGACCGTCTGACCTTCGCCCAGGCGGCGGGATACGGCGCCGCCTACCTCACCGCCTATGTCGCCCTCGTCCGCCGCGCCCAGCTACAGCCCGGCGAATGGGTGCTTGTCCACGGCGCGGGCGGCGGAGTCGGGCTAGCGGCGGTCGACCTGGCCAAGGCCATGGGCGCGCGGGTGATCGCTGCATCGGCCTCCGACGAGAAACTGGCGGTGCTGCAGGCCGAATACCAGCCGGACGCGGTGATCAACGTCACCCGCGGCTTCCGCGAGCGGGTGAAGGACCTCACCGGCGGGCGCGGAGCTGACGTCATTTACGACCCGGTCGGCGGCGACGTCTTCGACGAAAGCGTCCGTTGCATCGCCTTCGACGGCCGGCTGCTGGTCATCGGCTTCACCTCCGGCCGCATCCCCCAGGTTTCGGTCAACATGCCGCTGATCAAGGGCTTCTCGGTGGTCGGGGTGCGGGCCGGCGAATACGGCCGCCAGTTCCCCGAGAAGGGCCGTGAGAACCAGGCGGCGATCTGGGCGCTGGCCGAGGCGGGCGCCGTGCGGCCCCGGGTCCATGCGGAACTCCCGCTCGCCGACTGGCGCGAGGCGTTCGAGCTGCTGGCCGGCCGCAAGGTGATCGGCAAGGCGGTGATCCGGCCGGACCTTTAAGGCAAGGCGGCGGTTGACTCGGCCGCCCCCTTCCCGTATCTCCCCCCGCTCATCGCGGCGGGCCGGGCCCATCGCGTAAGTCGACTATTGTTGGAGCAGACCCGTGAAGCGGACCTTTCAGCCCTCGCGTCTCGTGCGCAAGCGCCGTCACGGCTACCGTGCTCGCATGGCCACCAAGAACGGCCAGAAGGTCGTCGCGCGTCGCCGCGCCAAGGGCCGCAAGCGCCTGACCGCCTAAGACCGGTCGTTCGCAGCGGGGGACCAATCCCCTGACGCAAGCTGTCATCATCGAACGCCTCAAGACGCGGCCCCAGTTCCTGGCGGCCGCCAAAGGCGCTTACCGGGCCAGCGGCGCGGTGGTCGTGCAGGTCCGCGACCGCCAAGACGGCGACCCCGTCATCCGCGCCGGCTTCACCGCCACCAAGAAGGTCGGCGGCGCCGTGGTCCGCAACCGCGCCAAGCGGCGGCTGCGCGAGGCGGCCCGTCTTCTGCTGCCCTCTTTCGGAAAGCCCGGGCATGACTATGTCTTCGTGGCCCGCGACGGAACGCCTGGGCGTGACTGGGGGCGTTTGCTTGACGATGTGAAAAGCGCGCTGATAAGGCTCGCCGCCGACCTTCCCGCCGCGCCCAAGAACGGCGCGGCTCCTTCCCCTTCAGCGCCGGTCTGACCCCGCTCCATGCAAAACGAATCCCGCAACACCATCCTGTTCTTCGCGATCGCGATGATCATGCTGATCGGCTACCAGTTCTTCATCCTGGGACCGCAGGCCAAGCAGCGGGCCGAGGAGATGAAGGCCAAGGCGGCCGCCGCCGAAAAGGCCAAGAAGGCCGCTGGCGACGCCCCGACCAAGCCGATCGTGCCGGCCGGCAACCTCTCGCGGAACGCGGCCATCGCCGCCTCGCCGCGGGTGCCGATCGCCACCCACAACGACGAGGCGGGGACCCCCAAGCCTATCCTGACCGGTTCGATCAACCTGGTCGGCGGCCGGATCGACGACCTGTTCCTGCAGCAGTACGGCCAGACCGTCGAGAAGGACTCGCCGCGCGTCGACCTGCTGCGGCCCGAGGCCACCTCCAACGCCTTCTTCACGGTGTTCAGCTGGCAGGGCCAGAACGTCGGCGGCCTGCCCAGCCACGAGACCCTGTGGACGGTGAAATCGGGAAAGGTGCTGACCGAGAAGACCCCGGTGGTGCTGACCTATCGCGCTCCCAACGGCTTGGTCTTCGACCGCACCATCCAGGTGGACGAGAACTACCTCTTCACCATCACCGACACGGTGACCAACACCGGCGGCGCCCCGGTGAGCATCACCCCCTTCGCGGCCGTGCGCCGCGCCGGCCTGCCGCCCGAGGCCGGCAAGGGCCAGAACGTCCATGAGGGCGCCGTCGGCTGGCTCGACGACGAGCTGCGGCTCCGCAAGTACGCCCCCTGGAAGAAGGAGGCCAAGAAGCGCGAGCAGAAGTGGACCACTACCGGCGGCTGGCTCGGCATCACCGACAAGTACTGGCTGACCGCGATCATCCCCGACCAGAAGCAGGCCGTTGAGGCCCGCTACCAGCAGGCCACGCTCGCCGGCCGGGACTACTACATCACCGACGCCACCGGCCCGGTCCGCACCATCGCCCCCGGCGCGACGGTCAACCAGACCACCCGCCTGTTCGCCGGCGCCAAGCGCGCCGAGCTGCTCAAGACCTACCAGCAGAAGTACGGCATCCCGGAGCTGGACCGCGCCATCGATTGGGGCGTCCTCAACTTCCTGACCCGGCCCTTCTTCCTGGCGCTGGAGTTCTTCTACGGCTTCGTCGGCAACTTCGGGGTGGCCATCCTGCTAGTCACCCTCTGCGTGCGGATCATCCTCTTCCCGCTGGCCAACAAGTCCTACGAGTCGATGAGCAAGATGAAGAAGCTCACCGAGCCGATGAACGAGTTGAAGGCCAAGTACAAGGACGACCCGGCCAAGTTGCAGCAGGAGACCATGGCCCTCTACCAGAGGGAGAAGGTCAACCCGCTGGTCGGCTGCCTGCCGCTGCTCCTGCAGATCCCGGTGTTCCTGGCCTTCTACAAGGTGCTGTCGGTGACCATCGAGATGCGCCACGCGCCCTTCTTCGGCTTCGTGAAGGACCTGTCGGCGCGGGACCCGACCAACATCTGGAACCTGTTCGGCCTGCTGCCCTACGATCCGGGCGCCCTGCCGCTGATCGGCGGTCTGCTGACCACCCACCCGTCCGCCACCGGCTTCGGGGCCGGGATGCTGGGCCTGGGGGTCTGCGTGCTGCTCTACGGCTTCACCATGTGGCTGACCACGGCGATGAACCCGCCGGCGCCGGACCCGATGCAGCAGAAGATCTTCCAGCTGATGCCGATCCTGTTCACCTTCATCATGGCGCCGTTCGCCGTGGGCCTGATCATCTACTGGACGTTCTCGAACATCCTCTCGATCTTCCAGCAGTACATCATCATGCACCGGCTGAAGGTCGATAACCCGATCGACGACTTCATCAATCGGTTCCGGGCCAAGGCCCTCTGATGACCGACCCCCTGTTCACGGACGAGCAGCTGGAGGAGGCGCGGGTCCTCTTCGCCCAGCCGGCGACGTTCATGATGGGGGCGGTGAAGATGGACGGCCTGCCGCCGGCCGACTGGCCGGAGGTCTGCTTCGCGGGCCGCTCCAACGTCGGCAAGTCGAGCCTGATCAACGGCCTGGTCGGCCACAAGAAGCTGGCCCGGGCCTCCAACGAGCCGGGGCGCACCCGGGAGATCAACTTCTTCCTGCTCGGCGACAGGCTGCGGCTCGTCGACCTGCCGGGCTACGGCTTCGCCAGGGTGTCGCGCTCGACTGCCAACAAGTTCCAGGACCTGGGCCGCCAGTACCTCCGCGGCCGGCCGAACCTCAAGCGCGTCTACCTGCTGATCGACGCCCGCCACGGCCTCAAGGAGGTCGACAAGGAAGCCCTGGACGCCCTGGACCTGTCGGCGGTCAGCTACCAGATCGTCCTGACCAAGGCCGACAAGATCAAGCCGGCCGAGGCCGCCGCCCTGGTCGAGAAGACCCAGGCCCAGATCGCCAAGCGGCCGGCCGCCTTCCCGCGGGTGCTCGCGACCTCCGCCGAGAAGGGCACGGGGCTCCCCGAGCTGAGGGCCGAGATCAAGGCCGTCTGCGAGGTCTAGGAATTCTGTAGGCGACGATTGTAATTCAAGGCAGTCTTCGATCCTCGATTGAGGAGGGGACCATGCGCGGTGCGATCCTGGGTCTGACGGCGGCGTTCAGCGTCCTTGCGGTCCTGCCGGCGGCGCGGGCCGGCACGCCCTATCCGGTGAAGATGAAGTGCGCCGTCGGCGGCGAGGCCTTCACCCACACCGCCACCGGCAGCTACAGCACCTGGGGCAGCCGCCCGGACGGCAAGCCCTACGGCAGCTGGATTTTCCCGATGCCGCTGCCGGTCTGCCCGGGCAACGGCCTGGTGATGTATCGCGACTTTGACAAGGCAGAGATCGCCGCCCTGACCGGCCTGGTCGCCTCGCCCGAGTACAAGGCGCTGGTCGCGGCCAAGGAGACGCCCTACTACCGGGCCGCCTGGCTCGAGGGACGGCTCAAACCAGGGTCTGAGGATGTTCCCTGGATCCTGCTGCAGGCGACCTGGGAGGCCGACGACGAGCCGGCGCGGCAGGCGCGGTATGACCGCGAGTTCGTCGCCGCCGCCAACGCCCAGCCGGCCAAGCCGACCGAGCTGATCTGGGCCGTGCTTCAGGCCAGGGCGGCCAACGCCGAGCGGCAGCTTGGCGACTTCGACGCCGCGGCCAGGCGGCTGGCGGCGGTCGATCCGGCGGTGTTCCAGCCCAGAACCGACGGCCAACCTGATCCGGACGCGAAGAACCGGCCCGGATGGGCGGCCTTCTACAAGGAGCTGTCGGTCGTGATTGCTCGTCGCGATCCGGCGCGCGAGCCCCTGGACATGATCGACGAGGGTCAAGCCGCCTGGCTGTGCAAGCAGATGCCGGACCGGAGCAAGGCTCAGCCCGCAGGCTTCTGCGAGCGACCCGAGATCGCCAAACGGACTGCGGAGATGCGGGACTAACTAGTCCACATCCAGGGCCTATCCCCAATTCCGCTCATCCCGGCGAATGCCGGGACCCATTTCATAAGGCGCGGACGGTCGGGGCTTGCACCCAAATCGCTATATGGGTCGACTGTCGGCAGCGAGATCACGCGGATGGATCCCGGCATTCGCCCGGATGAGCAGAAAGCAGGGAAAAATCGAGATGCGCGACTAAGGCCGCCGCACCACCTCGCCGCCCTTCATCACGAACTTGACGCTCTCCAGCACGGTCACGTCGGCCAGCGGGTCGCCCTGCACGGCGATCAGGTCGCCCCAGGCGCCGGCCTTGACCTCGCCCACCTCGCCCGACTGGCCCAGGGCGTCGGCGGCGTTGATGGTCGCCGACTGGATGGCCTGCAGCGGGGTCGCGCAATAGCGGACCATGATCTTGAACTGCTTGGCGTTGTCGCCGTGCGGATAGATGCCGGCGTCGGTGGAGTAGATCTGCTTCACCCCAGCCTTCACCGCCTTGCAGAAGTTCTGCCGCTGGGCCTCGGCGATGTCGCGGTCCTTCTTCAATTCGCTCTCGCGCACCCCGTTCTTCGGCCCTTCGGCCTGGGTGTACTCGGTATTGTAGATGTCCATGCCGAAGTAGGTCCCGGCCTTCACCGCCATGCGGATCCCCTCGTCGTCCACCAGGCTGGCGTGCTCGATCGTGTCGACGCCGCCCGCGATCGAGGCGCGGATGCCCTCCGGCCCGTGGGCATGGGCGGCGACCTTCATCTCGGCCATGTGGGCATCGCTGGTGACGGCGCGGATCTCCTCGACCGTCATCTGCTGCACGCCCACGGCGTCGTTCGAGAACACCCCGCCGGTGGCGCAGATCTTGATCGCCTTGGCGCCGTACTTCTTCAGCCAGCGAACCTTCTTGCGCGCCTCGTCCGGCCCATCCGCAACCCCCGCGGCCGTGACGTTGGCGCTGGGCGGCAGGTAGGTGGAATCGCAATGGCCGCCGGTGGCGCTCATCGCATAGGCGGCCGGCACGATGCGCGGGCCGACGGCGAAGCCCTGCTCGATGGCCTGGCTCACCGCCACGTCGTTCCAGCGGTCGGAGCCCACGTTGCGTACGGTGGTGAAGCCGGCGCTGAGCGTCAGTTCGGCGTTGCGCACCGCCACCACGGTCCAGAACCCGTCGGTGTAGGAGAGGCCGCTGAAGCCGCCGTAGATCGGCGAGGAGTCGAGATGCACATGCATGTCGATCAGGCCGGGCAGCAGGGTCAGGCCGGGCAGGTCGATGATCTCGGTCCCAGCCGGTACGGTCATCGAGGTCTGGCTGCCGACGGCGGTGATCTTGCCGTCGGTGATCACCACCATCGGCTTTTCGATGTACTTGCCGGTGCGCACGTCGAGCAGCCGCTCGGCGGTGACCGCCACTGTGCCCGCGTCCGCCGCACCCCCCATCAGGGCGAGGGCCGCGCCCGCCGCCAGAGCCAACCGCCGCATCATGAAAACTCCCCAGCCTGAAAATCAGCGGCGACGGTAGGGGCAATCGGGGCGAAAGGGAACGGGCTGGACGCCGCCGCGCCCGGCGCCCCACCATGCCGGGATGAGGACGGACCAATTCACCAGCTTCGACGGCGAGACGATTGCGGTGCACAGGCTGGGCGAGGGCCGGCCGGTGCTGATGCTGCACGGCTTCATCGCCAGCGCCCGGCTCAACTGGGTTGAGCCGGGGATCGCCCAGGCGGTGGCCGACGCCGGCTTCGAGGTGATCGCGCCGGACCTGCGGGGCCATGGCGACTCGGCCGCCCCGGAGGCGGCCTCCGCCTGGCCGGGCGACGTGCTGGCGCGGGACCAGGAGGCGCTGGCCGCCAGCCTTGGCCTGACGGACTTCGACCTGGTCGGCTACAGCCTCGGCGCCCGCACCGCCGTCCGCTGCCTGGTGCGGGGCATGCGGCCCCGCCGCTGCGTGCTCGGCGGCATGGGCGACAGCGGCATCATGCAGGCGGGCGCCCGCGCGGCCATGTTCGAGGATTCCATCCGCCACGGCGAGAACGCCCGCGACCCGCGCGCCGGCAAGTACATCCAGGCCCGCATCCGCGCCGGCGGCCTGAACCCCCAGGCGCTGCTCGGCGTCTTGGCCAGCTTCGTGCCGACCACGGCGGAGGACCTGGCGGGGCTCGACGTCCCGACCCTGGTCCTCTGCGGCGAGGACGACGCGGACAACGGCTCGCCCGAGCGGCTGGCGGCGGCCATGCCAAACGCCAAGGCCGTGCGCGTCCCCGGCGACCACCTGACCACCGTCGCCGAGCCCCGGCTGGCGGCGGAGATGGTGGCGTATCTGACCGCGTAAGATCCTCCCCCGGCGCTACGCGTCGGAGGAGGAATAGAGATGCTTCACCGGAACGGCGGCTCGTCGAAGGCCCGGAGCTTGCGGCTGTGGAGCCGCGGCCCCTCGGCCCGCAACAGGTCCACGGTGGCGATGCCGATCTGCAGGTGCTGGCCGATGGCGCGTTCGTAGAAGGCGTTGGCCTGGCCGGGCAGTTTGATCTCGCCATGCAGCGGCTTGTCGGAGACGCAAAGCAGCGTTCCGTACGGCACCCGGAAACGGAAGCCCTGGGCGGCGATGGTGGCGCTTTCCATGTCGATGCCGACCGCCCGGCTCTGGTTGAACCGCAGGGCGCTGGAGGTGTAGCGCAGCTCCCAGTTCCGGTCGTCGGTGGTCACCACCGTGCCGGTCCGCAGACGCCGCTTGAGGGCCTCGCCGCTCTCGCCGCTGATCAGCTTGGCGGCGTCGTAGAGGGCGCGCTGCACCTCGGCGATGCTGGGCACCGGGATGTCGGTCGGCAGCACCGCGTCCAGCACATGGTCGTCGCGCAGATAGGCGTGGGCCAGGACGTAGTCGCAGATCTTCTGGCTGCCGCGCAGGCCGCCGCAGTGGCCGATCATCAGCCAGGCTTGCGGACGCAGCACCGCCAGGTGGTCGGTGATGGTCTTGGCGTTGCTGGGCCCCACCCCGATGTTCACCAGGGTGATCCCCTGGCCGCC
>DASPLD010000138.1:0-11151 GCA_035627755.1 Caulobacter sp. | reverse complement strand
CGGCCGCGCCGGCCGCACCGAGCCCGGCGTCTGCTACCGCCTGTGGGAGGAGCCGGAGACCCGGGCCCTGGTCCCTTTCGCGCGGCCGGAGATCCTCGAGGCCGACCTGTCGGGCTTCGCCCTCGACCTTGCCCGCTGGGGCGCCCGCGACGCCTCGGGCTTGGCCTTCCTCGACCCGCCTCCGGCCGGCGCCTTCGCCGAAGCCCGAGGCCTGCTCCATCGGCTGGAAGCCCTGGACGAGGCGGGCGGCCTCACCGCTCACGGCCGGGCGCTGGCCGGGCTGCCGCTGCCGCCTCGCCTGGCGCACATGGTCATCCGTGGCGCGGCCGGCGGCCAGGGCGAGCTCGCCGCCCGAATCGCCGCCCTCCTGACCGAGCGGGGCCTCGGCGGCCGGGACGCCGACCTGCGCCACCGCCTGGACCAGTTCGACCGCGACCGCTCCGGCCGGGCGCGCGACGCCCGCGCCCTGGCCGACCGTTGGGCCCGCGCCGCCGGCCGCCCGCCGCGCCAGCCGCCGCTGGACGCCGCCCTGCTGCTCGCCGAGGCCTTCCCGGAGCGCGTCGCCAAGGCCCGCGGCAAGCTCGGCGAGTTCCAGCTGGCCAACGGCCGGGGCTGTCATCTCGAACCCACCGACGCCCTGGCCCGCGAGCCCTGGCTGGCCGTGGGGGAATTGGGCGGCGGCGCGGCGCGCGACCGCATTCTGCTGGCCGCGCCGCTCGATCCCGAAACCCTGCGCGATGCCTTCGCCACCCGCCTGACCGCCGAGGACCGACTTGACGTGGAGGCCGACGGCAAGGTCCGCGCCCGCCGCCTGGTCCGCCTTGACCGGCTGGTGCTCGAAGACCGGCTGGTCGACAACCCTGACAAGGCCATGATCGCCGCCGCCCTGCTTGGTCAGGTACGCCGCGATGGCCTCACCGCCCTGCCGGTGGGGGAGGGGAGCCGCTCCCTGCTCGAACGCCTCCGTTTCCTGCGCGCCGGCGACGAGACATGGCCCGACCTCTCCGACGCCGCCCTGATGGCCAACCTTGACGACTGGCTGGCCCCGGTCCTGGAAGGCCGCCGCACCCTGGCCAGCCTGACCGACCAGGATCTCGAAAACGCCCTGCGCACCCTGATCCCCTGGGACGTCCAGAAGCGCCTCGACGCCGCCGCCCCCTCCCGATGGACCGCCCCGACCGGGTCGCGCCTGACCATCGACTACGCTGCCGAAGCCGGCCCGACGATCTCGGTCCGGGTGCAGGAACTCTACGGCGTCGAGACCCACCCGACGGTCGGCGGCCAGCCCCTGGTGCTGGCCTTGCTGTCCCCGGCCCACCGTCCGATCCAGGTCACCCGCGACCTGCCGGCCTTCTGGCGCGGGTCGTGGAAGGAGGTGCGGACGGAGATGAAGGGCCGCTATCCCCGCCACCTCTGGCCGGAGGAGCCCTGGAAGGCTCAGGCGACGACGCGGGCGAAGCCGCGGGGGACATGACCAACGTCATCCCGGACGCCCGTAGGGCGATCCGGGACCCAGGGGGCGCCGGAGCGCCCGCGCGGCCGCGAACGCTGGAGATGAGGCCCCTGGGTCCCGGCTCTCCGCGCTGCGCGCTACGGCCGGGATGACGGCAGAGGGAGTGGCGGGGACACGTTGAAATCCAACGTGTCCCCATTTCCGGACCAAGGTATTCCCGTTCCGCTAGCCCAACAGCCGGTCCGTAACCGCGTAGATCATGATCCCCGTCGCCACCGACAGGTTCAGGCTGTCCGCACGCCCGCGCATGGGGATCTTGACGTTGACGTCGCAGGCGGCGGCCAGTTCCGGCGGCAGACCTTGGGCTTCGTTGCCCATGAGGATCAGGGTTGGGGCCTGGTAGTCCGCGGAGCGATAATCGCAGGTGGCGCTGAGCAGGGTCCCCACCACCGACCCCGGCCATTGCCCGCGCCAGGCCAGGAACTCCTCCAGGCTCGCCCGCGCCAGCGGGACGGCGAAGATCGAGCCCATGGTCGCCCGCACCCCCTCGACCGAATAGGGGTCGCAGCAGTCGCCGACCAGGATCACACCCCCGCCGCCGGCCGCGTCGACGGTCCGCACCACGGTGCCGAGGTTGCCGGGATCGCGCACCCGGTCCATGGCCACCCAGCAGACGTTCGAGGTCGGGCGCAGGCTGGAGAGTGGGACGAACCGTTGGCGGAACACGGCGAGGGCCGGCTGGGCGTTGTCGCGGCGGGCGATCTTCTCGAGGATCTCGGGCGTCACCTCGATCACCTCGCCGCCGGCCGCCGTGGTCGCCTCGGCGGCCCGCACCAGCAGCGGGTGGCTGGCGGCGGCCTTGCCGAACAGCAGGATCTCCGGGGCGACGCCCTGGTCGACCGCCTCGGTGATGATCTTCAAGCCCTCCGCGAGGAACTGGCCGGTCTCCTCGCGGGCCTTGCGCATGTGCAGCGCCCGGGCGGCCTTCACCGTCTCGTTGGAGAGGGAGCTGACCTGCCGGACGTTCACCCCTTCTTCCCCTCAGAAGTCCATCGCGCGAAGAAGGAGAGGCCGATGCGGCGGGCGCCGTCCTCCTGCTCCAGGGCCAGCTCGCCCCAGTCGATCACCCCGCCGCGGTCCTTCAGCTGGTCGGCCAGCAGTCCCGACAGCGAGGCGCCGGAGATCCGCGCCGCATAGGCGTTAAGGATCAGGAAGGAGGCGTCGGGAGCCAGGAGCTGGGCGCACAGCTGCGAGAGCTCGGGCAGGTCCTCGAACAGGCGCCAGGTCTCGCCCGTCGGGCCGCGGCCGAACTTGGGCGGGTCGAGGATGACGCCGTCGTAGGTCTGCCCCCGGCGGACCTCCCGCTGGACGTACTTCTTGGCGTCCTCCACCAGCCAGCGCACCGGGGCGAAGTCGAGCTTGCTCAGGATGGCGTTCTCGCGGGCCCAGTTGACCGACTTCTTGGAGGCGTCGACGTGGGTCACCTTCGCCCCCGCCGCCGCGCAGACCAGGCTGGCGACGCCCGTGTAGCCGAACAGGTTGAGGATGTTCAGCGGCCGTCCGGCGCCGCGGATCCGCTGGTCCAGCCAGGCCCAGTTGGCCGCCTGCTCGGGGAAGAAGGCCAGGTGGCGGAAGTTGGTGAACCGGCTGTTGAACTTGGCGGCGCCCCAGGCCAGCGGGAACATCTCCGGCATGGGCCGGGAGAACCGCCAGCGGCCGGCCTCGTCCTCGTCGGTGGGGTCGAACACCGCGTCGGCCTTGTCCCACTCGGCGGCAGGTAGGCTGGGGCTCCACAGGCACTGGGGTTCGGGCCGGACCACCCGGAACTGGCCGTAGCGCTCCAGCTTACGGCCGCCGCCGCTGTCGATCAGCGCATAGTCGGCCCAGGCCTTGGTGCTGAGCAGGATCGGGGCGTCGGCGACGCGGGGGGCGGTCATGATGCGCGGCTTACCTACCGGTTCGCCACCCGTCCAGCGGACTTGACGGCATCCGGAACACTTGTGCCGCTCAGGTGATTCCCGTTTAGTGTTCGGTTCGGGGACTTTGTGAGGGGAAACACGAACGTGACGACGGTTCTCAAGAAGCCGCTGCGTTCCGCCAGGAAGCCGAAGGGCGACGGGCACTTGCGGCGGGGGGAAATCCTCGAGGCGGCCCAGCGCATCTTCCTGGCCGAGGGCTACCAGGGCGCGACGATCCGCAAGATCGCGGACGAGGTCGGGGTCTCCTCGACCGCCCTCTACATGCACTTCAAGGACAAGGACGAAATCCTGCTGGAGATCAGCGACGGGGCCATTACCCGGCTGCTGGAAATCAACAGCGAGATCTCGGCCCGGCCGATCGACCCGGTCGTCCGGGTGCGGATGATGCTCGACGCCTACATGGACTTCGCCCTGCAGAACTCCAATGCCTATCAGCTGGTGTTCTGCGCCCACATCGGGATGATCTCCGAGGCCAAGGCGGAGGCCGCCATGGAGCTGGGCGACCGCTGCTTCGAGAAGTTCTCCGCCGTGGTCGCCGAGATCGCCGCCTCGGGCCGGCTGCGCACCGGCTCGGCCAAGAGCGCCGCCCAGACGCTTTGGGCCGGCTGCCATGGCCTGGTGGCGCTGCTGATCACCAAGCCCGATTTCGACTGGGCGCCGTCGGAGGAACTGCGCCGGGTGATGCTCGACGGCCTGCTGCATGGACTGGTGGCGGACTGACTTGACCCGATAACCCCCGTCCGTCATCCCGGACGGCCTGCAAGGCCGATCCGGGACCCAGGGGGACAGAATGCCAATCGCGCGGCGTCGACGGACGTTGACCGGACCGCCTGGGTCCCGGCTCTCCGCGCTGCGCGCTGCGGCCGGGATGACGGTGCTTGCAGGATTTCTGGCAACCGAGGCCGCCGCCGCCCGGGTCGTCTCCCTTGACCAGTGCGCCGACCAATACGTCCTGGCCCTGGCCCCGCGCGAAGCCATCGTCGGCCTCTCCCATCGCGCCGAGGATGCCGATTCCCACCTGCGCGACCTGGCCCGCGGCCTGCCGCAGCGGCGGGTCAGCGCCGAGGGCATCCTTGCCGCCCGCCCGACTCTTGTCGTCCGCTACTGGGGCGGCGACGCGCGGCTCGACCAGGCCCTGTCCCGACGAGGGATTGCCACGGTGCGCATCGACGACGCCGCCGACTTCGACGGCGTGCGGGCCAACATCCTCAAGGTCGCCGCCGCCCTCGACCGTCCCGAGGCGGGGAGGGCGCTGATCGCCGGCATGGACGCGAAGCTTGCCGCCAGCGCCGGGGCCTGGAAGGGCCGGGAGGTCCTCTACCTGACCCCCAGCGGTTACACCGCGGGTCCGGGCACCTTCATCGACCGCATCCTGGCCGCCGCCGGATTTCGCAACGCCGCCCCGCCGGGCTTCACGCCCGTGCCGCTGGAGTCCGTGGTGCTGGGGCCCCGGCGCGGCTTCGTGCTGGGATTCTTCGACCAGCTGTCGGCGGCCTTCGAACGCTGGGGCATGGGGCGTCACCGGGCGGTGCAACGCCGCCTGCCGGACCAGACCCTGGCGGCCATGCCCGCTTCGGTGCTGAGCTGCCCAGGCTGGTTCGCCGCCGAGGGGGTCGAGGCGCTGGCCAGGGCCGCGCCCCGCTGATGACGCGTCCGGCCCTGTCCATCCTGTTGCTGGCTCTGGGCGCCGTGCTGGCGGCAGGCCTGCTGCTCGGCGAAACCCCGCTGACCCTCGCCCAGTACGGCGAGGCCATCGCCCAGCCCGGCTCGCCGGCCGGGGAGGTGATCTGGACCATCCGCCTGCCGCGCGCCCTGATGGCTGCCCTGGTCGGCGGCGGGCTCGGCCTGGCCGGGGCCGCCCTGCAGGGCCTGCTGCGCAATCCGCTGGCCGACCCCGGGGTGCTGGGCGTTTCGGCCTTCGCCGGCCTCGGCGCCGCCCTGACCATAGCCCTCGGCCTCTCGGCCCTCACCGGGGCGGTGGAGGCGGGGGCCCTGGTCGGCGCCTTGGCGGCCGGCCTGCTGGTCTCGGGCCTGGCCGCGCGGTTTCGGGAGCCTGAGGCCCTGATCCTGCTCGGAGTCTCGCTGTCGGCTCTCGGCGGCGCCCTGACCGCGCTGATCTTCAACTTCTCCCCCTCGCCGGTCGCCACGGCCGAGGTGATGAACTGGCTGCTGGGCTCGGTGGCCAACCGCGACCTGTCCGACATCGTCCGGGCCGCCATACCGATGGCGCTCGGCGCAGGTCTCTGCCTCTGGTCGGCGCGGGGCCTGACCATGCTGACCCTCGGCGAGGAGACCGCCGCCCTCTCGGGTCTGCCGATGGCCGCCCTGCGCACCGCCGCCGTTGCGGGCGCGGCCCTGCTCACAGGGGCCGGCGTCGCCGCGGCCGGGGTGGTGGGGTTCGTCGGCCTCGCCGCGCCGCACCTGGTGCGGCCCCTGGCCGGCGACGAGCCCGGCCGGATTCTCGCGCCCTCGGCCTTGGCCGGAGCCATCCTGCTGACCGCGGCCGACCTGGTCGCCCGCGTCCTGCCCAGCGAGCAGGAGCTGAAGCTCGGCGTGGTCACCGCCCTGGTCGGGGCGCCGCTCTTCGCCCTGATCGCTTGGCGCGCCGCCCGGAGCTGGCGCGCATGACCGTCCTCTGGTCCTTCGACAACGTCCGGGCGGGACCGGCCGGCCGGCCGGTGCTCCAGGGCGTCAGCCTGGAGGTGCGGCCGGGCGAGATGGTCGGCGTCCTCGGTCCGAACGGCGCCGGCAAGACCACGCTGCTGCGGGCGGGCCTCGGCCTGCTGCCCCTGCAGGCCGGCGCCGTCCGCCTCGCCGGCCGTCCCGTGGCCCAGCTCAGTCACGCCGATCGCGCCCGCCAGGTCGGCTACCTGCCCCAGGAGCGCCGCGTCGGCTGGAACCTGGCCGCCGGGCGCATCGCCGAGCTCGGCGCCCCCGACCTGCCGGCCGGCCAGGCCCAGGCCGTCGCCCTGCAATCCCTCGCCCGCGTGGGCCTGGAAGGCTTCGCCGGCCGCGGCGTGCTCGACCTCTCCGGCGGAGAGCGGGCGCGGGTGTTGCTGGCCCGGCTGCTGGCCACCCGCGCGCCCCTGCTGGTCGCCGACGAGCCGGCCGCCGGCCTCGACCCCGACGCCCAGTTCCTCAGCCTGGCCCTGCTGCGCCAGGAGGCGGAACGCGGGGCAGGGGTGGTGCTGACCCTGCACGACCTGTCGCTGGCCGCCCGGTCCTGCGACCGGCTGGTGGTGCTGTCGCAAGGCGGCGTGGCCGCCGACGGGCCGCCGGTCGAGGCGCTCCATCCCGACCGCCTGCGCGAAGTCTTCGGTCTGGACGGCCGCTTCCTGGAGACCGAAGATGGCCCGGTCCTCGTCACCCGCCGGGCCGGCCCATGATGCGCCTCGCCTTCCTCCTGCTCCTCCTGGTCGCGACGCCGGCGTCCGCTGCGGCCCGGAGCGATCCGCCGATCTACGACTACAGGGTGGTCCAGACTGTCCCGCACGACGCCAAGGCCTACACCCAGGGTCTCTTCTTCGAGGACGGCGCCCTCTACGAGAGCACCGGCCGGTACGGGGAATCCTCGATCCGCAAGGTGGACCTTCCGACCGGCAAGGTGATCCAGCGCCGCGACCTTCCGGCCCAACATTTCGGAGAAGGCGCCGTCGCCTGGAAGGGCCGACTGATCCAGCTGACCTGGCAGTCGCAGCTCGGATTCGTCTACGATCTCAAGACCTTCAAGCCGCTGGACACGTTCAGCTACCCCGGCGAGGGCTGGGGACTGACCCATGACGGCAGGCGGCTGATCATGAGCGACGGCACAGCGGAACTGCGTTTCCTCGATCCGGAGACGCTGAGGGAGACCGGCCGCCTGCGGGTGACGCTGAACGGCCAGGAGGTGGCCAGGCTCAACGAACTGGAATGGGTGGAGGGAGAAGTCTGGGCCAACATCTGGCAGAGCGACTACATCGCCCGGATCGATCCTGCGACCGGCCAGCTGGTCGGCTGGATCGACCTCTCGGGTCTGCTCGGCGAGAACCGCACAGGCGACGAAGAAGTGCTGAACGGCATCGCCTACGATCCGGCGACCAAGCGCCTGTTCGTGACCGGCAAGCTGTGGCCGAAACTGTACGAGATCACCCTGACGAAGCGGGGCCTCTCGCCCTAGCGATCCCGGCTGATGCCCAGCAGCCGCTCGGCCTGGGCGATCGCCCGTCCGGCGGAGGTCGCGTTTTCATCGAAGAAGTCCCGCGAGGTTCCGACATGGGGCTGGTCGCAGCTGTCGTATTCGATATGCACCCATTCTCCGACGCCGTCAGCGGTGGGATAGCGCTCGCGAAAGCGTGCCATGACTGCGTCGTGCCGCTGGCGCAGGCGCTTGATCCGCTTTGCGCGC
Organism: Caulobacter sp.; assembly: GCA_035627755.1. GTDB lineage: Bacteria > Pseudomonadota > Alphaproteobacteria > Caulobacterales > Caulobacteraceae > Caulobacter. The sequence continues at coordinate 3,335 of DASPLD010000138.1, read as the reverse complement.
CGCCTGTCGTCGCAGACCTGGCTGTCGGCGAGGGCTAGCGCCTGCTGGGCATCGCTCCAATGGCTCAGCACCCGCTGCGGCATATCCGAGTCCTGGGCCTTCGCGATGGGCGATCCGGTCAAGACGACCAGGGTCGCCAACAGCAACGGCAGCGGCTTCACGGGACTCCGTTCCCTCGCTTGAGGTCCGCGGACAGCTGCAGCGGCGCGGCGCCGCCGTTCAGCCTGGCGCGGTAGGCCTGCATCGTCTCCAGGGTGCGCATGACGTAGTTGCGGGTCTCGCTGAACGGAATGCACTCGATGAAGTTCAACGGGTCGGTCCTCGCGCCGCGGGGGTCGCCGCACAGGGCGATCCACTGCGGGGGACGGTTGGGACCGGCGTTATAGGCCGCGGCGGCCATGGCGTAGCTGCCGCCAAAGGCGACGGTCATGTCGCCGAGGTAGCGACTGCCCAGCCTCATGTTGAAGTCGGGCTCGTAGAGCCGCTCGACGGTGAATTCCTCGCCCAGTCGCCGGGCGGTGTCGCGCCCGGTGCCGGGCAGCAGCTGCATCATGCCTCGGGCGTCGGCGTGGGAACGGGCGCGGGGGTCGAAGTTGCTTTCCTGCCGGGTGATGCTGAGCACGAAGGCCGGCTCGGCGCCGCCCGGGACCTGAGGCGCGGGGATCACCGGGTAGCCTCGCTCGGGCAGGATGAAGCCGCGCTGGGCGGCGGTGCGCACCGCCCGCATGCCCAGGTCCTGGTCTCCCATGCTTCGGGCCAGGTCGACCAGCAGGGCGGCCTCGGCGGCCGTCGGGAGAACGTCGTCGATATGCAGCACGAAGGTGCGAAACTGCTCCTTGAGGCCGAAGGCCGCCAGCAGCCGGGCCGCCCGCACCACCTCCCGGCCGTCGAACCGGGCCCGGTCGGCGCTGGTGATCACCGGGTCCTTGCCGAGAACGATCTCCCGGACACCGGCCTTCTCGGCGGCCAACTGGCCGTAGAACACGGTAGTGTGCCGCGCACCCTGGCGATAGAAGGCCTGGGCCTCCGGTGTCTTGCCCAGCGCTTCGGCCGCGCGGCCCTGCCAGTAGAGGGCCCGGCCCTGGGTGATCGGCGAGACCCCCGCCCCAGCCAATCTGGCGAAATGCCCCTCTGCGGCGCCAGCGTCGTTCAGCCGGGTCAACGCCAGCCAGCCGGCGTAGAATTCCGCCTCCGCCGCGTCGGCCCCGGCGCTCATCCCACAGTCGCGGGCGAGGTTGTAGGCGGCCCGCGCATTCCCCTCCTGCAGGGCCGCGCCGATCATCCGCCGCTTGTCGGGCCAACTCAGGGCCGCCACCTCCGCGCTCGGCGGCGCCTTGATCCCGGCCGACAGCGACCAGGCCAGGGTGCTCAGGCCACGCTTGTGGAAATACAGGGCCTGTTCCCAGACCAGACCCGGATCCTGGCGCTGCGCTTCGCTCAGTTTCGCGACCCGGGCGTTGGCGTCGCTCCGGCTGGACCGCAAGGCCAGGCGGGCCTCGGCCAGCGCCCGGTCGGGGCCGGTGAGATTGTCGACCATCTCCCGCGCCGCCGGCCCCTGCGGGCCGTAGAGCAGCAGGTCCGTGCGGGCCTCGTTGTCGCCGGGGGTCAGCAGGTCGCCGAACCTGGCCCGCATCGCCGCCTGCGGCTCGGCGTCGAACAGCCTCGTGGTCCACCAGCGGCGCACCAGGGCGGCGGCCTCCCCGGTCCGGCCCTGAGCGCGGTAGGCGGCGGCCAGCGCCATGGCGCCCTCCACCGTCTCCGGCTCGGCGCCGCCGAACCAGGCGACGGTGCGGGCCGGGTCCATCCCGGCGGTCTCCAGCTTCTTCTCGGCGTTTGCCTGGCGGGTCGCCGCCCGGGGCCAGCCGGCCAGGTCCCGCCGAGCCGCATCAAGCTCCGAGAAGGACATCACATCGGGCGCGCCGTCGGCCAGGGCCCATACGGCGATCTTGCGGGCCAGGGGGTCCTGGATGCCGCTCATCGCGGTGCGCACCCGCTCTCCCTCGCCCGCCTTCGCGGCGACGAGCGCCATCCTCAGGGACTCGGCGTCGCCTTCCTGGGCGAGCGCCGAATAGGGCAGGCCGGGCGTCGTCAACTGGACCGGCGGCTCGCGGGAAGCCTGGGTCGAGGCCGATCCGGCCGCCAGCAGGGCCAGAATCGCACAGCCCCCAGCGGCCGCTATCCGTCCTGCGCCGAACCTCACCCGAAACCCTCCGGAACATTCACGGCCCGCGCCCATTGCGAAGCAACGCGCCCCGGACATATTGTCCGCCCCCAATCCATGGCCGCAAGCGAATGCGGCGAACTCACGGCCCTTTTTGCAAGCCATGTTCCAATCCCCGTTCAAGGGCGTCCTCCCCGCCCTGGTGACCCCCTTCCGCGACGGCGCGGTGGACGAGGCGGCGTTCGTCGCCCTCGTCGAACGCCAGATCGCCGGCGGCGTCCACGGCCTGGTGCCGGTCGGCACCACCGGCGAGAGCGCCACCCTCAGCGGTGAGGAGCATCGGCGGGTCGTCGAGCTCTGCATCCAGACGGCCCGGGGCCGCGTGCCGGTGATCGCCGGGGCCGGCTCCAACAACACCGCCCAGGCCATCGAGCTCGTCCGGCATGCCAAGACGGTCGGCGCGGACGCGGCCCTTGTCGTCTCGCCCTACTACAACCGGCCGAGCCAGGAGGGCGTGTACCAGCACTACAAGGCGATCAACGACGCCGTGCAACTACCGGCGATCGTCTACAACGTGCCGGGCCGCACCGGGTCGGACATGTCCAACGAACTCGTCGAGCGGCTCTCCAAGCTGCCCAACATTGTCGGCATCAAGGACGCCTCGGGCGACCTCGGCCGCCAGGCCCTGCAGCGGATCTGCTGCGGCGAGGACTGGATCATGCTGTCGGGCGAGGACCCCAACGGCGTCGGCTACATGGCCCAGGGCGGCCACGGCTGCATCTCGGTGACCGCCAATGTCGCGCCGGAGGCCTGCGCGGCCCAGTACGACGCCTGCCTGAAGGGGGACTGGGAGGGCGCGCGCTACTGGCAGGACCGGCTGATCCGCCTGCACAAGGCGATGTTCGCCGACGCCTCCCCGGCGCCGGCCAAGTTCGCCCTGGCGACCCTCGGTCTCTGTTCGGAGGAAACCCGCCTGCCGATCGTCCCCTGTTCGGAAGCGGCCCGCAGCCAGGTGCTCGACGCCATGCGGGCCGCCGGCGTGCTCTGATGGCCGGGAACCTGATCGCGGAGAACCGCCGCGCGCGGTTTGACTATTTCCTCGATGACACCATGGAGGCCGGTCTCGTCCTGACGGGGACCGAGGTGAAGAGCCTGCGCACCGGCAAAGCCAACA
>DASPLD010000137.1:0-6748 GCA_035627755.1 Caulobacter sp. | reverse complement strand
GAGAAGGCCCGCGAGGAGGTCCACCGCCTGCGCGCCCTGCACCAGGCGGTGCTGGTCGGGGTCGAGACCGCGATCGCCGACGATCCGGAGCTGACCGTCCGCTTGCCGGGCTTCGTCGCCCTGCAGCCGGCCCGGGTCGTCCTCGACAGCCGCCAGCGGCTTCCCAGCACGACGAAGCTGGTCCGCGACGCCCACCGCCTCGACACGGTGGTGATTTCCACCACGGCGCCAAACAATCGTTTGACTGACGCAGGGGTCACCGTCCTACAGGTGGACTCGCAAGATGCCCGGCCGGACTTGCCACAGGCCTTGAACGCCCTGTCCGGCTGGCTGAACCGAAGGGTCAGCGCGCGCCTGTCCATCCCCCCGCCCGAGGACTTTCAGTTCGACGGCGCGTTGATGATCGAGGGCGGCGGCCAGGTGGCGGCGAGTTTCCTGAAAGCCGGCCTGGTCGACGCCATCGAGTGGTTCCGGGCGCCGATGATCCTCGGGGACGAGGGGCGCCCGGCCGTTGGCGAGTTCGTACTGAACCGCCTGGGCGACGCGCCCCGGTTCAAACGGCTTGCGGTCCACGAGGTCGGCGACGACCTGTGGGAACGCTACGAAAGGCTCTGAGATGTTCACCGGAATTGTCACCGACGTCGGCCGGGTCCGCTCCGTCCGGCAGACCAACCGCGACCGCCGCTACGAGATCGAGACCAGCTACGACGTCTCGACCATCGACCTGGGCGCCAGCATCAGCCACGCCGGCTGCTGCCTGACCGTGGTCGAGAAGGGCGATACCTGGTTCGCCGTGGAGGTCTCGGCCGAGACCCTGGCCCACACCACGCTGGGCGACTGGGAGGAGGGCCATCCGGTCAACCTCGAGCGCGCCGCCAGGCTCGGCGACGAGATGGGCGGGCACGTCGTTTCCGGCCACGTGGACGGGGTGGGAGAGGTGCTGTCGGTCGAACCGGAGGGCGGCTCCCACCGCTACCGGATCCGCGCCCCCCGGCCGCTGCACCGGCTCATCGCGCCCAAGGGCTCCATCGCCGTCGAGGGCGTGTCGCTGACCGTCAACGAGGTCGAGGACGACATCTTCGGCCTCAACATCATCCCCCACACCTGGGACGTCACCACCCTCGGCCGGCTGAAGCCGGGTTCGCGGGTCAATCTGGAGATCGACATGCTGGCGCGTTACCTCGCCCGGTGGCAGGAGACCGCCTCATGAGTGCGCACGACACCCCCATCTCCCCGATCGAGGACATCATCGAGGACGCCCGCAACGGCCGTCCCTACATCCTGGTCGACGCGGAGGACCGGGAGAACGAGGGCGACGTCATCATCCCGGCCCAGTTCGCGACGCCCGAGCAGATCAACTTCATGGCCCGTTTCGCCCGCGGCCTGATCTGCCTCTCCATCACCCACGACCGCGCCAAGCAGCTGCGCCTGCCCCCGATGGCGGCTGAGAACCGCGAGAGCATGGGCACCGCCTTCACCGTCTCCATCGAGGCGCGGGAAGGAGTCACCACGGGCATCTCCGCCCATGACCGGTCGCACACGATCGCCGTGGCCATCGACCCGACGAAGGGCCCGGACGACATCGTCACCCCAGGCCATGTCTTTCCCCTGGTCGCCAAGGATGGCGGCGTCCTGGTCCGGGCCGGCCACACCGAGGCGGCGGTCGACATCTCGCGGCTGGCAGGGCTCAACCCGGCCGGCGTGATCTGCGAGATCATGAACGACGACGGCACCATGGCCCGCCTGCCGCAGCTGGTCGCCTTCGCCCAGCTTCACGGCCTGAAGATCGGCACCATCGCCGACCTGATCGCCTATCGCCGCAGGACCGAGCGCCAGGTCGAGCGCGTCCTGGAGACGCCGTTCAACTCCGTCCACGGCGGCGATTTCCGGATGATCGTCTATCGCAACAGCATCGACCGCTGCGAGCACGTCGCCCTGGTCAAGGGTCGCATCGACCCGGAACATCCGACCCTGGTCCGCATGCACCAGGTCGACATGGCCGCCGACATGCTGGGCTTCTCCGGGGCCCGCCGCGACTATGTGCCCGCCGCGCTGCGGGCCATCGGCGCCCATGACGGTCCCGGGGTGGCGGTGTTCATCCGCGATCCCAACCCGGCCTGGCTGAGCGAGCGCTACGGGGGCGAATACGCCGCGGGCAGCCAATATCGCAACAACGCCTTGCGCGACTATGGGGTGGGGGCGCAAATCCTCCTCGACCTCGGCGTCCGCGAGATGATCCTGCTGACCTCCAGCCCGTTCAAACCGGCGGCCCTGGAAGGCTACGGCCTGAAGATCGTCGGACGCGCGCCGATTACCGGAGAGAATGAATGATCGACGACCCCGTGCGCATCCTGATCGTCGAGGGACGGTTCTATTCGGACCTGTCCGACGAGCTGCTGCGCGGCGCGACCCAGGCCCTCGACGCCTTCGAGGCCGACTACGACGTGGTCACCGTGCCGGGGGCCCTGGAGATCCCGGGCGTCATCGCCCTGGCCGACGAGGGCGGCCGCCGTCCGGCCGGCGTGCGCTACGACGGATTCGTGGCCCTGGGCGTGGTCATCCGCGGGGAGACCTACCATTTCGAGATCGTCTCCAACGAGTCGGCCCGCGGAATCATGGACCTGACCCTCAAGGGCCTGCCGATCGGCAACGGCATCCTGACCGTCGAGGATGAGGACCAGGCCTGGGCCCGGGCGCGGGTCTCGGAAGGCGACAAGGGGGGCGGCGCGGCTCGCGCGGCGCTCGACGTCCTGACCCACAAGCGCCGCCTGCTGGGGGGCGCCGGCCGGTGAGCGACGATCCCAAGCCCACCTCCCTCGCGGAGGCGTTCGAGAAGCTGCAGGCTCATGCGGAGCAGAAGCCGGTCGCCAACCTGACCCCCGCCCAGCGCCGGGCCCGCACCGTCTCGCGCCTGGCCGCCGTCCAGGCCCTCTACCAGATGGAGATGACCGGGGCCGGCGTCGAAGCGGTCATCCGGGAGTTCAGCGACCACCGCTTCGACCGCGACATCGAGGGCGAGCTCCTGGCCCAGGCCGACGAGGCCTTCTTCGCCGATCTGATTCGGGGCGCGGTGGGCCAGCAGGCAGAGATCGACAAGGCCGTGACGGGCCGCCTCGCCAGCAACTGGAAACTGGAACGCCTCGACGCCACCGCGCGCGCCATCCTGCGGGCCGGCGCCTGGGAGCTTATCCATCGGCCGGACGTGCCGCTGGAAGTGGCCATCGACGAATATGTCGAGATCGCCAAGTCCTTCTTCGAGGGCCCCGAACCCGGCTTCATCAACGGCGCGCTCGACGGGATCGCCCGTGACGCCCGGCGGACCTGATGGCCCTGACGAAGGGGAGTTCGGCTGGATCGAACGCCTCCTCCGGCCCCTGACCAGGGGGCATCCCGGTGCGCTGGACCTGCTCGATGACGCCGCGGTGCTCACCCCGCGCGAAGGCCATGACCTGGTGGTCACCAAGGACGCCATGGTCGCCGGCGTCCATTTCCTGGCGGACGACCCCCTCGACACCGTCGCCGCCAAGCTGCTGGCGGTGAACCTGTCGGACCTCGCCGCCAAGGCCGCCGAGCCGGTCGGCTACTTCCTGTCGGTGGCATGGCCCCGCGACGTGACCTGGGCGGAGAAGCAGCGGTTCGCCGAAGGCCTGCGTCAGGCGGGCGACGCCTGGGGGCTGCCCCTGTTGGGCGGCGACACCGTCTCCACCCCCGGTCCCCTGACGTTGACCGCGACGCTGATGGGAGAGGTCCCGGCAGGCGGCATGGTCCGCCGCGCCACCGCCCGGCCCGGCGACCTCCTGATGGTCAGCGGCTTCATCGGCGACGGCTGGCTGGGCCTGCAGGCCGCGCGCGGCCAGCTTCCCGACGCGGGCGGCTACCTCGCCGCCCGCTACCGCACGCCCCAGCCGCGTCTCGACCTGATTCCGGCCCTGCGCCGCTTCGCCCGCGCCTCGGCCGACGTCTCCGACGGCCTGCTGGCCGACGCCGGCCGCATCGCCATCGCCAGCGGCTTCGCGGCGGAAATCGCCCTTGAGCAGGTCCCCATATCCGAGCCCGCCGCCGCCTGGCTCGCCGTCCAGCCCGACGAGGCCGCTGCCCGCCTGGCGCTGGCCACGGGCGGCGACGACTACCAGGTCCTCTGCGCCATCGACCCCGCCGAACTGCCGGCCATCAGGGCCGCCGGGCTGGACCTCAGCGTCGTCGGCCGCGTCAGGCTGGGGGAGGGGGTCACGGCTGTGTTCGGGGGTCGTTCCATGCCGGCCCCCCGCCTGGGCTGGACCCACCCTTGAGGCCCTTGCCTTCCGCGGCGGCGGCCATGCCAGCGTTCGGTCAACCAGAGGGAAACGCCATGTCCGCGATCGAGACCATGATGCCGCCCGTGCAGTACGCCCAGGTCAACGGCATCCGCATGGCCTACTATGAGGCCGGCCCCAGGAAGGGCGTGCCGATCATCTTCTCCCACGGCTTCCCCGAACTGGCTTTCAGCTGGCGCCACCAGATCAAGGCGCTGAGCGACGCCGGCCGCTGGGTGATCGCTCCTGACCAGCGGGGTTACGGCCTCACCGACGCCCCCGGGGCGGTCGAGAGCTACGATCTCGAAACCCTCTGCGCCGACCTCGTCGCCTTGCTCGACCACGTCGGCGCGGAGAAGGCGATCTTCTGCGGCCACGACTGGGGCGGCTTCGTGGTCTGGTACATGTCCGTGCGCCATCCCGACCGGGTGGCCGGGGTCATCAGCCTCAACACCCCGTTCCAGCCCCGCGCTCCCGCCGACCCGATCGAGATCATGCGCAAGCGGCTGGGCGAGCGGATGTACATCGTCCACTTCCAGACTCCCGGCGAGGCCGACGCCGTCCTTGGCGAGAATCCCCGCAAGGTGATGGACTTCTTCCTGCGCCGGCCCCTCAACGTGCCGATGCCGGCCTCCGCCGGCTTCGCCACCGAGCGCAAGGAGGGCGATCCCTCCCTGTTCGCCATCGTCGATCTCCTGGCGGCGTGGAGCCCCGAGAACGATCCCCGGCCGTTCTTCCTCACCGACGAGGAGTTCGAGGCCTATGTCGAGACCTTCGAGCGGACCGGCTTCACGGGCGGCATCAACTGGTACCGCAACTTCACCCGGAACTGGATCCAGTCCGAGGGGGTGGAGCATCGGGTCCGCCAACCGGCCCTGATGATCATGGCCGAGAAGGACGCGGTCCTGCCGCCGTCCTCCGCCGATGGCATGGGGGCCATCTGTGACGACCTGGAGAAGGTGCTGATCGAAGGCAGCGGCCACTGGACCCAGCAGGAGAAGCCGGAGGAGACCAATCGGGCGATCCTGGCGTGGCTCGGCAAGCGGTTTCCACTTTAGGCAGTCGCTCCCCCTTTGGGGGAGCAGTCCGACGCGAATACGCGCCGGACTGAGGGGGCGGCGCCGGCCTGACGGAAATAGGCGCGTTCTGGCGCGGGTGTGACAGCTGCTTCATGGCAACCCCAAGCCTCGACGCTGCCCCCACCACCACGCGCGTATCCGCGCGCGGTCCCCCGCCCCCAAGGGGGGCGGAACTGAGTTCACGCCGCCCCCCTGAGATTGCAAGTTCACTGGCGACCTAAGGGAAACCACCCTAGAACGGCCCAATGGACCGCGCTTCCCCCTCTCTCTCCGTCGCCCAGACCGTCGGCCGACGGAGCCTGTATCCCGAGATCGATCCCTACAACTTCGGCTGGTTGAAGACGGGCGGGGTGCATGAGATTTTCTTCGAGGAGTGCGGCAACCCGGGCGGCGTGCCGGCGGTGGTGCTGCACGGCGGCCCCGGCGGGGCGATCAACCCGACCATGCGGCGGTTCTTCGACCCGCAGAGGTATCGCATCGCCCTGTTCGACCAGCGCGGCTGCGGCAAGAGCCGGCTCAACGCCAGCCTCGAGGACAACACCACCTGGAGCCTGATCGAGGACATCGAGCGCCTGCGGGTTCACCTGGGGGTCGAGAAATGGTGCGTGTTCGGCGGCAGCTGGGGCTCCACGCTTGCCCTTGCCTACGCCATCACCCATCCCGAACGGGTCACCGCCCTGGTCCTGCGCGGCATCTTCCTCGTCACTCAGCGTGAGCTGAAGTGGTTCTACCAGGACGGCGCGGGCATGCTGTTCCCCGACGCCTTCGAGAAGTTCAAGGCGCCCATCCCCGAAGCCGAGCGCAGCGACCTGATCGGCGCCTACCACCGCCGCCTGACCCACCCCGACCGCCGGGTGCAGTCGGAGGCCGCCGCAGCCTGGAGCCAGTGGGAAGGCGACACCATCTCCATCCGGGGGCCCGAGGCCCGGCCGCCGAAGTTCAACGAGGCGGACTTCGCCGTCGCCTTCGCCCGCATCGAGAACCATTTCTTCGCCAACCGCGGCTTCTTCGACGAGGACGGCTGGCTGCTCAACAACGTCGAGCGTATCCGCCACATCCCCGGCTGGATCGTCCAGGGCCGGTTCGACGTGGTCACCCCGCTGGAGACCGCCTGGGCGCTGCACAAGGCCTGGCCGGAAGCCAAGTTCGACATCATCTGGGACGCCGGCCACGCCTCCACCGAGCCAGGGATCATCGACGGCCTGATCCGCGCCACCGACGCGGCCTTGCAAGTCTGAGCCAAGCGGTCCTCAGGCCTTTCCCTCTACCCGCTCATCCCGGCGAATGCCGGGATGAGCGGATCCTGGGGTAAGCCCGGCGGTTCGCTTGGTCTAGAGCATGGCCCGATTTGACGGAATCGGGATTCCCAAATCGGTG
>DASPLD010000136.1:0-8091 GCA_035627755.1 Caulobacter sp. | reverse complement strand
TACGAGGGGCCGATCCGGGGCCTGCTGGACATCTTCGCCGAGGGCACGCTGAAGATCCAGGAGGGGGGCCTGGCCCGCGGCTACATGGCCCTGGCGATGGACGAATCGGCCCGCCGGCCGGACGTGGCAGGCCTGATCCGCGACCAGGTGCTGGGCCCCAGCGTCGGCATCGTCGCCCAGGCCTTCCTCAAGGCCATCGAGTCGGGTGAGCTCAAGCCCGTCGACAACCCGGTGATGATGGTCCGGCTGTTCTTCGCCCCCTTCATGCAGATATCGTTGATCCGCGGCGGGTTCGGGGTGCCGATGGCGCCCGAGGAATACCTGCCCTATGCCAGGTTCCACATCGAGGCCTTCCTGCGGGCGTTCGGGAAGGAGGGGGCTTAGTCCTCCTTGTAGATTACCCCGCCCTTCATCACGAAGCTGACCTTCTCCAGCACGGTGACGTCGGCCAGGGGATCGCCCTTTACCGCCACGATGTCCGCCGCCTTGCCGACGGTGAGCGAACCCAGCAGGCCCGAGAGACCCAGGTGCTCAGCCGCCCACACCGTGGCCGCCCGGATGGCGTCGATCGGGCTCATGCCGGCCTTGACCAGCAGCGCGAACTCCTGGGCGTTCTGGCCGTGGGGCGAGACGCCGCTGTCGGTGCCGAAGGCGATCTTCACCCCGCCGGCGTGGGCGCGGCGGGCCATGTCCAGCATCTTGGGCCCGGCCTCCAGGGCCTTGGCCTTCACCGCCGGGACCATCCAGGTGTTGGGCTTGGCCGCCTCGCGGGCCACGAAGTCGCCGGCCAGCAGGGTGGGCACCAGCCAGGCGCCGCGCGACTTGAACAGCTTGATCGACTCCGCGTCGAGATAGGTGCCGTGCTCGATCGAATCCCCGCCCGCCTTGAGGAAGGTGTTGATCCCGTCGCCGCCGTGGGCGTGGGCGGTGACCTTGCGGCCCATCGAATGGGCGGCCTCGACGATGGCCTCGATCTCCTCCTCGCTGAACTGCTGGGCCAGACCCGCGGCGGTGGGCGACAACACCCCCCCGGTGGCCGTGATCTTGATGACGTCGGCCCCGGCCCGGACCTGCTCGCGGGTGGCGCGGCGGCAGTCGTCGGGGCCCGAACAGACCGAGGGGCCACGGAACAGGGGGACATAGGCTTCCGGCACGCCATTGGCGTCGTCCCCGTGGCCGCCGTGCACCGACACCGAATCGCCGGCGGCGATCAGCCGGGGGCCCGCGACCTTGCCGGACGCGATGGCCCCGCGCAGGGCGAAGATCACCTCATTGGGGGCGCCGAGGTCGGCGACGGTGGTGAAGCCCGCCCGCAGGGTGATGCCGGCGTAGTTGGCGCCGTCCAGCGCCAGGTCCGACTTGGTCTTGGTGAACCGGTCCAGCGCGCCGGTCGGGCCGTTCTGGCCGGTGATGTGGACATGGCTGTCGATCAGGCCCGGCAGCACGAAGCTGTCCTTGAGGTCGACGACCTTGGCGCCGGCGGCGGAGGTGTAGCCGTCCTCGATGCGCAGCACCTTGCCGTCCTGGATGACCAGGGTCTTCTCGGTCTCCACCTTGCCGGAGGCCGGATCGGCCAGCAGCCGGCCGGCCTGGATGTAGGTCAGCGGACTGGCCGGCGCCTGGGCGGTGGCCCCGGTGAGCGCCAGCAGGCTGACCGCCGCGGCGACCAGCCCGGCCTTGAATGTGGATTTCATCGAACGGCCCCTGAACTGTTTCGCTGACACTGCACCGGCTGGGCGGTCGCCGCTAGGCCCCCGCCTTCTGGGCGAACTCCCAGGCGCCGCGCGCCAGCACCGGCACCCGGGCCTCCATGGTCGCGGCATGGGCGGAGGCGGCGGTGCCGTCGCGGACGCGGCCGACGATGCCCTGGCAGATGCCGGCCAGGCGGAACAGGTTGTAGGCGAAGTACCAGTCGAGGTTGGGCAGGCCGTCGCGACCCGTGGCCCTGCAGTACTGCGCCACGGCCTCCTCGATGGTCGGGATGCCGTAGGCGGTCAGGTCGTCGATGCCCGACAGGCCGCCGCGCTCCTGGCTGGGCATCACCCAGCTCATCAGGAAATAGGAGAAGTCGGCGAGCGGGTTGCCCAGGGTCGACAGCTCCCAGTCGAGCACCGCCACCACCCGCTGCTCGGTCGGGTGCAGGATCATGTTGTCGAGGCGGTAGTCGCCGTGGACGATCGAGGTCTGGTCGTCCTCGGGCGTGTGGTCGGGGAACCAGGCGATCAGCTTGTCCATCTCGGGGATGACGCTGGTTTCGGATGCCTGGTACTGCTTGGTCCAGCGGCTGACCTGGCGGGCGAAATAGTTGCCGGGCTTGCCGTAGTCCTCCAGGCCGATGGCCCTGTAGTCGACGGTGTGCAAGGCCGCGAGCGTGCCGATCTCCGCCTCGTAAATCTTGCGGCGGTCCGCCGGGCTGTAGTCGGGCAGGGTCCCGTCCCAGAGGATGCGGCCGTCGACCTGTTCCATGACGTAGAACCAGGTGCCGATCACCTCGTCGTCCGTGCACAGGGCGTAGGCCCTGGCGACTGGGAAGTTCACCTTGTTCAGCGCCGAGATGACCTTGAACTCGCGATCCACCGCATGGGCGCTCGGCAGCAGCTTGCCCGGCGGCTTGCGGCGAAGGACGTAGCGCTGGCCCGGGGTCACCAGCTGGTAGGTGGGATTGGACTGGCCGCCCTTGAACTGGCGAACCTCCAGCGGGCCGGCGAAGCCCTCGACGTTGGCCTCCAGCCAGGCCAGCAGCTTGGCCTCGTCGAACCGATGCCGCTCGTCGACCGGCTTGGTGCCGCTGTTGAGGTCCTGGGCGCTCGGCGCGGCGTCGGCCATGGTCGTTTCCCGTTTCGTACGCTTGTTTGAAGTCGGCGCACTTTAGCGGGGGCGCCGGAGCGCGCAAGGACGCTAGCTCAGCAGCAGCGCCCCGATGAACAGCGCCACGGCGCCGAAGAAGGTTATCCCGCCAAACTGGGTCCAGAAGCGGAGCGGTTCGTTCGCCCGCTCGATGTCGGCCAGCTTGGTGAAGAAGACGGCGATCCGGCCGGTGATCAGGCTGCGGACCAGGACGGCGAAGCAGAGCAGGCCGATGGCGACCAGGCTGAGGCCGACCGGAAGGTCGATCACAGGCCGACCTCCGCCCGCACCGCCGTGGCGATGAAGCCGCCGCCGAGCACCCGGTCGGGCGCTTCCGGCGCGTAGAGGGCGCAGGCCTGCCCGGGGGCGACGCCTTCCTCGTGGGTGTCGAGCGCCACTGCGACCTCGCCGTCCACCAGGGCCAGGCGCCCCGGGACCGGCTCGCGGGTCGAGCGGACGCGGGCCAGGACCGGGCGGCCGGCGGCGCAGGCCTCGGCGATGTCGCCGCCGCCCAGCCAGTTCACTTCCTTCAGGGTCAGTGCCGTGGTCAGCAGGGCCTCGCGCGGGCCGACGATCACCTGGCGCCGGTCGGCGTCGATGCGGGTGACGAACAGGGGGTCGCCCACGGCGATGTTGAGCCCCCGCCGCTGGCCGATGGTGTAGCGGGTCACCCCCTCGTGGGTCCCCAGCACCCGGCCGTCCATGTGCACGATCTCGCCCGGCAGGGCGCCCTGCGGCCGGATGCGGTCGATGACCGTGTGGTACTTGCCCTCGGGGACGAAGCAGATGTCCTGGCTGTCGGGCTTGTCGGCGGCGGTCAGGCCCAGTTCGGCGGCGATGGCGCGCACCTGCGGCTTGGCCATCCCGCCGAGCGGGAAGCGCAGATAGTCAAGCTGCTCCGGGGTGGTGGCGAACAGGAAGTAGCTCTGGTCCTTGGCCGGGTCGGCGGCGCGCAGCAAGACCGAACCGGCCTCCGTTTCCATCCGCTGGACATAGTGGCCGGTAGCCATGGCCACGGCGCCGAGGTCGCGGGCGACATCGAGCAGGTCGCGGAACTTTACGGTCTGGTTGCAGCGCACGCAGGGGATCGGCGTCTCGCCGCGCAGGTAGGCGTCGGCGAACTCCTCGATGACCTGGTCGCGGAAGCGGCTCTCGTAGTCCAGGACGTAGTGGGGGATGCCGATGGCGTCCGCCGCGGTGCGGGCATCGAGGATGTCCTGGCCGGCGCAGCAGGCGCCCTTCTTCTGGACGGCGGCGCCGTGGTCGTAGAGCTGCAGGGTGACACCGACCACGTCATAGCCGGCCCGGGCCAGCAGGGCGGCGGTCACCGTGGAGTCGACCCCGCCGGACATGGCCGCGACGATCCGGCTGCCGGCCGGCAGGCGCACGGCCGCGCGCACCGCGCCGAGCGCGGCGTCGATGGCAGAGGGGGCGAGGACCGTCGTCATGGCGCGCGATATAGAGGTTGCGGGACGGATTTGCGAGGATGGCTAGAGCAGCCGCCCCGTCGGCGGCACGAAATGCGCGCCCTCATGCTCCAGCAGCCACTTCTTGCGGGGCAGGCCGCCGCCGAAGCCGGTGAGGGAGCCGTCCGCGCCGATCACCCGGTGACAGGGCACCACCACGGCGATGGGATTGGAGCCGTTGGCGAGGCCGACAGCGCGGGAGGCGTCCGGCTTGCCGAGTTTGCGAGCCAGGGCGCCGTAGCTGCGGGTTTCGCCGTGGGGGATGGCCTTCAGCTCGGCCCAGACCGAGCGCTGGAAGTCGCTGCCGACCGCGCCGGTCGGGATGCGCGCCAGGGCCGCCAGGTCGCCGGCAAAGTAGGCGTCGAGGTGGGCGCGCACCGAGGACGGGACCCTGCCCTTCACCAGCTGGGCCTTCGGATAGCTGCGGGCGACCGAGTGCAGGAAGTCCTCCTCAGCCCGGTCGAAATGCAGCATCCGCAGCACCCCGGCCTCATCGACGGCCAGCCACAGCCCGTCGATCGGCGAGGGATAGCGCTCGACGGTGAGGGTCTCAGGCGGCTTTGCGGGCATTGGCCTTCTCCTTCAGGACCTCGGCGTCGCCGGCCCAGAGGTGCAGGGCCGCGTAGGCGCGCCAGGGCCGCCAGGCCTCGGCGCGGGTGAGCAGCTGGGCGGGCGTCGGTCGGCCGCCTTCCGGGGTCTCCAGGGCGCGCATCAGCCCGATGTCGGCGGCCGGGAAGGCGTCGGGCTCTCGAAGCTGGCGCATGGCGATATACTGCGCCGTCCATTCACCGATGCCCGGGAGGGCCTTTAGCGCCCGGATGGCGGTGTCGAGGTCCTGGCGGGGCCCGAACAGGGCGGGGTCCGCCACCGCCGCGGCGGCCATGGCGCCCAAGGCCCGGGAGCGGGCGGAGGGCATTGGCAAACCGGAGAGGTCGGCGGCGGCGAGGCGCTGCGGGCTCGGGAAGGCGACGGTCAGTCCCTCCTGCGCCCAGGCCTCCGGCAGCGGCTCGCCGTACTGGGCCGCGAGCCGACCAGCCAGCAACACGGCGGCGTGGACGGTGATCTGCTGGCCGAGGATGGCGCGGATGGCCAGCTCGAAGCCGTCCCAGGCGCCAGGCACCCGCAGGCCCGGGCGGGCGATCACCCTGGGCGCCAGGTCGGGATCGGCCGCCAGGTGCTCGGCGATGGCGACCGGGTCGGCCGCGAGGTCGAAGACCCGGCGCACTCTCGCCAGAATGGCCGGCAGGGCGCTGGTCCTGGGAAATCGGACCTGGAGCGACAGCTGGTCCCCGCCGGCCGGGGAGACGGCGATCGTGCCCATCTCGCCGTCCAGGACGATGGTGCGGGCGTAGCGATCCGGCGCGACCTGCTCGACCCCGGGGATGGCCCGCAGGGACAGGAAGGCGATCAGCCCGTCCCAGTCGTAGGGCGGCTTGTAGCGCAGCTTCAGGGTCACCCCTTCGGCCGGCGCGGCGCCGGCGGACCGGCGGCGCAGGGCGGCCGGCGGGCGGCGGTAGAGGGCCTGGAAGGTCTCGTTGAACCGCCGGACGCTGCCGAAGCCGGCGGCCAGGGCGACCTGGGCCATCGGCAGGTCGGTCTCGTGGATCAGCTGCTTGGCCAGCAGCACCCGGCGGGTCTGGGCCACCCCGACGGGGGTGGCGCCGAGATGCATCTGGAACAGCCGGCGCAGCTGGCGTCCGCCCACTCCGAGCCGCCCGGCCAGGGCCTCGACGTCCCCGCTGTCCAGGGCGCCGGCCTCGATCAGCGAGAGGGCTCGTGAGACGGTGCTGGACGAGCCCTTCCAGGCGCCAAGGTCCGGCGAGGTCTCGGGGCGGCAGCGCAGGCAGGCGCGGAACCCCGCCGCCTCGGCCGCGGCGGCGCTCGGGTAGAAGGTGATGTTCTCCCGCTTGGGGGTGCGGGCCGGACAGACCGGCCGGCAGTAGATGCCCGTGGTCTTCACCCCGCCGAAGATCCGCCCGTCGAACCGGGGGTCACGCGACAGGATGGCGCGGTAACAGGCGTCGTGGTCGAGCTCCATGCTTCCTATATGGGCGGAATGGAGACCGCCGTCTCGCGGTTTTCGGACATCACCGTCGCCCCCCTCACCCTTGCATCTTCGAGGATTCTGGGGTTTGAGCGGGCGGCAAATTTCCCAAGCGACCCATCCCGAAGGACTGAATGAAAGACCCGCTCAAGACCGGCTTCACCGACCGTATCGCCGCCGCCGCCGAGGCCAAGAAGGCCATGCTGGCGCGAATGAAGCCCAAGCCCACCGTCACCGACCCCAACTTCGTCGACCGCGCCACCCGCAAGGCCCTGGAACTGGAAGCCATCCGCGCCCAGCGGGCGGCGGAAAAGGAAGCCGCCAAGGCCGCGGCCGAGGCCAAGCGCCTGGCCGAACTGGAAGCGCGCGCCGAGGCGGCCGAGACCGAGCTGGAAGCCAAGCGCCGTGAACGCAAGGAGCGCAAGGCCGCCGCCAAGGAAGAGGCCCGCCTCAAGCGGCAGATGAAGAAGGCCCACTAGGGGCCTTCCCCCGCCGGCTTTCTAGAAGAAGGCCGACAGGCTCAGCGACAGGTAGAGCGTGTCGCGTCCGTCCGGCGCGTTGGGGGCCGTTTCCAGGAAGCGGCCCTTGGCCAGCCAGACTCCATTGGCCTCCAGGCGCAGGGCCTCGGGGACCAGCCAGTATCGCACCCGGCCGTCCAGCTGATAGCCCGCGAAGCGGCCGGAGTCGCCGGCCGGATCGCGCACGCCCGTCGTCGAGAAGCTGTCGCTGGCGGAGGCCAGCCACAGGGCGCGCGCGGCGAGCATGCTGTCGAGCCTCGGGCTCTGGGTCAGTTCCAGCCGAACCCCGGGCGAGACGATGTTGGCCCGGCCGACGGCGTTATAGATGCCCGAGGGCCCGAAGTCGGCCCGGCGCATGCCGAACAGCGTATCGAAGCGGCCGTACGAGGTGTCGCGGTCGTCCCCGCTGGCGTAGTCGATCTCCGCCGAGAGCCGGGGCTTCCAGGCGGAGGGAACGCTGTAGCCGATTTCGGCATGGGCGAAGCCGGCCTCGACATCCAGGGTGGCGGCGGCGGGGCCCAGGCCGGCGCTGATCTCGCCGGTCTGGCCGATCACCTCCACCTCGTAGTCGAACTGGCCCGCCGCCGGGTCGCGGACCACGCGCAGGCTGACGCTGTCGAGCGAACGGTCGCGGGTCGGCCGGCCGGGGGCGTCCTGCTCTTCGAAGTGGAAATAGCTGCCCTCCAGCATCACCTTGCCGAGGCTGTTCGGACGGCTGACAACGACGCCCCAGATCACCAGGTCGTCGTTCTCCTGGTCCCATTCGGTCTGGCTGTCGCGCATCGAGCGGCGGTCGTCCGGCAGCCGCACGTGCGGCATGACCCAGGCCGCCGTCCCCTTCATGCCGGCCGGCAGCGCGGCGTCGAGGCGCACCCCGGTGTAGCCGTTGGTGGTGTTGCGGTAGTCGTCGGCGGCGACCAGCCGGCGCGAGCCGAGGTTCAGGGTGAAGCGACCGGCCTGGATGCTGGCCTTGCCCTTGGCCGCGAAGGGCGAGTCGAAGTCGGCCGCGACATAGGCCTGCACCAGTTCGAACGTGTTGACCTCATTGGTCGTCACGGGGGCGCCGGCGTCGTCTTCCCACACCCGGCTGTCGTGCATCTCGCCGACGAAGCGGACCGGACCGGCCCTGTATTCGGCGCCGAGGATGGTGCGCAGGCTGATCAGGTCGTCGTGGTCGTTGAAGCCTGGCCGCGCCTGGCCGTCGATGACCTCGTAG
>DASPLD010000135.1:0-4340 GCA_035627755.1 Caulobacter sp. | reverse complement strand
GATCATCTTCGTCGACCTCACCTTCGTGCCGATCCTCGAGGCCATTCTCGCCCAGTGCCCGAGCGTCGAGCATGTGGTGGTGATGACCGACCAGAGCCACATGCCGGGCTTCAAGATCAACGGCGTGCCGGCCATGAAGTGGGGCGGCGCCCACTGCTACGAGACCGCCATCGCCGCCCAGCCCGACGAGTGCGCCTGGGGCGGCTTCGACGAGAACACCGCCTGCGGCCTCTGTTACACCTCGGGGACGACGGGCGACCCCAAGGGGGTCCTCTACTCGCACCGCTCCAACGTCATCCACGCCCTGGTCGGCCTGCAGCGGGACGTGCTCGGCATGTCGGCGGTCGACACCGTCCTGCCGGTCGTGCCGATGTTCCACGCCAACGCCTGGGGCACGGCCTTCGCCTGTCCGGCGGTTGGCGCCAAGCTCGTCATGCCCGGCTCCAAGATGGACGGCGCCTCGATCTACGAGCTGCTCGACTCGGAAGAGGTGACCTTCTCGGCCGCCGTCCCGACGGTCTGGCAGATGCTGCTGGCCGAGCTGGACGCCAAGAACCTCGCGCTGCCCCACCTGAACAAGGTGGTGATCGGCGGCTCGGCCTGCCCCGAGAGCATCATCCGCGGCTTCAAGGAACGCTACGACGTCGACGTGCTCCACGCCTGGGGGATGACCGAGACCTCGCCGCTGGGCACCCTCGGGGCCCCCAACGCCCGGGTGGCCAAGCTCTCGTACGACGAGCAGATGCCCTACAAGCTCAAGCAGGGCCGCCCCCCCTACGGCATCGAGATGAAGCTGACCGACGACGCCGGCAATCGCCTGCCGCACGACGGCAAGACCTTCGGCCACCTGATGGTCAAGGGGCCGTTCGTGGTCGGGGAGTACTTCAAGGGCGCGGGTGGGACGATCCTCGACGCCGAGGGCTACTTCGACACCGGCGACGTGGCCACCATCGACCCCGAAGGCTTCATGCAGATCACCGACCGCGCCAAGGACGTGATCAAGTCCGGCGGCGAGTGGATCAGCACCATCGACATCGAAAACATCGCCATGGGCCACCCCAAGGTGGAACTGGCGGCGGTGATCGGCATCCTGCATCCCAAGTGGGACGAGCGGCCCCTGTTGCTGATCAAGCTGAAGCCGGGGGTCGAGGCTGCCAAGGAGGAGTTCATCGACTACCTCCAGGGCAAGATCGCCAAATGGTGGATGCCCGACGACGTGGTCTTCGTGGACGACATCCCGCTGGGCGCCACCGGCAAGATCGACAAGAAGGTCCTGCGGGCCCGCTTCGCCGACTACAGGCTTCCGGAGACGCCGATCGCGGCGGCGATGGCCGCGGCCGTGGCGCCCGTCGTGGCCCTGCGCGCCGAGGCCGACCCGGTGATCCATGCCCCGGAATCGGAGGAGCCCGCCGGCCCTTTCGAGCCGGCGGCGGCCGAGACTGACGCAGACAACCTGGGTTCTCCGACCCTCGCCGAGGCCACCGTCGGCCAGGGCGACTACGCCGCCCATGCGGATGACGCGATCCCCGCGCCCGAGGTCGAGCCGGTCGATCCCCAGGTCGCCGGCGCCGAGGCGGCCGAGAACCGCATCGAGGCCCTGGTCGCGCCGCAGATCGCCGAACCGACCGATCCGGCGCCCAAGCCGGACTTCGTGCCGCCGGAGGCGACCGCCACCCTGGTCGCCGAGCCGGTGTCGCGCCCCGACCCCAAGCCGGCGCCCCTGGCGGAGGCCCTGATCGCCGGCGCCGCCGCGGCGGCCGCCGGCAAGGTCGCGGCCGACTTCGTCAAGGCGCCCGAACCCGGGCCCGCCGATCCCAGCCCGCCCATGAACCGTCCGGTGGACGCCCGGCCCGCCGAGCCGCCGGCCGCCTCGCCAGACGACATCCCTGAGGGCGACCTGCCGCTGACCTGGACCCCCGGCGGCGCGGCCGAGCCGCCGCGCACTGAGCACATCAAGCACAGGCCCGCCCCGAAGAAGGGGGACGAGGACGTTCCGGCGGCCCTCCCCAGCATGCCCGACATGACCCCGCTAGGCGCGGCGGCCGTGGCTGGTGCGGCGGTAGTCGAAACCCGTTCGGGCGCCGAGCTCACCTTTCCCAGCAGCCTGAAGTCCGGCGCGGCCGCGACGACCGCGAGCGACGAGCCGCCGCTGGCCTTCAGCCCGGTTCCGGCCGGCGGCCGCAGGAAGGCGAAGGCCAAGGCCGGCGCCGCCGACCACTTCCTCTCGCTGGCGGTGATGGCGTCCCTGGCTCCGGCGGCGATCGTCGCCCTCGGCATCGGCGGTATGCGCCTGGCCGGCTGGGACTGGCGCGAGGGCTTCCAGGCGGTGTTCTACGAGGGCCCGGCCCAGGCCCTCGGCTGGGCGCCGGCCGCGGCCCTGGTCAGTGTGGTGATCGCCCTGGTCGGCCTGCTGGTCGCGGCCTTCGGCGGCTGGAAGCGCCATTGGCGCAAGGCCCTGCTGGCCCTGGCCATCGCCGGCGCCACGGTCGGCGCGTTCGCGGGCCTCAACTACTGGTCCAGCCAGCATCCGCGCATCCACGACGTGGCCACGGACTGGTCGCAGCCCCTGCTGTTCACCGCCAACATCATGTCGGCCCGGGGCCCGGACGCCAACATCGTCGAGCCCAACCCGGTGGCGCCGCTCGACGCCGGAAACTTCGCCGGCCGCTCCCTGGCCGACATCAACCGGGAGACCTGCCCGGCTGCCCGCCCGGCCATGGTCTCGCTGCCTCCGGCCAAGGCCTATGCGGCGGTCAAGGCGGCAATGCTGGCCCAAGGGATCACGGTGGTCACCGACGACCCCGCGGCCGGCCGACTGGAAGGCACCGCCACCAGCCCGATCTACGGCTTCAAGGACGATGTCGTGGCCCGGATCCGGCCCCAAGGGATCGGCTCGCGCGTCGACTTCCGCTCCATCAGCCGGGTCGGGACCGGTGACCGCGGCGCCAACTGCCGGCGGATCGGGGACCTGACGGCGGCCGTCGCGGCGGCGGCCTAGGCCGCCACCGTGGCCAGCCGGTAGTCGCTGTCGAGGCCGGGCTCGCCATCGCAGGTGAGCCGGCCCTCGCGGACGAGCTGCACCATGTGGGCCATGACCGAATGGGCGGCGGCCGGGTGCAGGCGCGGGTCCACGTCCTTGTAGAGTTCGGGCACCATGGCCTTGATCCGGGTGTGACCGCGCGCCAGGGCGGCGAGGATCTGCGCCTCGCGGGCGCGGCGGTGGTCGATGTAGGCCTGGACGAAGGGCGCCGGGTCGGTGACCGGCGGGCCGTGGGTCGGCCACAGGGTGGCGAAGTCCCGCGCCTTGATCTTGTCCAGGCTCTCGAAATAGTCGCCCATGTCGCCATCCGGCGGGCTGATGACCGTGGTCGACCAGCCCATGATGTGGTCGCCGCTGAACAGGGCGTTCTCTTCCAGCAGGGCGTAGCAGATGTGGTTGGAGGTGTGGCCGGGCGTCGGGATGGCCTCGATCGTCCAGTCGCCGCCCTTGAAGATCCCGCCGTCGCAGAGCCCGACGTCGGGGCGGAAGTTGCGGTCGTCGCCGGCCTCCATCCGCACCTCGGACTCGGTCGGCACGCCCAGCTTGGCGCAGGCGTAGATGGTCGCCCCGGTGCGGTCGGCCAGGGGCCGGGCCAGGGGGGAATGGTCGGCGTGGTTGTGGGTGACGAAGATGTGGGTGATCCGCTCGCCGGCGGTCGCGGCCAGGATCGCTTCCAGGTGGTCTTCCATGTCGGGGCCGGGGTCGATCACCGCCAGCTCGCCGTTGCCGACGATGTAGGTGCCGGTGCCCTTGTAGGTGAACGGTCCGGGATTGCGCGCCACCACCCGCCGGATGAGCGGCGAGACGCGGTCACAGACCCCGTAGTCGAACTGGATATCTCGAACGAATGGAATCATGCGCCGCCGCCCGTGCCGGATTCATCATGGATAAGACGCATGAAAGCGTCCGCGAGCAAGCCTGTCGCCTTCAACTTGTCCCGCAGGGGTAGGGTGATCGGGGGGCCCATATCGGTCTTGTTGACGTCCACCACATAGATGCGCCCGTCCTTGTCCCGAAGGATGTCCAAGCCGCCCCAATCGAGAAACATTTCCCGGCAGAACGCCCCGATAGCCTCGATTTCGGCCGCCGAGAAGATGGTTTCCGGCGCGTGCAGGGTGACCCTTGTGTTGTGGTTGCTGAAACGGACGTCGATGGGCCGGCGCTTGATGAACACGACCACGGGGCGCCCGGCCACGCAGGGGGTGCGCAGGTCGGCGACCAGCGGGCCCTCGGTGTTGTCGATCAGCTTCTGATAGGTCTTGCCGGGCAGGGCGGGGCAGGGGGCCTGGACGATCCGCCC
>DASPLD010000134.1:0-5232 GCA_035627755.1 Caulobacter sp. | reverse complement strand
CGGCGACCGCGTCCGGCTGGGCAGCGCTGTCCGAGCCGTGCGCCGGATTCCGAACGGCGTGCTGGTCGAGGAGGCCGGTCATGTCGAGCGTTTCGACCAGGTCGTCCTGGCCTGCCACTCGGACCAGGGCCTTCGCCTGCTGGCCGACGCCGATCCCGAGGAACGGGCCTTCCTGGGAGCCGTGCGCTACGCGCCCAACCGGGCCGTCCTGCACCGCGACCCGGCCCTGATGCCGGGCCGCCGGCAGGCCTGGGGCAGCTGGAACTACATCTCGGATAGTAAAGTAACATCAAGGCCTTACGTCACCTACTGGATGAACAACCTTCAGATGTTGACGACGCCTGAGCCGCTATTCGTCACCCTCAACGGCCCGCCCGCTGATCCGGCCCTGGTGATCGCCGAGTTCGACTACGACCATCCCCAGTTCGACACCGCCGCCCTGGCCGCCCAGCGCCGCATCGGCCGGATCCAGGGCCGCGGCGGCGTCTGGTACGCCGGCGCCTGGCTCGGCTACGGCTTCCACGAGGACGGGATCACCTCAGGGGTGAAGGTCGCACTTGAGCTCGGCGGCCGGGTTCCCTGGACCTTCGTCGACCATCGCGTCGCCGGGTTCGAGGGCCAGGCCAGTTCCGGCCGCAAGCGGGCCGCGGCGTGAGGCCGGCCGCGCTCTACGTCGGCGAGACTCGCCACAGGCGGTTCGGCCCGCGGCCGCACGGCTTCCGCTATCGGCTGTTCCAGATCCTGGTCGACATCGACCGGCTGGACGAGGCCTTCGCGGGCTTGCGGCTGCTGCGGCTCGGCCGCTGGGGGGTGATGAGCTTCGATCCGCGCGATCATGGCGATCGGCGCAACCGGGACCTGCGGCCCTGGGTAGCCGGCGCCCTGGCGGAAGCCGGCGTCGCGGCGAGCGCGGCCAACATCCGGTTGCTGTGCTTCCCGAGGGTGCTCGGCTTCGTGTTCAATCCGCTGTCGATCTTCTTCGTCCATGCCGGCGATGATCGCCTGGAGGCGGTGATCTATGAGGTCAACAACACCTTCGGCCAGACCCACGCCTATGTGATCCCGGCGGCGAAGGGGACGCGGCAGACCCAGCGCGCACAGAAGAGGCTCTACGTCTCGCCCTTCTACAAGGTCGAGGGCGAGTACCGCTTCGACGTCGGCGTCCCCGACGCGACCTTCGACCTGCGGATCGTCAAGGCGACGGGAGGACGGCCGGACTTCATAGCCACCCAATCAGCCAGTCGTGAAAGCCTGACCGATCAAAGGCTTGCAACCCTCTTCTGGTCCATTCCCTTGATGACGCTCAAGGTGGTCGCGGCGATCCACTGGGAAGCCTTGCGACTCTGGCTCAAGGGCGCGCCCTACGGCGCCAGGGCGCCAGGGCCCAGGGCCGGGGTCAGCGTGGGCGAGCCCCGGGGTCTCGCACAACCGGGAAACGGTGATAGAATTAGGCAAACCGAGCGGAGCGAAGATGAGCGAATTCGCCGTGAACGCCGCATCAGTCTGGGAAACGCCTGACTTCCGGTCCGCGCCGGCGACCTTCCGCACGGCCATGAAGGTCCTTCGCAGCAACTGGACCGTCGGCAGCCTCGAGGTGGTCATGCCCGGCGGCCAGCGCCTGGTCTTCCAGGGCAGCCAGCCGGGCCCGGCGGCGGAGCTGATCGTCAAGGATTTCAAGGCCATAGGCCGGGTCATGTCAGGCGCCGACATCGGGTTCGCCGAGGGCTATATGGCCGGCGAGTGGGACACGCCGGACCTGCCGGCCCTGCTGACGGCCTTCACCTACAACCTCGACCAGATCGGCCGCATCCTGGCCGGCAACCCGCTGGTCAAGGCCTACAACACCCTGATCCATCTGCTGCGGCCCAACAGCCGCGAGGGGGCCCGCAAGAACATCCACGCCCACTACGACCTCGGCAACAGCTTCTACGAGCTGTGGCTGGACCGGACGATGACCTACAGCTCGGCCAGGTTCGAACGCGCCGGCCAGACGTTGGAGGAGGCCCAGCGGGAGAAATACGCCGCCCTGGCCCGTTCGATCGAGCTCAAGCCCGACCAGACCGTGCTGGAGATCGGCTGCGGCTGGGGCGGGTTCGCGGAGTTCGCGGCGAGGGAGGTCGGGGCCAGGGTCACCGGCATCACCATCTCCCAGGCGCAATACGACTACGCCCGCAAGCGACTGTTCGACCAGGGCCTGGCCGAGAAGGCGGACATCAAGCTGATCGACTACCGCGACGTCGATGGCCGGTTCGACCGGGTCGCCTCAATCGAGATGTTCGAGGCCGTCGGGCAGGAATACTGGCCGAGCTACTTCGGCAAGATCCACGACGTCCTGTCGCCGGGCGGTCGGGCGGGCCTGCAGATCATCACCATCCGCGACGACCTGTTCGGCCACTATCGCAAGCACGCCGATTTCATCCAGCGCTACGTCTTCCCGGGCGGCATGCTGCCCAGCGAGGTCAAGCTGCGGGAACAGACCAGCCGGGCCAATCTCCACTGGACCGGGATCAACCGCTTCGGCGAGTGCTATGCCGACACCCTGAACCAGTGGCTCCGGCGCTTCGACGCGGTATGGGACCAGGTCCGAGCCCTGGGCTTCGATGAGCGGTTCCGCAAGCTCTGGCGGTTCTACCTCGCCTATTGCGAGGCGGGTATGCGCACCGGCCGGACCAACGTCATACAGCTTGGACTTTCGCGCGCCTGACGACTCGTCGGGCGCTTAGTTTTTCTCCCTTGCGAATTGCCGCCGCCGCACGATGTAGAAGGCCCTGCAAGCGCAACGAAGGCCTTCCGCATGACCGTCCGCCCGAGCGTGATCGAGGCCATCGGCAACACGCCCCTGATCCGCCTCCGGGCCGCCAGCGAGGCGACGGGATGCGAGATTCTCGGCAAAGCCGAGTTCATGAACCCGGGGCAGTCGGTCAAGGACCGGGCGGCGCTCTACATCATCCGCGACGCCGAGGAGTCGGGACGGCTCAGGCCCGGCGGCCGGATCGTCGAGGGAACGGCGGGCAACACCGGCATTGGCCTGGCCATGGTCGGCGCGGCGCTCGGCTACAGGACCACCATCGTCATCCCTCGCACCCAGAGCCAGGAGAAGAAGGACGCCATCCGCCTGGCCGGCGCCGATCTGGTCGAGGTGGACGCCGTCCCCTACTCGAATCCGGACAACTATGTGAAGTATTCCGCGCGCTTGGCGGCGGAACTTGACGCAAAGGAGCCGGCCGGGGCGATCTGGGCCAACCAGTTCGACAACGTCGCCAACCGCCGGGCCCATGAGGAGACTACCGGTCCCGAGATCTGGGAGCAGACGGCCGGGCGGGTGGACGGCTTCGTCTGCGCCGTGGGGTCGGGCGGCACCCTCGCCGGCGTCGCGGCGGCCCTGCGGGCGCGGCGGTCGGGGGTAAAGATCGGGCTGGCCGATCCGCATGGCGCCGCCCTCCACAGCTTCTACGCCGATGGCGAGCTGAAGGCGGAGGGCAATTCCATCACCGAGGGCATCGGCCAGGGGCGGATTACCGCCAACCTTGAAGGGTTTACGCCCGACTTCTCCTATCGCATCGACGATGAGGAGATGTTGCGGATCGTCTTCGGACTGGCCGAGCACGAGGGCCTGCTGATGGGCGGCTCGACGGGCATCAACGTCGCCGGCGCGATCCGCATGGCCCGCGACCTGGGCCCCGGCCACACCATAGTGACGGTGTTGTGCGACCACGGATCGCGCTATCAGAGCAAGCTGTTCAATCCCGCCTTCCTGGCCGAGAAGGGTCTCCCCGTCCCCGGCTGGCTCTAGAGGACCGCCCCATGCCGACCGACCCGCTCGTCTCCACGGCCTGGCTGGCCGACCACCTGGGTGCGCCGGACGTGCGCATCATCGACGCCAGCTGGTTCCTGCCGGGCGAGACGCGGGACGCGAAGGCCGAGTACGCCCTGGTCCATATTCCGGGGGCGGTGTTCTTCGACATCGACGAGATTTCCGACGAGACCTCGGACCTGCCGCACATGCTGCCCTCGGCGGCGAAGTTCGCCTCGCGGATGCGCAGGCTGGGCATCGGCGACGGCGCGCGCCTGGTGATCTACGACAGCCAGGGCATCTTCTCCGCCCCGCGGGTCTGGTGGACCTTCCGGGCCATGGGGCATGAGGACGTGGTGGTGCTGGACGGCGGGCTGCCCAAATGGGTTGCCGAGGGCCGGCCCGTCGAGGACGGCGTCCCGCCCCCGCGGGAGCGCCATTTCACTACCCGCTACAGCAACGACCTGGTCCGCGACCAGGCGCAGGTGCGCCGCGCGCTCGCTAGTGGCAAGGAACAGCTGGTCGACGCTCGCCCCGCCGCCCGCTTCAAGGGCGAGGCGCCGGAGCCGCGCCCTGGCTTGCGGAGCGGCCACATGCCCGGCGCCCTCAATGTGCCGGCCTCCAGCGTGATCGCTCCCGATGGCACGATGAAGTCGGCCGAACAGCTGAAGGCGGTGTTCGAGGCCGCCGGGATCGATCTTACCCGGCCGATCGTCACCACCTGCGGCTCCGGCATCACCGCCTCGACCCTGGCCCTGGCGCTGGCCCGCATCGGCCGCGACCGTACGCCCGTCTACGACGGCAGCTGGGCCGACTGGGGCCGCCCGGGCGACACCGAGGTCGTCACCGGCGCTTGATCGCGACGCCCCCGTCGCCCTAACTGCGCCGATGGACGAGAAGACCCGCCTGATCCATGCCGGCCGCGAGGTCCAGCCGCGCGCCCGCACCGTCGGGCCGGCGATCCAGCGGGGCTCGACGGTGCTGCTGCCCAACTCGCGGGCCCTGTACGAGGAGGACCTCGGCTACGGCCGGGCGGGGCTGGCGGCGCAGGAAGCCCTGCGCGAGGCTCTGGCGGAGCTGGAGGGCGCCCGGAGCGTCCACCTCTATCCCAGCGGCCTGGCGGCCCTCTCCGGGGCCCTGACCGCGGTGCTGAAGGCCGGCGACGCCATCCTGGTCACCGAGGGCGCCTACAAGCCGACCCGCGTCTTCTGCCAACGGGTGCTGAGCCGGTTCGGCGTGCGGGTGGAGATCTACGACCCCCGCCTGGAGCCGGACGCGCTGATGGGGCTCGTCCGCGACGACACCCGGCTGATCCTGCTGGAATCGCCCAGTTCCCTCACCTTCGAGATGCAGGACGTGCCGGCCATCGCCGCCGCGGCCCGGGCGCGGGGCGTCCTGACCTTGATGGACAACACCTGGGCTGCGGGCCTCTACTTCAA
>DASPLD010000133.1:0-6957 GCA_035627755.1 Caulobacter sp. | reverse complement strand
TGGCGATCGGCACGCCTTCGTGGGTCGAGAGCTGCACCGTGCAGCCGTCGGTCAGGTAATATTTGGCGTCGCCGATCATCTCGGGCGAGGCCGTCACCTGCTCGTAGTTCTCGGGGTTCATGAAGTGGAAGCCGTCGCCGTCCTCGTAGAGGAAGGTGTAGTCGCGCTCGTCCACCGTGGCCCGCTCCACGGTCTCGGTCGTGCGGTAGCGCTCGGAGACCTTCACCCCGTCGGTGATGCGGCGCATGTCGAGCTGGGTCACCGGGGTGCCCTTGCCGGGATGGATGTTCTCGACACTGAGCACGACGTAGAGCTTGCCGTCGACATCGACGACGGAACCTTTGCGGAGCGAACTGGCGGCGACCTTGGGCATACTGTCCTCGTGGATGGAGCGGCGGCCTGCGCACGCTTCCGTGAACCTGTTGGGGCCGCTGTCTATAGCGTCATGGACGAAACCGCCAGCCTCGGGCAGGACAGGGCCATGACCCGCCCCTCCCCCTGGTGGTCCCGCGACCGGCACGAGGACCGCCGGCCGTTCCTGCTGGCCCGCAACCGGATCGCCGCGGCGGTGCGGCAATGGTTCGCGGAACGGGACTTCACCGAAGTCGAGGCGGCCGCGCTGGCCGTCTCGCCGGGCAACGAGGCCCACCTGCACGCGTTCGCCACGGAGGCGATCACCGCGGCCGGCGAGCGAGCCACCCTCTATCTCCACACCTCCCCGGAATTCGCGGCCAAGAAGCTTCTCGCTGCCGGAGAGACGCGGATCTTCGATCTGGCGCGGGTGTGGCGAAACCGCGAGCGGGGCGCTCTGCACAGCCCGGAATTCACGATGCTGGAGTGGTATCGGACGGGCGAGCCGTACGAGACCCTGATGGCCGACTGCGGCGCCCTGCTGGCGCTGGCGGCGGAAACGGCGGGGACGGAGGTCCTCACCTTCCGGGACAGGATGGCCGACCCCTTCGCTGAGCCAGAGCGACTGACCGTCGCGGATGCGCTGGATCGCTTTGCCGGCGTCGACCTGCTCGCGACGGTGCAGGCCGATGGGGAGACCGACCTGGCCGGGCTGGCCGCCCAGGCCAGGGCGAGCGGCGTGCGGGTCGCCGAGGACGACGGCTGGGCCGACGTGTTCAGCCGGTTGCTGGTCGAGAAGGTCGAGCCGAACCTCGGCGCCGGCCGCGCCACCATCCTCTGCGAATACCCGATCAGCGAGGCGGCCCTGGCCCGGCCCAAGCCCGGCGACTCCCGGGTCGCCGAGCGGTTCGAGCTCTACGCCTGCGGCGTCGAGCTGGCCAATGCGTTCGGGGAGCTCACCGACCCGGCCGAGCAGCGCCGCCGGTTCGAGATCGAGATGGACGAGAAGGCGCGGATCTACGGCGAACGCTATCCGATCGACGAGGACCTGCTGGACGCCTTGGCGCAGATGCCCCCCGCCTGCGGCGCGGCGATGGGCTTCGACCGGCTGGTCATGCTCGCTGTCGGCGCGAGCCGCATCGAACAGGTGCAGTGGACGCCGGTTCCGTAACCAACAAGCTGTCTTCCTTCGGCCGCGAAGCGGACCGGAGGACCCACTCGTCCGCTTGGCGTATGGCGCTAAAGGAAAAGTGCGGCCGTCGATGACAGCCTACCGACTCCATGCGGTTCCGCCCCAGCCGTGGGTCCTCCGGCCTGCGCTGCGCGCAGCCGAGGGATGACAGGGGGGGATCGGGGCGCCATATGGCGCGCGTGACCCGCACCCTCCGCACCGTTGAAGACCTGGCCGCCGCCGGGCTGATCGCGCCGGATGCCCGCCCGGCGCTGGAGGCGGTGGCGGCGCGCTACGCCGTGGCCATCACCCCGGGGATGGCCGAACTGATCGACCCTTCCGACGCCGCCGACCCGATCGCAGCCCAGTTCCTGCCCCAGGCCGCGGAACTGGTCGCCACCCCGCTGGAGCGGGCCGACCCGATCGGCGATGCGGCGCACAGCCCGGTTCGTGGGATCGTTCACCGCTATCCGGACCGGGTGCTGCTGAAGCTGACCCACACCTGCGCCGTCTATTGCCGGTTCTGTTTCCGGCGCGAGATGGTCGGGCCGGAGGGCCACGGCAATCTCACGGCCGACGAGCTCGATGCGGCCATCGCCTACATCGCGGCGCATCCAGACATCTGGGAGGTGATCCTCACCGGCGGAGATCCGCTCGTGCTCTCTCCGCGCCGGCTGCGGGCGGTGATGGACCGGCTGGCCGCCATCGGCCATGTGAAGATCGTCCGCTTCCACACCCGCATCCCGGTGGTCGACCCGGAAGCGGTCACGGACGAGCTGGCGGCCGCCCTGTTCGCCCCTGGCAAGACCATCTGGGTGGCCCTGCACGCCAACCATCCCCGGGAGATGACCCCGGCGGCGCGGGCGGCCTGCGCCCGGCTGATCCAGGCCGGCGCGGCGATGGTCAGCCAGACCGTGCTGCTCAAGGGGGTCAACGACGATCCCGAGACGCTCGGCGCCCTGATGCGCGCCTTCGTGGAGACCCGCATCAAGCCCTACTACCTGCACCAGGGCGACCTGGCGCCCGGCACCGGCCACCTGCGCACCACCGTCGAAGAGGGCCAGGCGGTGATGCGGGCCATGCGGGGCGCCTTCTCCGGGCTGTGCCAGCCGACCTACATCCTCGACATCCCGGACGGCCACGGCAAGGTGCCGATCGGGCCGGCCTATCTGGAGGAAGGAACGGTCGAGGACCCCTCCGGCCGCCCCCGGCCCTATCCTCCGCCAACAGGCTGACGCGCGTTCCCGCCCGCCCGCGACCCCAGGTCGTAAATTTAGGCAAACGACATCTTCACCGTCTCGTCGAACCGCCGGTAAACCCTGTCAGGCGCACAATCCCGCCTCTTCCGACAACCCCGGGGGTGGATCTTGATGCGGCGTTTCGCGAAGGACGCGCGAGGCAATGTGGCCGTGCTGGCTGCGTTGACCGTCTCGCTGGTGACGGCCGGGGCCGGGTTCGGCGTCGAGGCCGGCTACTGGTTCTACGACACCACCCGCCTGCAGCAGGCCGCCGACGCGGCCGCCTACGCCGCCACCGCGGAGCTGCGCTCCGGGTCGGACGGCGACCAGCTGCTCGCCGCGGCCCGGACCGCCGCCCAGGACAACGGCGTCAACCTGGCGGCGGACCAGATCGAGCTGGTCACGCCCGCTCCGGTCAACGGGGCCTCCAACGAGCGCGCCGTGTCGGTGGTCATCCGCCGCACGCAGCGGCGGATGTTCTCCGCGATGTTCACCAGCACGCCGATGGTCACTGAGGTCAAGGCGGTCGCCGCCTTCGCCGTCGCGTCGGACACCTGCATCCTCGCCCTCGACCGCTCCGCCTCGCGGGCGGTCAATTTTGCCGGCAACACCACCGCCAACTTCGCCGGCTGCGTGGTGATGGCCAACTCCCTGGCCTCCGACGCGGTCCATTCCCAGGGCTCGGCCTCCGTCACCGCACCCTGCATGGTGGCCGTCGGCGGCGCCGACCTGACCAGCGGCGTCCGGCTGGCCTGCGGCGCGCCGACCGTTTCCGCCCCGCCCGCCGCCGATCCCTTCCGCCTGGTCCCGGAACCGGCCAACACCGCTCCCTGCACAAACGGCTCGGCCAAGAACCTGACGCCGGGCCGTTACTGCAACGGCATGACCTGGAAGAACGACGTCACCCTGGCCCCGGGCGTCTATGTGCTCTCCGGCGGCGAGCTCAAGATCAACGCCAACGCCAACGTCTCCGGAAGCGGCGTCACCATCTTCCTGACCGACAACGCCAACGTCAGCATCAACGGCAACGCCACCCTCAACCTCTCGGCCCCGACCAGCGGGACCTACGCGGGCATCCTGTTCATGGGCTCGCGCTCGAACAGCAACATCGGCAACACCTTCAACGGCACGGCCGACTCCAAGCTGACCGGAGCCCTGTATTTTCCGAAGCAGGACGTCAGCTACCTTGGCAACTTCGCCGGCCAGAACGGCTGCACCCAGGTCGTGGCCAGGACGGTGGACTGGTCGGGCAACACCACCTTCAACGTCGACTGCAGCGCGCTGGGCCTCAAGCCCATCGTCGCCGGCGGTCTGATCACCCTGGTGGGCTGAACCATGCGTCTCCTGATCAATCGCCTTCTTCGGCATCAGGGCGGCGGGGCCGCCGTCGAGTTCGGGCTGATCGCACCGGTGCTGATCGCCGTCGTCCTGGGACTCGGCCAGGTCGGCGGGTCGGTCCACGCGCGGCATGCGATGCGCAAGGCCTCGGCCGCCGGAGCGGAGGCCCTGATGACCACCGGCGCCAGCGCCTCGGCCATTCAGACCGTCGTGCTGGAGGCCTGGACCAACCGGCCATCCGATGGCGCGGTCGAGATCGACCAGTACTGCACCTGCGCTGCGGTGCGTCAGGCCTGCACCAACATCTGCGACAACGGGGAGTACCCGCAGTCCTTCACCAAGATCACCCTGCGCCAGTCCCTGGTCGGTCCGACCGGCACGGAGAACCTGGTCGCCAGCCAGCTGGTGCGCACCCGATGAGGCGACGCCGGGGCCCGGAGTCGGGCGCCGCCGCCTTGGAACTGGCGCTGGTGCTGCCGCTGTTCCTGGCCCTGGTGTTCGGCATCTTCAACTACGGCTGGGCGCTGTATGTCGGCAACGACGTGCGGCACGCCATCGAGCGCTGCAGCCGCCTGCTGATCCTCGACCCCAACACCAGCGAGAGCCAGCTGGTCGAGGCGGTGGCCGAGCGGCTGGCGGTGGCCGACATCGAGGACGTCGACCTCTCGATGGCCACCGAGACCCTGACCGGCGGCACGCGGGTCGCCCGGATCAGCTGGACCTACCGCTATGCGGTCAACGTGCCCTTCGTCCCCCAGGCGGTGTTCAACTTCGACAACCACCTTCTGGTGCCGTTGCGCGAGACCTGATCCCGGCAACATTTTGGATGCCCGCGGGTTTGCCCTGCGAAGCTGCCGCCGGAGCCCGTCATGTCGCCTCGCCTCCTCCTCCCCCTTCTACTCCTACCGCTCGCCGCCTGCGGCCAGCCGAAGACCTCCGGCGGCCCGGCTGACGAGGAAGCCCACCGCGAGTCCCCCAGGGCCCTGCCGGGCAGCGAGGTCGGGCAGACCTCCAACGCCCAGACCCTGCCCGACCAGGCCTCGACCGCGACGCCCGCTGAGCGCCAGGCCATCGATCAGGGGACGACGCCGCAGCAGAATCCGCCGCCCGAGCGTTGAGCGCTCAGCCCTTGGCCAGCGCCGCCTGGGCCGCCGCCAGCCGGGCGATGGGCACGCGGAAGGGCGAGCAGCTGACGTAGTCGAGGCCGATCTGTTCACAGAAGGCGATCGAGGCCGGGTCGCCGCCGTGCTCGCCGCAGATACCCAGCTTGACGTCCGGGCGCTGGGCGCGCCCCCGTTCGGCGGCGATGCGAACCAGGTCCCCCACCCCGTCCTGGTCGAGGGTGACGAAGGGGTCCTTCTCCAGGATGCCCTTCTCCAGGTAGTCGCCGAGGAACTTGGCGTCGTCGCGGCTCATGCCGAAGGTGGTCTGGGTCAGGTCGTTGGTGCCGAAGCTGAAGAACTCGGCGGTTTCGGCGAGATCGCCGGCCCGCAGGGCGGCGCGGGGCAGCTCGATCATGGTGCCGACGAGGTACTTGAGGTCGACGCCCTGCTCTTCCAGCACCGCCTTGGCGGTGCGGTCGGTCAGCTCGCGCAGGAAGGCCATCTCCCGGCCGTTGCCGACCAGCGGGTGCATGATCTCCGGCACCGGGGCGGGCTTGCCGGATTTGGCGATCTCGCAGGCGGCCTCCATGATGGCGCGGACCTGCATCTCGTAGATCTCGGGATAGGAAACCCCCAGGCGGCAGCCCCGGTGGCCGAGCATGGGGTTGGTCTCGTGCAGCTCCAGGGCCCGGCGCATCAGCTTGGCGGGGTCGAGGCCGGTGGCCTCGGCGACCGCGGCCAGGTCCTCCTCCGAATGGGGCAGGAACTCGTGCAGGGGCGGGTCGAGCAGCCGGATGGTCACCGGCAGGCCTTCCATGATGGTGAACAGCTCGACGAAGTCGGCCTTCTGGAAGGGGGCGATCTTAGCCAGGGCGGCGCGGCGGCCGCGTTCGTCGTCGGCCAGGATCATCTCGCGCACCGCGGCGATGCGATGCTCGTCGAAGAACATGTGCTCGGTGCGGCACAGGCCGATACCCTCGGCCCCGAACTGGCGGGCGGCCTTGGCGTCGGCGGGGGTCTCGGCGTTGGCCCGGACCCGCAGGCGGCGGACCTCGTCGGCCCAGACCATCAGGGAAGCGAAGTCGCCGGTCAGCTCCGGCTCGATCATCCGGACCGCCCCGGCCATCACCTCGCCGGTGGAGCCGTCGATGGTGACCACCTCGCCCTCGTTGAATTCCTTTCCGCGCACCGTGAAGCGGCGGTTCTTGAGGTCGATGACGATCTCCCCGGCCCCGGAGACGCAGGGGATGCCCCAGCCGCGGGCGACCACGGCGGCGTGGCTGGTCATCCCGCCGCGGGCGGTGACGATCCCCCGGGCGGCGTGCATGCCCTTGATGTCCTCGGGGCTGGTCTCGTGACGGACCAGGATGACGGCCTCGCCCGCCTGGCCACGGCGCTCGGCGTCGTCGGAGGAGAAGACGATGGCCCCGACCGCGGCCCCCGGGCTGGCCGGCAGACCCTTGGCGATGACGCCGCGCACGGCGTCCGGGGCGATGGTCGGGTGGAGCAGCTGGTCGAGGGCGCCGGGCTCGATGCGGGCGATCGCCTCCTGTTTGGTGATCAGGCCCTCGTTGGCCATGTCCACGGCGACCTTGAGCGCCGCCTTGGCGGTGCGCTTGCCGTTGCGGGTCTGCAGCATCCACAGCCGGCCTTGCTCGACGGTGAACTCGACGTCCTGCATGTCGCGGTAGTGACGCTCCAGCCGGGCGGCGACATCGCGGAACTGGCCGAAGACCTCGGGCAGCGCCTCCTCCAT
>DASPLD010000132.1:0-26922 GCA_035627755.1 Caulobacter sp. | reverse complement strand
AGGGTGCGGGTCTGGGCGTACATGCGGGCCAGCGGCGTGTGCTGCGAGACGCCGAGGGCGCCATGCATCTGGATGGCTTGGTCGATGATCTCGCAGACCCGGACCGGCACCATGGCCTTGACCATGTGGATCCAGATGCGGGCTTCCTGGTTGCCCAGCACGTCCATCGCCTTCGCCGCCTTCAGCACCATCAGGCGCATGGCCTCGATGTCGATGCGGGCCTTGCTGATGATCTCGATATTGCCGCCCAGCTGGACCAGCGGCTTTCCGAACGCCTCACGCTTCAGGCCGCGGGTGACCAGGTAGTCGAGGGCCTTCTCGGCCGAGCCGATGGCGCGCATGCAGTGGTGGATGCGGCCGGGGCCCAGGCGCATCTGCGAGATCTCGAAGCCGCGGCCTTCGCCCAGCAGCATGTTGCTGGCCGGCACCCGGACGTTGTCGAAGA
Organism: Caulobacter sp.; assembly: GCA_035627755.1. Taxonomy (GTDB): domain Bacteria; phylum Pseudomonadota; class Alphaproteobacteria; order Caulobacterales; family Caulobacteraceae; genus Caulobacter. The sequence goes on along the minus strand of DASPLD010000132.1, from coordinate 26,477 downwards.
TGATGTGCATATGGCCGTGCGGCGCGTCGGGATCGCCGAACACATGCATGGCGCCGACGATCTTCACGCCGGGGGCGTCGGTGGGCACCAGGATCTGCGACTGGCGGTGGTTGGCCGGGCCGTCGGGGCTGGTCTGGACCATGGTGATCATGACTTTGCAGCGCGGGTCGCCGGCGCCGGAGATGTAGTGCTTCTCGCCGTTGATCACATACTCGTCGCCGACCAGGGTGGCGGTGGTGTTGACGTTCTTGGCGTCGGACGAGGCGGCATGGACCTCGGTCATGGCGAAGGCCGAGCGGATCTTGCCTTCCAGCAGCGGCTTCAGCCACTTTTCCTTCTGCTCGGGGGTGCCGACCCGCTCGAGCACTTCCATGTTGCCGGTGTCGGGGGCGGCGCAGTTCATCACCTCCGACGCCATCCGGTTCTTGCCCAGCTCGACGGCGATGTAGGCGTAGTCGAGGTTGGACAGGCCCTCGCCGGTCTCGGCGTTGGGCAGGAAGAAGTTCCACAGGCCCTCGGCCTTGGCCTTGTCCTTGGCCGCCTCAAGCACTTCCAGCTGACCGGGCGCGTAGGACCAGATGTCGGTCTTGCCCTGACCGAGGCGCTCGAACTCCTCGCTCATCGGGTTGACCGTTTCGGCGATGAAGCGCTTGACGTGCTCCAGCAGCGGCAACGCCTTGGACGACATGCGCAGATCGTTCAGCTCGTCCTGGGGGTTCAGACTGAACGACGACTGCGCCTTGGTGTGGACTTCGGTCATTGGAGTTTCTCCCTATCGGCCGATCCGACGGCCTTGATGCATGTGTCAGCCGGTGAGGCCGACGACGCGGTCCGGGAACTGGCGCTGCCTGGCGGACATCTCGAAGTCCACGGGGTTGGCCCTTCCCTGTGATGGCGATCAAACAGTTGTTTGAATGCAGCATGCACCAGGGTGACGCAGAGGGCAAGCGAAGGATCGATGACGCTAGCCTTCCGCGCCGCCGCGCGCGATGTCCGACGCCTCGAACGCATAGTCCAGCAGGTCCCCCGGCTTGCAGTCGAGCACCGCGCAGATGGCGGCGATGGTCTCGAACCGCACGCCGCGCACCTTGCCGGTGCGCAGCAGGGACAGCTGGGTCTCCGACAGACCGATGCGCTGGGCGAGGTCGCGGGCCCGCATCTTGCGGCGGGCCAGCATGATGTCGAGGGTGACCACGACCGGCATCAGACGAAGTCGTTCAGTTCGGCCTTCAGCGCGCTGGTCTCCGCCCGCGCCCTGGCCATCATCCGGCCCAGCACCAGGATGAAGCCGCCGACCACGGCGATCACCCAGGTCTCCGGTTCCAGGTTCAGGCCGCTGAATCCCCGCTCGCCGTCGATCAGCATCTGCAGGAAGGGAACCAGCACCGCGCTGGTCCCGGCGCCCCACAGCAGGGAGGAGCCAACCTCGCCGAGGTCGCGGAAGTTGGCTTCGGCGAACAGCTGTCCGGCCGACACCCGGCCGAAGATCTTCGCCGCCGACAGCAGGCCGCCGAGGTAACAGAGCACCGGGATCAGCCCGACCAGCCGGCGCAGCACAGGCTGGCCGGCGACCTTGAAGGCCGACCAGTCGCCGCCGAGCACTGCCGCCCACAGCGGCTCGATGAGCCGCAGCAGGCCGAGCAGGAGCAGGAACTGCACCGCCAGGGTGGCGACCGCGACATAGGCCAGGACCTCGAAGGTCCTGGCCTGGCCGGTCAGGTTCGAATCGGCGTCGGCAGCGGTGTCGCTCATGGTTGGTCCTCTCAATGGAAGACCTCCATTACTTTATATAATAATTAAAAACAATAGCGTCTGGCACTAAGCGCTTCACAGACTCCCCGGTCTTCGCCACTGTGGCCCCATGAACCTCAAGCCCAAGCTCCTCAAGGGTCGCTACGTGCGGCTGGAACCGATCACGGCGGAACACCGCGACGAGCTGAAAGGCGCCGTCGACTGCGACCCCGAGGCCTGGGAGATCATGTCGGTCAACGGCTGCGGCGAGGGATTCGAGGACTGGTGGGGGGCGCTGAAGGGGGAGACGGAGCGCGGCGAGCGGATCGGCTACGCGATCCGGCGGTTGAGCGACAGGCGGGTGGTCGGCACAAGCTCCTTCCTCAACATCCGCCGCCTGCACAGGGGGGTGGAGATCGGCGCTACCTTCCTGCACCCGGACGTGCGCTCGGGCCCGGTCAATCCGGAGAGCAAGCGGCTGCTGCTCGGCCAGGCCTTCGACGCCGGGGCGATCCGGGTGGAGTTCATGATCGACGAGCGCAACGCCCGCAGCCAGGCCGCAGTCGAGAAGCTGGGCGCCACCCGCGAGGGCTCGCTGCGCAACCACAAGATCACCTGGACCGGCCATGTGCGAAACACCGTGGTGCTGTCGATCTGCGACTTCGACTGGCCGGCCGTGCGCGACCGGCTGGACTTCCGCCTGCGTGAGACCTTTGCCTAGCGGGAGCGACACCATGTCGCGCAGTTTGACCATATGCTCGGTAGAGTTTGTTCACCGTGCGGCGCGACATTGGCCGGATGACAGCTCTCGCCTGCATCCGTGTGTTCATCGGCGCCGACCTCGCGGTTGACAAGGTCGACGCCCTCGCGCCGTTGATCGCCAAGGTCGGTTCGGCCTTCCTGGATGGCCGCTGGAAGTGGCCGCGCCGCCATGCGGTGGCGGCCCCCTTCGCCTTCCTGCTGGCCGACCCGCGGGTCGCCCGCCTGGATCCCGACGACCTGCGGTCGATGGCCAGCGAGCTGCAGCACCGGCTGTTCGGCGACCATGGCGAAGGCGAGGTCTGCCTGTTGATGCTGGAAGGCGAGGAGGCCGAGATCCAGCGCTTCGCGGCCGCCGACCGGGACACGCTCGGCCGGCTGCTGCAGGGCGAAGACGTGGGCCTCAGCGGCCGGCTGACCGAGATCGCTCCGGAAGGCGCGCGGGTGTTGCTGCCCGAGGCCGAACGCGATGGCGAGGCGCCGCCGCACCGGGCGTTGCGAATGCCCCCCAAGGCGGTCCGCACCGATCCGATCCTGTGGCGCGGCGTCTACAACTGCCTCAAGCAGGTGTTCATTGGCTCCGCCGTCTCGACCTATGAGCACCGGGTGGCGCCGGACGAGGAACGGACGCAGCTTTGGGACCTGGAGGGCCTCCTGGGCGCCCGCCAGGTGCTCAAGGGCCTGCGGTCGGGCGTGCTGTTCTGTCGGATCAGCTACAGCTGCCTGATGCGGCCGAGCCTGCGCGACGCCTACCTCCCGGCGCTGGACGCCTTCGACCCGAACGACCGGCCTCGCCTGGCCGTGAGCGTCTACGACGTGCCCCGACAGCCGAGCTTCGGGGCGATCCGCCAGATCCACCGCCTGACCGCGCCCTATTTCGCCTATATCGACTTCATGATCACTGACCCGGAGTTCGAGATCGCCCAGGTGCCGCGCGAGGTGCTGACCAGCGTCACCCTGCGGCTGCCGACGGCCGAGCGGCGCGAGCGGCTGGCCGCGATGCGCGGCTTCATGGGTCACCGCGACGCCTTCCGCCGGGCGGGGGTCTTCCAGGGGATGACCGACCTGGAGAACTCCGAGGAGGTGATGTTCGCCGCCAGGGGCCGTCTGCCCTTCCTGTCCGGGCCGGCGATCAGCGAATTGACGACGAGCCCGATCGGCGGCCAGGCGGCCCTGCTCGATCAGCTGCCGCTGCACGGGCCGCAGAACCTGCGCACGGTGCTGCTGGCAAGCTAGAGCACGGCGCGATCCGGCGGACTCAATCCGCGCAGCTCCGGTTCTTCCCGGTCGCGCTTGATCGGGGGCGCTCTAGGGCTGCCGGACGTAGCGCCAGTGCATCCGCTCCAGTCGGCCGTTCATCATCCCCTCGATGGCGGCGCAGAGGTCGGCGCCGCATCGGCGGTAGATGACCCGCTGGGGAAAGTCGTGCCCGGGGTTCTCGAACACCAGCGCCTCGGCCGTCGCCGATCGGGCCGGGAAGGTGGTTGGCGGCTGGCGCCCGACGATGGCCGTGAAGGCCAGGCCGCCGTCCTTCTCGTCGATGCGTACGAACTCCACCTGGGCCTTGCCGCCCCGCACCGTGCGGCCGACGCCCGGCATCACCCCGCCCTCGGCGGGCAACCAGGTCTCGGTGACCACCGCGCCGTCCGACTGCTGGGCCCGCCAGGTCCCGGCCAGCCAGGCAAGGTCCTCGAGGGTCACGGGCTCGGCGGCGAAGCCCGGCGCCAGGGCGAAGAGGGCCAGGGTCAGGCCGAGGAGGGGGGATTTCATGGGCGGCTCCGTCGATGCCTCCGCAGGTAACCATGGCGCGCGGCTTCAGGCTTGTATCGAAGCGACCTCGACGAGGCTGGAGGCCAGCCCCGCCTGGGCGGCGACGAACTCGGAAGGGGTGCATCCGACGAAGCGGCGGAAATCGCGCGCCAGCTGGGGATGGTCGAAATAGCCGACGGCCTGGGCCGCGGCGGTCCAGCTGTCGACGTCGGCCTCGCCCAGGGCGTCGAACACCCGGCGGAAACGCAGCACCGCGGACAGCATCCGTGGCGGAATCCCCACCGCGCGGGCGAAGCGCCGTTGCAGGTCCCGGCTGGCCGCGACCGGACGGCCGGCCTGCAACCGGGCGACGGCGGCCTCCACGGCCAGGTCCCGCGGCGCCGGGCTCGCTCCGATGCGGTCGGCGACGTGGTCCTGCACAGCGGCCAGCCGGCCCGACTCGTCGAGATCTGCGAGGGAGGCGGCCAGGGTCCGGGCCGCTCCCGCCCCGGCCAGTTCGTCCAGGGATGCGCGCCGGTCGGTGAAGCGGGAGACGGGCGGGCCGGCGTAGCCCATGGCCCCCGCCGGGAGGAACCGCACGCCGATCACCCCCACCCGCCCCTCGGCCCGCAGGCGCAGGGGCCGGGTCAACTGGCCGGCGAACACCGCCGGCGGCTGGCGGAACAGACCGCCGTCGGAGTCGCGCTCCAGGTAGGGCGCGCCGTGATGGACGACCAGTTCGCAACAGCCGTCCGGCGCGATGCGCTGGTCCTCGGCCGCGTCCTCGCCCTCGAACAGCCAGACGCAGGCGACATGGCCGGCCAGGTTCTCGCGGGGCGGGAATTCGGCATAGCGCATCAGCCGCCCTTGCGCCGGGCCCGGAAGAAGCCGCGCAGCAGCTCGGCGCTTTCCTGGGCCAGCACCCCGCCGGTCACCGCCGGGCGCCAATGGCAGGTCGGCTGGTCGAAGAAGCGGGGGCCGTGGATCACGGCGCCGCCCTTCGGATCGTCGGCGCCGTAGACCAGCCGGCCGATGCGGGCGTGGCTGATGGCGCCGGCGCACATGGCGCAGGGCTCCAGGGTGACGACCAGGGTCAGGTCGGTGAGGCGGTAGTTGCCGAGCTTTGCCGCCGCGGCGCGCAGGGCGGCGATCTCGGCGTGGGCGGTGGGGTCGTGGGCCCCGATGGGGTGGTTGGCTCCCACGCTGACGATGTGGCCGCTGGCCGGGTCCATGACCACGGCGCCGACCGGGGTTTCGCCGGCCTCGGCGGCGGCCCGCGCCTGGTCCAGCGCCAGGCGCATCAGCTGTTCGTCTGTGGGCAGCGGGCTGGCGGGGTTCATGCTATAGGGCGGTCCGACCGTCGGGAGACGGCCCAAGTCCTGTTATGGAGCGGCAATCATGGCTGCGGAAGACTACGAAGACGAGCCCATCCCTTATGACGCCAGCGACAAGGTCGCCGAGGGCGGGGAGAGCGAGGGACACGACCGGGTGGCCAAGGTGCTGGCCCGGGCCGGCGTCGGCTCGCGGCGCGAGGTCGAACGGCTGATCGAGGCCGGCCGGGTGGCGATCAACGGCAGGGTGCTGACCACCCCGGCGATCAAGGTCGAGGCCGATGACATCCTCACCGTCGACGGCGAGGTGATCGCCGGGGCCGAGGCGACGCGGGTGTTCCGCTATCACAAGCCGGTCGGGCTGGTGACCACCCACGCCGACCCCAAGGGCCGGCCGACGGTGTTCAGCACCCTGCCCGAGGGGCTGCCGCGGCTGATCTCGGTCGGGCGGCTCGACCTGGCCTCCGAGGGCCTGCTGCTGCTGACCAACGACGGGGGCCTGACCCGGGCGCTGGAGCTGCCGTCCACCGGCTGGAAGCGGATCTACCGGGCGCGGGCCTATGGCGATGCGACGCAGGCCAAGCTCGATCGGCTCAAGGACGGGATCACCGTTGAAGGCGTCCGTTACGGACCGATCGAAGCCAAACTCGACAAGGTCAACGGCCGCAACGCCTGGATCACCGTCACCCTGGCCGAGGGCAAGAACCGCGAGGTGCGCCGGGTGCTGGAGGCGCTGGGGCTGAAGGTCAACCGGCTGATCCGCCTGGCCTACGGGCCGTTCTCCCTGGGGACCCTGGCGCCGGGCTACGTCGAGGAGGTCGGGCCGCGCGTCATCCGCGAGCTGCTGGCCGACTATATCGATCCGGCCAACCTGCCGACCGGCAACGGGGTGCAGTACAAGGCCCCGGCGGCCGCCCAGTCGCGCCGCGATCCGGGCCAGCCCGTCCTCAAGGCCGCCGCGGCGGAGAAGCTCGAAAAGCCGGTCTACAAGGCCGGCTGGGCCCGGCCGAAGAAGAAGGCGGTCACCCACGTCATGCCCAAGCGGCCCAAGGCGAAGATCGTCGCCGACTTCGGTCCCGGCAAGCGGGAGATAAAGGCCAGGCCCTTCCGCGCCAACACCCCCCTGACCGACGCCGAGCGGGTCTCGAAGGGCGGCAAGCCGCCAGCGCCGAAGACGGGCCGGCCCGCGCCGAAGGACCTGCGGCCGCAGCACTTCAAGGACCGGGAGGCCGCCTCGGCGGCCGAGGAAGCCAAGGTGCTGGCCCTGCGCAAGGCGCTGGCGGGGCTGGAGGACGGGCCCAAGGGCAAGGCCGGCAAGTCCAGCCCTGCCGGAAGGCCCAAGCCCGCCGGGCCGGCCAAGGCCAAGGGCCACTGGTTCAAGGCGCCGGGCGAGAAGGCTGGCCGTCCGGTCGCCGCCAAGCCGGCCGTGGGCCGTAAGCCGCCGCCCCGCCGCCCCCCTGGCGCCAAGCCGCGTCAGGGCTGAGGCGCGTCGGGCCGGTTGCGGAGCGCCCGGCCGAGGCGCGCCGTCCGGCGCCAGACTGTGACCAGGCTGCCCAGCACGATGACGGCCAGTCCGGCCAGCACCACCTGGCCGGTCCCGCCCCACAGGGGCTCGAAGGCGGCGGCGAGGCAGGCCACGGTCAGGGCGAACATCCGGTGCGGCTTGGCCATCGGGCCGGAGAAGTCCGCCGGCTCCCCCAACCCCCGGCCGAGCTCGCGGACATAGGCGGTCAGCAAGGCCAGAGCCGAGGCCAGCCAGCCCAGCCACTCGCCTGGGGGCAGGACCGGCGCGACGCTGTAGCCGGCGGCCGCCAGGAACAGCACGTCGGCGACCCGGTCGGGCAGTTCGTTCCAGATCGGCCCGGTCGGCGAGCCCATGCCGTGCTCCACCGCCACCATGCCGTCGAGCATGTTGCACAACAGCCGCAGCTGGATACAGACGCCCGCCAGCACGAAGCAGACCGATCGGCCGCCGCCTTCGGCCGTGCTGGCCATCAGGAACATCGAGGCCCCGACGGCCGCAAAGGCGACGCTGAGCGCCGAGATATGGTTGGGCCGCACCCGCGCCCGGCCCAACGCCGCGGCCAGGCCGGCGGCCCAGGCGGCGGAGCGGGTCTTCAGCGGTCTGCGGTTGTCGATGTCGGTCAAGGGGCGGCTCCTCGGCGCGCCCTGACGAGGGCGCCGTTGTAGAGGAAGGCGTAGAGCGTCGAGAGGCTCCACGGGAAGGCAATGGTGGCGACCAGTTCGGGGGTGCGGACCAGGGTATGAGCCGCCACCAGGGTGACCAGCACGCCGGTCGCCGTGGCCAGCGGCGGCAGCACCCAGGCCCCGGGGCCGGGAACCCGGCCGTCCATCGCCTCCAGCGCCCGCTTGATCACCCCGGTCAACAGGGCCGAGATCGTCCCCTGCGCCAGGGCGGGGACCCAGGCCTGCTCCAGGCCATGGCCGCGATTGGCGAACAGCGCCCAGCCGCCCATGGCCAGGAAGCCGAAGACCATGTGGACCAGGCTCGATCGCATCAGCTGCCGGACCATGGAGCCCCCTGGCGTGTCGGGGGAGCCTCGCCGGGCCGGCCGGCCGGGTCAAGCGCCGCGCGGCTAGGCGGCGGCCAGGGCCCGGCCGCGGCGCCGGGCGGCGACCTCGGCGAAGGCGGCCAGGTAGCGGGGGTTCTCGGTGCCCATCCAGCGGTCCCACCAGGTGAAATAGAGACCGTAGTTGGAGCCGGCCTGGGCGTGGTGGAGGTCGTGGTGGGTCACGGTGGTCATCCAGTCCAGCAGCGGGCGGCCGTCCCTGGCGGCGGGGAACAGCTCATATCCGGAGTGGCCGATCACGTTGCGGGCGATCTGGTGGATCATGAACAGGCCGAAGGCCGGCCAGGAGACCGGGACCAGCAGCAGGAACAGCGGGCTGAAGGCCGCCATCACGGCAGCCTCCGCGAGGTCGAAGCTGTAGGCCGTGAACGGGGTGGGGTTGTTGGAGCGATGGTGGCGGCGGTGGAAGATGCGGAACAGCCGCGGCCGGTGCATCGTCCGGTGCGCCCAATAGAAGTAGGTGTCGTGGGCCAGGATGGTCAGGACCAGCGAGGCCAGCGTCCAGGCGAGGGCCGGCCGCTCGCGCCAGCCCTCGCCCCACAGCAGGCCCGCCTCGTGCAGGCCGACGGTGATCAGAGTCACGGTCGAGAATACCGCGACCGACCGGATCGAGCAGAACAGTTCGACGAGGTGCTGGCGCCACGGCGGCCGGTCCGGGCGGATTTTCCAGGCCTTCAGCAGCGGCGCGAGGGCGACACAGAGGACCAGCCAGGCCAGCGGCGCGGCGACGATGTACCGGGTGAGGTCGCCACGAAAGCCGTCCAGCCAGGCGAGCCCGAGGTGCTGGGCGGTGTCGAGAAGGGTGGTCATGCGGGGCGTCTCCGGGAAGGCAGAGCCGGACGATGCCGGCGCCGTGGTCGGGACGCTCCCTCGGAGCGGCCGAGAGACGCCGGTTTTGGAATTGACCAGAGATTTCCGGAATCGGCGGTCGCGAGGCCTCGGCGTCAAGCCGATGGCCCGCCGAGCGCCTCGATCCGCCACTCGGTCGGCGTCCTGCCCGTCGCCTCCTTGAAGGCGCGGTTGAAGGGTCCGAGCGGGGCGTAGCCGAGGTCGAAGGCCAAGGCGGCTATCGAGGCGCGGGCGTTGGCCGGGTCGGCCAGGGCCGCCTTGGCCGCCTCGATCCGTCGGGCTCCGAGGAAGTCGGCAAAATTGCGGTGGCCGAGCCCGGCGTTGATCAGCCGGCGCAGGCGATGCTCGGGCACGCCGACCTCGGCGGCCAGCTGGCCGATGGTCAGGCCCTCGCGGCGCCAGACTTCCTCGCCAGCCATCAAGGTCTGGAGACGGGCCAGGGCCGGGCGGTCCTGCGGATCAATGGTCGCCGTATCGGCGTCGGGGGCGGCGCGCCGGAGGGGCGGCTGGAACAGCTCGGGGCGGGCGCGGAGGAAGGCGGCGGCGGCGATCAGGCTGACCAGGGCCAGGCTGGCGGCCTGGGCCAGATGGAGCCCGGGCGAGCGCAGGCCGAACTCGGCGGCGATCTCGAATGCGGACAGCCCCATGGCGTAGACGGCGATGAGGAGAATGACCGGCGTGCGGAGGGCGCGGCGGGCCTCGACCAGGTCGCCCTGGCGGCGGCGCCAGACCACCACCAGCACATGCAGCATCAGGACCGCCTCGAGGACGTTGTGGGTGATCCACACCCCGCCGGCGTAGGGGCCGGGCGTGACCACGCCGACCACTCCGACCAGGTTCATCATCGCCGCCGGCGCCCAGCGGCCGGGCTCGAACGGGCGGTCCTCGAACAGGGTGACGGCGAACATCCAGAAGTAGCCCGTTCCGCCCAGCGACAGCAGCCAGATCGGAACGAACAGGCTGCGCACCGCCTCGGTGGTCGGGCCGCCGGAGTTGAGGGCGAAGCAGGCGGCGGCAAGACTGAACAGGGCGCCGGTCCAGCGCGCCGGAGCCCAGGGGCCGCCCTGCAGCAGGCCGATCGCCGTGCACAGCATGGCCCCGACGGCCATTCCGCGCAGCAGGACCTCCAGGACTTGCATCGGCCCTCCCCACCCTCGATCGCTCCGTTGTGCCACCGGTCCGAGGCGGCGTCGATACGCCGGTCAAGGCCGGCCCGGCGCCGTCCCGAGCGGACCCAGGCCCCGCCTGCCCTCAGGCGGCTGGGGCCGGACAAGCTCTAGGCGCCGCACGGCGGCGGCATGGCGGCCGCCTCCGCGCGCAGCCAGCGGAGGAAGGCCCGCAGCTGCCGGGACTCCTCGCCGGGAGCGGGGATCAGGACGAAGTCGCTGTCGTCGGGGACGAAGCCGAGCGGCGCGACCAGCCGGCCGGCGGCGAGGTCGTCGGCGACCAGGGGCCAGGGGGCGACCATGGCGCCGAGGCCGGCGATGGCGGCGTCGAAGGCAAAGTGCAGGTGGGCGAAGGCGCGCGGCGGCGCGTCCGGCAGGGGGGCGCCGGCCGCGACGGCCCAATCCCGCCAGCCCTGGGGATGGGTGGCGGAGGCCAGGCGAGGGGCGGCGAGGACGTCGCCGTCCAGGCGGGCGAGCAGGCCGGGGCTGAGCACCGGCCCGACCTGGTTGGGCATGAAGCGGTGGCAGGGAACCGCCGCCTGCTCGGCGCGATCGAGCAGCCGCAGGGCGCCGTGGGCATGACGCTGGCGCCGGGCGCGGGTCGGCAGTTCGGTGATCTCGACGACGAGGGCCGGCTCGGCCTCGGCCAGGCGCGGCAAACGGGGAATCAGCCACTTGACCGACAGGCTGGGATGCACCGCCAGGCGCAGGGGCCCGCCGGGGCTGCGGGCGGCGGCCACGGCCACGGCGATCTGGTCGAAGGCCAGGGTCAGGGGGCGCAGCAGGTCGCGGCCCGTGGGCGTCAGTTCGAGGCGGTGCCTGGGGCCAGCAAACAGAGGCGCGCCGAGACTGTGTTCCAGCGCCTTGACCTGGCGCGACACCGCCCCGTGGGTGACCCCGAGTTCGGCCGCGGCGGCCGTGGCGCCGCCGGTGCGGGCCATGGCCTCGAAGGCGCGCAGGGCGTTGAGCGACAGGTCGCGGCGCTTGGCTGTGAGTTTTGCGCACATGCGACGACCGATAAGTCGATGTCGGCCCCGGCGCAATCGCGGCATGAGGCCGGCCCATGCCGCCGCTCCGATCCCTGCCGCTGGTCCTGGTCCTGGGGCTCGGCCAGATGATCGCCTTCGCCTCAAGCTTCTACCTGCTGGGGGTGCTGGGCGACCCCATCGGGCGGGAGCTTGGCCTGTCCTCCGGCTTCGTCTTCGGCCTGCTGTCGATGGCCTTCCTGATCTCGGCCCTGGCCGACCCGTCCGTCGGCCGCTGGCTGGACGCCACCGGCGGGCGGGTGGTGTTGCTGGTCTCCAGCGGGGTGTTCGCCGCGGCGCTGGGGACGCTCGCGGCGAGCCGGGGCGCGGCCTCGCTGACGGCCGGCATGGCGCTGATGGGGGTCGGCATGGCCATCGGCCTTTACGGCACGGCCTACAAGATCCTGGTGGCGCAGTACGGCGAGGCGGCGCGGCCGATGATCAGCGCGGTGGCGCTGCTGGGCGGGCTGGGCGGGGCGCTCGGCTGGCCGGTCACCCTGGGGCTGGAGGCGATGCTCGGCTGGCGCGGGGCCTGCCTGGCCTGGGCGGGGGCGCACCTGCTGGTCTGCCTGCCGCTGGCCTGGCGGGTGACGCCAAGGCCCCCGCCGAGGGACCCTGCAACGCCGCCGCCGGCGCCGGTGGCGGTGCGCTGGGACCGGCGGATGGCGCAGCTGGCCGTCCTGTTCGCCGGGACCTGGTTCCTGGCGACCGCGATGGCGGCGCACCTGCCGCGGCTGCTGGAGGCCTTCGGCCTGCCGCGCGGGGCGGCGGTGGCCACGGCGGCCCTGGCGGGCTCGGCCGGAGTCGCCATGCGCTTCCTGGAGATGACGCTGCTGCGCCGGGTCTCCCCGCTGCTCACCGCCCGCATCGCCACCCTGCTGCAGCCCATTGGCGCGGCCCTGCTGCTGGTCCTGGGACCGAGGGCGGGCGCGGCCCTGTCGCTGGGCCAGGGGATGGGCAACGGCCTGCTCAGCGTCGCCAGCGGCACCCTGCCCCTCAGCCTGTTCGGCCCGGACGGCTACGCCCGGCGCAGCGCCCTGATGCAGACGCCCGCCCGGCTGCTGCAGGTGGCGGGCCCGTCCGCCTTCGCGGCGGTGCTGGCTTGGTCCCCCGCCGGGGCCGTGGCGGCGATGATCGGCATCGGCCTGGTGATGTTCGCGGCCACCTTCGGGCTGGAGCGGCGCTCGGACACCGCTTGACCCCCGCGCGGGGCCCGGCAAGGTATCGCCCTGGAGGCGGGGCCCGCAGATGCTCGACACCGTTCGCGACTTCTTCGCCGCCCAGCCGCCGGTGCTGCTGTGGGCGCTGGCCGGGGTGCTGGCCCTGCTGACCGTGGCGGGGCTGACGGCGCGGGGGTTGACCCTGGCCAATCCCGGCAAGGACTACCGCGAGCTCAACACGAGGATCACCAGCTGGTGGGTGATGATCGCCCTGCTCGCCGGCGCCCTGCTGGCCGGCTGGCAGGCGACCACGGCCCTGTTCGCCCTGATCAGCTTCGTGGCCCTGCGCGAGTTCCTGTCGCTGGCGCCCACGCGCCGCGAGGACCGGCTGATCATCCTGGCGGCCTACCTGTCGATCCCGGTCAGCTACTTCTGCATCGTCATCGACAAGTACGCGATCTTCCTGGTCATCGTGCCGGTCTACGCCTTCCTGCTGACGCCGTTCCTGATGGCGTCGTTCGGCCAGACGAAGGGGTATCTGTCCCGGGTGGCGATGTTCCACTGGGGGATGATGAGCTGCGTCTACAACATCGGCTACGTCCCCTTCCTGATGCGGGTGCCGGACGCCGAGGCGCCGGCCGGGGCGGCGGGGCTGGTGCTGCTGCTGCTCATCGCCACCGAGTTCAACGACGTGGCGCAGTATGTCTGGGGCAAGACCCTGGGCCGGCGGAAGATCGTGCCGACGGTCAGTCCCAACAAGACCTGGGAGGGCTTCATCGGCGGCTGGCTGAGCACCGCGGCGCTGATCTGGGCGATCGGGCCGCTGCTATCGCCGCTGTCGGGGGTCGGGCTGGCGGTCGTGGCAATCAGCCTGCCGCTGGCCGGGTTCGCGGGCGACGTGACCATGAGCGCCATCAAGCGGGACATCGGGGTCAAGGACACCAGCGGCCTGATCCCCGGCCACGGCGGCCTGCTCGACCGGATCGACAGCCTGACCTTCGCCGCGCCTCTGTTCTTCCACCTGCTGGCCTTCTTCGCCGTGGAGAAGTTCTAGTCTTTTGTCGGCAGAGCCTGTTTATCCTTTTCCGATGTTCCCTCAGACAGGACAGGGTCTGGCGTGACCTGGCTGCGCACCCTGGTGATCACCCTGGTGGCGAGGCCGCTGGCCATGCTGATGACCGGGGCGTCGGTGACGGGCCGCGAGCACCTGCCGGTCAAGGGGCCGGCGATCGTGGCGGCCAACCACACCAGCCACGTGGACACCCTGCTGTTGCTGTCGATCTTCCCGGCGCGGGCGGTGGCCAAGGTCCGGCCGGCGGCGGCTGCCGACTACTTCCTCAAGGACCCGGTGATCGGCTGGTTCTCGCGGAACATCATCGGCATCGTGCCGGTCGCGCGGGACAAGGTCCGGAGCGACGGCGAGGACGTGCTGCGGCCGGCGCTGGAGGCGCTAGGGCGGGGCGAGATCGTGGTGGTGTTCCCGGAGGGGACGCGGGGCGACGCCGAGGAGATGTCGCGGCTGAAGAACGGGGTCGCGCGGCTGGCGGAGGCGTTTCCGGACGCGCCGGTGACGCCGGTGTGGATCCAGGGGGCAGGCCGGGTGCTGCCCAAGGGCGAGGTGGTGCCGGTGCCGATGACCTGCGCCGTGCTGGCCGGGCCGCCGATCCATTGGGAGGGTCGGCGGACGCCGTTCATGGACGCCTTGCGCGATGGACTGCTGGCGCTGAAGGCGCAGGCGCCGCCATTGCGGTGGAGCTAGAAGGACCGGATGAGAATCGTTTCCGGCCAGTTCCGCGGCCGCCCCATCGTCACCCCGCCCGGTCAGACCACCCGGCCGACCTCCGACCGCGCGCGCCAGGCAGTGTTCAACATCCTGGAACATGCGGCCTGGGCGCCGGAGCTGGCCGGCGCGCGGGTGCTCGACCTGTTCGCCGGCAGCGGGGCGCTGGGACTGGAGGCCCTGTCGCGGGGCGCCGCCTTCTGCCTGTTCGTCGAGACGGACGACGCGGCGCGGGGGGCGATCCGCGAGAACATCGAGGCGTTCGGCCTGTTCGGCGCGACGCGCATCCACCGCCGCGACGCCACCGACCTTGGGCCGAGGCCAGGCAGCGCCGGGGCCCCGTTCGACCTGGTGTTCATGGATCCGCCCTACCACAGGGGGCTGGCGGAGAAGGCCTGCGCTGAGCTGATCGCCCATGGCTGGCTGGCCGAGGGGGCGGTGCTGATGATCGAGCGCGGCTCGGACGAGGCGGCGTTCGCGCCAGCGGGGTACGGGCTGCTCGATGCCCGGGACTACGGGGCGGCGCGGGTGCATTTCCTGCGTCTGGCCCCTTGATGCTTTGATCGCGCTTGACCCTCACGGGGCGTCAGACCGCACACCCCCTTCCTGTGACGAGGAGCACAGGGTCATGAGCAGGCAGTACACGGTGGCGGAGGTGGCGCGACTGTCCGGGGTCTCGGTCCGGACGCTGCATCATTACGACGCCATCGGCCTTCTGAAGCCGGCGCGGGTCGGGGCCAACGGCTATCGCCTGTACGGGCGGGAGGAGTTGTTGCGGCTGCAGCAGATCCTCTTCCACCGCGAGCTGAAGTTTCCGCTGGAGGCGATCAAGGCGGTGCTGGCGGCGCCCGGTTTCGATCGGCTGGCGGCGCTCAGGCGACAGCGGGCGGCGCTGGCCAAGGAGGCGGCGCGGTATCGGAAACTGCTCAGGACCCTGGATGCGACCCTCGCCGACCTGGAAGGAGAGACGAGCATGAACGAGCGTGACCTGTTCGGCGGGTTTTCGCCGGAGAAGCAGGCCGAGCACGAGGCCTGGCTGACGGACCGCTATGGCGAGGACGCCAGGACGAAGATCGCCGGCTCGAAGGCGAAGATGAAGGACTGGAGCAAGACCGACCTCGAGGCCCTGAAAGCCGAGGGCGAGGCCATCGAGCAGGCCATGGGCCGGGCGCTGCAGGACGGGCTGCCGGTGGACAGCGGCGCGGTTCGGGCGCTGATGGCCAGGCGCCACGCCTGGGTAGCCAGGAGCTGGCCCAGCCCGCCGACGGCGCAAGCCTTCGCAGGGCTGGGCGCGCTGTACCTGGAGCACCCGGAGTTCACCGCCCGGTACGAGGCGATCGTCCCGGGGTTGGCCGAATACCTGGCCGAGGCCATGCGCAGCTACGCCGAGGCGGAACTGCGCTGACCCTCACCAGGTCCGGGGGGTCACCCGGTTGTTGAGCTGGGCCCGCAGGTTGGCGAGGCCGTCGCGGGTGATGCGATAGGGGCCGCCGCCGGAGCTGGCGATCAGCCGCCTCTTCTTCAGGCTCTTGAAGACCGCGAGGGTGCAGTCGGTGAGCAGCCAGCCCTCGCGGGACAGGCACTCGACCCCGACGATGCGGTCGTTTTCTCGCACAAGGTCGATCCGCCCGCCCTGGGCGAGCGCGTGCAGCGTGCGCTGCTGCGTCTTGGAGATGTTCACTGGAAGGAAGTCCGATGTCGTGAGGCATGACAGGCCGCGCCCCGACGGCAGTCGGGACGGGCGGTTCAGCGGGCTCTTCGACGACCGGTGTTGTTATCCGGCCGTCAGGCCCATGCCTCGACGGCAAGGGGTGACATAAGGCGTACCTGTGTTGACGGCGCCGAACTAGCGCGGCGACCGACGTTCGCCAAGAGGGTCAGGACGCTTTGGGATCGGGGGGTTGCGGGAAGGTCACAACAACCGACGGGGCGGAGCGTTCGGCGGGGCCGTGGAAGACGACCTCGATGTTGTTGCCGTCCGGATCCCACAGGAAGCCGGCGTAGTAGCCGGGGTGGTAGGGCCGCTCGCCGGGCTGGCCGTTGTCCTTGCCGCCCGCGGCGAGGCCGATCTGCCAGACCCGGTCGACCTCCTCGCGGCTGGCGGCCTGGAAGGCGAGGTGGACATGGGTCGGGACCGGGACACCGTCGTCGATGGCGTCGATCCACAGCTCGTCGGCCTGCAGATGGGTGTCGTCGGCGACCACCGGGATGTTCAGCGCGCCGAGCAAGGCGGCGTAGAAGGTGCGCGTGGCGGCGAGGTCGCGGGTGCGCAGGTGGATGTGGTCGATGAGGCGGCCGCGGTGGAGGTCCATGGGGGCGTGAACGCGGAAGGTTCGGGCGCGGTTTCCTCCCTCCCCTTCATGGGGAGGGACAGGCGGCGAAGCCGCCAGGGTGGGGAACGCGAGGGACGGGGCGCTGACTCGTCCGACCTGGGCGCGCTGCATCCGACTTCCCCACCCTGCGCGCTGCGCGCGCTGTCCCTCCCCATGAGGGGGAGGGAGGTCGTGCCAGCGCTTTGTCAGCGCCGTCCGAACAGGCGCTCGATGTCGGCCAGCCGCAGTTCCACATACGTCGGCCGGCCGTGGTTGCACTGGCCGCTGTGGGGAGTGGCTTCCATCTCGCGCAGCAGGGCGTTCATCTCCGCGCCGGTCAGGCGGCGGCCCGCGCGGACCGAGCCGTGGCAGGCCATGGTTGAGCAGACCTCCTCCAGCCGTTCCTTCAGGGCCAGGGCCTGGCCGTTCTCGGCCAGGTCGTCGGCGATGTCGCGGATCAGGCCGGCGGCGTTGGTCTCACCGAGCAAAGCGGGGGTCTCGCGGACCAGGACCGCGCCGGGGCCGAAGGGCTCGATGACGAGGCCAAGGGCGGCGAGTTCCTCGGCCTTGGCGCAGACCCGCTCGGCCTCGGCCGGATCGAGGTCGACCACCTCGGGCAGCAGCAGGGTCTGGCGGGCCACGCCGCCGGCCGCCATCTCCGCCTTCATCCGCTCGTAGACGAGGCGCTCGTGGGCGGCGTGCTGGTCGACGATGACCATGCCGTCGCGGGTCTGGGCGACGATGTAGGTCTCATGCACCTGGGCGCGGGCGGCCCCGAGCGGGAAGTCCACGGGGTCGACATTGCCGGGCTGGGGCGCGGCGGGCCGTTCCAGGAGGCCGGTGTCGAAGCCGGCCACGGCCTCGGCGAAGCCTCCGGGCTCGACGCGGGCGGAGACGTCGTTGAGGCCCGGGAGGTCGCCGGTCTGCGGCTGCCAGCCGCCCTGCCGCCAGGCGGAAAAGCCGGCCGGGCTGGCCGGGGGGCGGTAGCCGCCGTAGCCGCCTCCCCCGCCCGGCCGGAAGCCCGCCAGCGCGGCCCCGGCGACGGTGGTGCTGGCCCGGTGGCCGGCGCCGGCCAGGGCGTGACGCAGGGCGCCGATGATCAGGCCGCGAACCATGGCCGGGTCGCGGAACCGCACCTCGGCCTTGGCCGGGTGGACGTTGACGTCGACCAGGGTCGGCTCGAGGTCCAGGTAGAGGGCGGCGGCCGGGTGGCGGTCGCGGGCCAGGTAATCGGCGTAGGCGGCGCGCAGGGCGCCCTGCAGCAGCCGGTCGCGCACCGGCCGGCCGTTGACGAACAGGTACTGGTGGGCGGCGTTGCCCCGGTTGTAGGTCGGCAGGCCGGCGAAGCCCGAGAGGCGGACCCCCTCGCGCTCCTGGTCGATCTCCAGGGCGTTCTCCTGGAAATCCCGGCCGAGCACGGCGGCGAGACGGGCGAGCCGACCCTCGGGCCCCGGCGGCTCGGCCGGCAGGCGCAGCACCCGGCGGCCGTCGAGGTCGAGCGAGAAGGCGGCCGCCTCGTGCGCCATGGCCTGGCGCTTGACCTCCTCGGTGATCGCCATCTGCTCGGCCCGCTCGGACTTCATGAACTTCAGCCGCGCCGGGGTGGCGTAGAACAGGTCGCGGACCTCCACGCGGGCCCCGTGCGGGCCTGGGAAGGCGGCGGGGCCGGGCGCGCCGGTGGCGCCGCCCTCGACCAGGATGGCGTGGGCGTCGGCTGAGCCCCGGGCCCGGCTGGCGATGGAGAGGCGGGCCACCGAGCCGATCGAGGGCAGGGCCTCGCCGCGGAAGCCCATGGTCGAGATGTTCAGGAGGTCCCAGCTGCCGTCGGCGGCGGGCGCCAGCTTGGAGGTGGCGTGCCGCTCGACCGCCAGCACCAGGTCGTCGGGCGACAGGCCCTGGCCGTCGTCTGCCACCAGGATGCGGGACAGGCCCCCGCCGTCCGCCTCGACGGCGATCTTCAGGGCCCCGGCGTCGAGGGCGTTCTCGACCAGCTCCTTGACCGCGCTGGCCGGCCGCTCGACCACCTCGCCGGCGGCGATGCGGTTGACAGTCTCGGGCGGGAGGCGGCGGATGGGCATGGGAGGGGGAAGACTAGCCGATTCCGGGGCGCTTCCCCACCGATGTCATCCTTTGGCGGCCGAAGGCCGCTTGGCGCATTGGGTTGAAGATCGTGCGCGGCTGTCGAGAAAAGCCTGCGCAATCCAGGCGCCCCTTCCCTTGCCGTGGGTCCTCCGGTCCGCCCTGCGGGCGGCCGAAGGATCACAGCGGAAGAGAGGCGGAGCCCTAAAGCCCCGGCAGCTTCACCCAGCCGGACTTCTCGCGCTTGATCACGACGTCCCGGCCGCCGGTCAGGGCCTTGATCCGGGCTTCCTCGGCGGCGGCGTCGGTCAGCGGGGCGGCGGCCGGGTCGGCGGTGGCGACCTGGGTCGGCTTGTCCTTGCGCCAGAACATGACCATGTCGGCGAAGCCCTTCTCCTTGTGGGCCACGTCGCCGAACTCGTCGTCGACCACGTAGCGCACCAGGGGATCGGCGTTCTGGGCGCCAGCCTTGCTGAC
Source organism: Caulobacter sp. (assembly GCA_035627755.1). Classification (GTDB taxonomy): domain Bacteria; phylum Pseudomonadota; class Alphaproteobacteria; order Caulobacterales; family Caulobacteraceae; genus Caulobacter. The sequence goes on along the minus strand of DASPLD010000132.1, from coordinate 7,468 downwards.
CAGCACCTTTTCGCCTTCGGAGCGCTCGGCGGCAGCCATGCGGGCCTGTGCGCTGGCGCGGGCGGCGGAGTCGGGTTCCAGCTCGGCCGGGCGCGGCTCGCCGGGGGCCGGCGGGCGCAGGGCGTAGTCGGGGGGAACCACCAGCGGGGCCTTGGTGACCACCTTGAATTCGTCGGGCGTGACCTTGGCGATGCCGAGCGCCTTGGAGGCCGACTGGCATCCGGCCAGGCCGGCGCTGGCCACGAGGGCGGTAACGACGAGAGCGCGGTTAAGCTTCATAACGACAGACAGCTCCTGCTGGCCCCCCGGCCAGAAAACGAATGGATGAGATACGCCAATCGGCGCGCGGCGCCAACCGCTCAGGCCCCCGCCCTCTTGGGCGGCTTCTTGTCGCGATCCGCCAGCCAGGTGTCGACGAGCAGCAGCACCACCCCGATGGAGATGGCGCTGTCGGCGACGTTGAATACCCAGGGGAACATCAGGGCCTGGAAATCCAGGAAGTCGGCCACCGCCCCGAAGCGGATGCGGTCAATCATGTTGCCGATCGCCCCGCCCATGATCAGGCCGAAGGCCCAGCCGAGCAGCGGCCGATGCACCTTGCGCGCCCAGACGGCGATGACCGCAGCCACCACCAGGGAGAAGGCGGTCAGGGCCCAGCGCACCCACTCGGCCTCGCCGCGGAACAGGCCGAAGCTGACCCCCTGGTTCCAGACCATGGTCAGGGCGAAGGGCCAGACCACCTCCCGCGATTCGCCTTCCTGGAAACCCTGGGCGAGGAACCACATCTTGCTGAGCTGGTCGGCCAGCAGCACGGCCAGCGCCAGGGCGTAGGCGGTGGGTCCCTGGCTGGGTCCCGCGGCGGCCGCCGGAGCCGGCGGCGGCGCGGGCGGCTGCGGCGCGAGGTCGGCGTCCGGCGTCTCGAGGCTCAAGCGGCGTCTCCTGGTCTTTGACGAGCCATATCAGGCCGCAGGCTTGCTGTCCCAGGCGGAGACGGCGTCCTCGCAGCGCAGGCAGAGCTGGGTCGCCGGCTTCACCTCGGGCAGGATCCGCCAGCAGCGGGCGCACTTGCAGCCCTCGGCCAGGGCCGGCTCGACGGAGACCCCTTCGCCGCCGGCCTTCAGGCTGGCGGCGCTGGTGCGGAAGATCTCCGCCGCATCCAGCCCTTCGAAGGCGGCCAGCAGGGCCGGCTCGCCGATGGCGACCACCGGAGCGGCCTCCAGCGAGGAGCCGATCCGCTTGTCGCGCCGCTCGACCTCCAGGGCGCCGGTGACCGCGGCGGTGACCTGCTCGACCCTGGCCCAGCGCTCGGCTCCGGCGTCGTCGCGCCACTCGGCCGGGGTCTCGGGGATCACCCGGAGGGCGTTGGAGCCGGAGTCGGGGAAGCGGGTGGTCCAGGCCTCGTCCATGGTGAAGGGGGCCAGGGGCCCGAGCCAGGCGGTCAGCCGCTCGAAGACCAGGTCCAGCACCGTACGGTAGGCGCGGCGGGTCAGGCTGTCCGGGGGGTCGCAGTAGAGGCTGTCCTTGCGGACGTCGAAGAAGAAGGTCGACAGATCCCCCTGGACGAAGTCCATCAGCGGCCGGATGACCCCCTGGAAGTCGTAGCTTTCGTAGGCGGCCCGGACCTGCCCGTCGAGCTGCCACAGCCGGTGCAGGATGTGGCGCTCCAGCGGCGGCAGGTCGGCGACGGCCACGCGCTCGGCTTCCGTGAAGCCCGCCAGGGCGCCCAGCAGGTAGCGCAGGGTATTGCGCAGCTTGCGATAGGTGTCGGTGACCCCGGCCAGGATGGTCCTGCCGATCCGCTGGTCCTCGGAATAGTCGGTCATCGCCGCCCAGAGGCGCAGGATCTCGGCTCCGCTCTCCTTGATGACGTCCTGCGGCTCGATGCCGTTGCCCAGCGACTTGGACATCTTCTGGCCGTCCTCGGCCATGGTGAAGCCGTGGGTGACGATGGCCTTGTAGGGCGCGCGGCCCCGCGTGCCGCAGGCCTCCAACAGGGAGGACTGAAACCAGCCGCGATGCTGGTCGGCGCCCTCGAGGTAGAGGTCGGCCGGCCAATGGCTGTCGTTGCGGCCCTCGATGGTGAAGGCGTGGGTCGAGCCGCTATCGAACCAGACGTCGAGGATGTCCTCCACCTTTTCGTATTGGGCCGGGTCGCGGTCGCCGAGGAAGTCGCTGTCCGGACGGGTGAACCAGGCGTCGGCGCCCTCGGCCTTGATCAGGTCGGTGATCCGCTGGTTGACCGCCGGATCGCGCAGCGGCTCGCCGGTGGCCTTGTCCACGAACATGGCGAGCGGCGTGCCCCAGGCGCGCTGGCGGCTGACCAGCCAGTCGGGGCGGGTCTCGACCATGCCCCGGATCCGGTTGCGGCCGCGGTCCGGATAGAAGGCGGTGGCGTCGATGGCGGCCAGGGCCTTGTCGCGCAGGGTGGCGGTCTCGCCCTCGGCCGATTCATCCATGCGGATGAACCACTGAGGCGTATTGCGGAAAATGACCGGCGCCTTCGACCGCCAGCTGTGCGGATAGCTGTGCTCCAGGCGGCCACGGGCCAACAGGTTGCCGGCTTCGATCAGCTTTTCCATCACCGCGCCGTTGGCGGGGCCGAACTTGCCGGTCTTCTTGCCCTCGGTCTCCAGCACCTTGAGGCCCGCGAACAGCGGGACGTGGTCGTAATAGGCGCCGTTCGGGTCCACCGTCTCGGGGATCTCGCGGTAGCCGTGCTTGAGCCAGACCAGATAGTCGTCCGCGCCGTGGCCCGGCGCGGTATGGACGAAGCCCGTGCCCGCGTCGTCGGTGACATGGTCGCCGGCCAGCATGGGGACATCGAATCCGTAGCCGGCGTCGAGGGCGGCCAGCGGATGGCCGAGCGTCACGCCGTCCAGGGCGGCATCGGAAACGCGGGTCCAGCGGGCGACCTTCGCGGCCTTCAAGACCTCCTCGGCCAGCTTGTCGGCCAGCACCAGCCGGTCGCCGGGCGCGGCCCAGGGCTGGAACTCGAGGTTCTCCTCCAGGGCGGCGACCTCGTAGAGGCCGTAGGCGATGGCGGGATTGTAGCTGACCGCCCGGTTGGCCGGGATGGTCCAAGGGGTGGTGGTCCAGATCACCACGCTGGCATTGCCCAGGGGGCCGCCCTTCAGCGCGCCATCCCTGATCGGGAACTTCACCCAGATCGTCGGGCTGACATGGTCGTGGTACTCGACCTCGGCCTCGGCCAGGGCGGTGCCCTCGACCGGGCTCCACATCACCGGCTTGGAGCCGCGGTAGAGCTGGCCGCTCATCAGGAAGCGGTGGAACTCCTCGACGATCTTGGCCTCGCTGGCGAAGTCCATGGTCGCGTAGCGGTGGGCGTAGTCGCCGATGGCCCCGAGCCTCTGGTGCTCCTTCATCTGAAGGCCGATCCACTGGGCGGCGTAGTCGCGGCAGGCCTTGCGGAACTCGGCGGTCGGCACGTCGTCCTTGCGGCGGCCCTTGGCGCGGTACTGTTCCTCGATCTTCCACTCGATGGGCAGGCCGTGGCAGTCCCAGCCCGGGACGTAATCGACGTCGAAGCCGAGCAGGAAGCGGCTGCGGACCACGAAGTCCTTCAGGGTCTTGTTCAGGGCGTGGCCGATGTGGATCGCGCCGTTGGCGTAGGGCGGGCCGTCGTGCAGCACGAACAGCGGGGCGCCAGTCGCCTGACGCGCCTTGCGGACGGCGTTGTAGAGGTCGGCGGCTTCCCAGCGCTCGAGGATCTGGGGCTCGAGCTTCGGCAGCCCGGCCCGCATCGGAAACGGGGTTTCGGGAAGGAAGACGGTTTCGCGGTAGTCGCGGGCGGGAGTGGCGTCGTCGGCCATGATGGGTCGCTCGGATGATATCTTGAGGGATCGGACGGGGTCGTTCCCGGCGCGCGCGACCGATGCCGGCGGCGTCACGCCGGGCGGATAATTCGCGCCGTCATCCGATCACGGGTCATGGCCGGGCTCTAACAGAGCGAGACCTTCAATGCCAGCCCACGCTTAGTTCCCCCCTCTCGCGCCAGGGCCATCGCATCTGTCCGGCCACCCCTTTTTCGGTCATCCCGGAAGGCCGCGAAGCGGGCTATCCGGGACCCAGGGGCGCGTGATCTCGCTATCAGACGCAGCTTTGCGGCCGGTGTGCTGCAGCCCCTGGGTCCCGGATAAGCGCTGCGCGCTTTCCGGGATGACGGAGGTTATGCATTTGCGATTCCCTTGCCCCGAGGGGGGAGGGTCTGCCTCAGCCCTTCTTCCCCTCGGCCTCGCCGACCAGCTTGTCGCCGATCCAGCTGGCGACGCCGATCACGATGGCGCCCCAGAAGGCCGGCCAGAAGCCGTCGACGGTGAGGCCCTTCATCACCGCCCCGACCAGACCGAGCATGGCGGCGTTGATGACCAGCAGGAACAGGCCGAAGGTCACCAGGGTGATCGGGAAGGTGACCACGACCAGGATCGGCTTGAGGATGGCGTTGGCGATCCCCAGCAGGAAGGCGGCGATCAGCAGGCTGGGCCAGCCGGCCGTATCGATCCCCGGCACCCACTGCTGGGCCAACCAGAAGCCGGCGACGGTGAAGGCGAATTGGACCAGGAACCGCAGCATGGCCGAGCCTCCCTAGGGGGCCTGTTCCGGCGCCGACATCTGGGCCGAGATGATGCCGTCCCAGGGCGCCCGTTCGATCCTCAGGGTCGGGCCCTTGGGATCGCGCGTGGCCTTGGCGTCTCCGTAGGTGACGATCACCTGCACCGGGCGATCGCTAACCACGACGAAGTCGCAGGCGCCGACCAGGGTCTTGGGTCCGCTGGTCCAGGGACTCTGGGTGGTGGGGCGCCGGTCCACCCGGCCGCAGGCGCGGGCCCCGACCTGGATCACCAGGGCCTGGGCGGCGCCCTCGCCCTGGGCGGTGGAGGTGCCGCTGGCGCGGGCGATGTAGCGGCCGGCGGTCATGGCGGGGATGGTGCACATGGCCTGGGTCTGGCTGACCACCCGGCAGGCGGCGGCCGGGATCTCCGGCTGGCTGTAGCCGGGGAAGGCGCGAGGCGGGCCGAGGGGCACGACCGGGGCGGCCGGCGTCGTGGTCGGCGCGCTCGCGGAGGGCGCCTTGGAGGCGGGCGCTGGCGCTGGCCGGGCCGGCGGGGTCTGGGCGGCCGCGAGGCCGGCGACGAGGGCAAGGGCGAGGCCCAGGGAAACGGTTCTGATGATCACGGGAATTCTCCGGTCGAGGCTCAGGCGGCGTCGCGGCGGATGACGCCGCGGCTCTCCATCGCCGCCTGGAGGGTATTGATCTTGTTGAACAGATCAACCGCCCCGTCGAGATCGAGAACGAGCCGGCAGACCGGGGTGGCCCGCTTTCCGGCCGAGTCGTCGGGGCGCTCGACGCAGAACTCGATCCTCAGGGTGCGGCCGTCGAAGGTCATCCGGCGAGCCTTGTCGGCGAAGGTCTCGGCGAGATCAGGACGGTCGACATAGGGCGGCTCGGGCGGGGCGACGACTTCCGGGGTCTTGGCCATGGTGTTCCTCGATTGGCGGGTCGAATGGGCCGCGGGCGGCTGAAAAGCAGACGGGCCGGTCTGTCGACCGGCCCGTCCACTTGTCGGTTGGGCCAGGACCCTACCAGCGCCAGCGCAGGCCGAGGCTGGCGTCGGTCGACTGGTAGTCGTCCTTGAACTTGACGCCCAGGTTCAGGAAGGCGCTGAACCGGTCGTCGGCCCCGAACACGTTGACCGAGCCGCCGACTTCGCCGAACGAACCGGAGAAGTCGTCGCCCAGCGCCAGGTCCGGACCGGCCGAGGTGATCAGGATGCCGTTGCTGTCCTCGAACTCGTTCCAGTAGCGGGCCACGACGCTCCACTTGCTGGAGAAGGTCCCGTGGTCGGCGTTGAGGCCGACGCGGCCGCCGAGGCTCAGGCGCATGCTGGTCTGGTCGTCCCAGTCGATGGTGGCGCCCGGGAGGGACACCGCATCGATGTCGGAGCTGACGTAGGCGAACGAACCCAGCGGCTCGAAGAAGCCGTTGGCGCCCAGCGGCATCGACCAGCCGCCTTCGACCTGCACGCCGAGGCTGTTGACCGAGCCCGAGTAGATGTTCGGGCCGGCCGGGTTCAGCGAGACCGCCTGGTGGCTGTAGTCCAGCGAGTTGCCGTTGACGATCGCGTCGACGAAGAACTGGCCCGAGACGTAGGTCCCGTAGAGGCCGTAGGTCATGCCGTCGAAGGCCGTCATGGTGGGCGAAGCGTCGAAGTTGACGTTGCTGTCCACGAAGCCGATCTGGCCGCCGATGACCCAGGCCCTGCCCGAACCGCCGCCCATGAAGTCCAGGCCGCCGATCAGGGCGACGGTGGACTGATCATAGGAGGTGTCGAAGCTGTAGGTCACCCCGAACAGGTCGTAGCTGTTCTCCAGGTCGCGCTCGGCCGAGGAGCCGGCGATCTTGACCCAGATGCCGGCGCCCTGGCCGTCGATGCCTTCCAGCTGGTCGCGCAGGTCGGCCTGGCGCTCGAACCAGGTGCCGGTGGTGGTGTACCAGATGTTCTGGACCGACTGGCCGAAGGTGGTGAATTCGAAGGCTTCACCGTCGGGCAGGCCGACCAGCACATGCTGTTTGTTGCCGTTCAGGGTCAGGTCGTAGAAGAACAGACCCTTGTCGAGCACGCCGTCCGCCGAGTTGAGGTCGGCGCGCCAGAAGTCCGACGCCGCGTTTAGCGAGAAGTGGGTCGCGGCGGTGGTCCCGGCCCCGGACACGTCGACCAGAACGATGCCCGTCGGGTTGAAGGCCCCGAACGCGTTCGGGCTGATGTCGTTGACCAGGATCGAGGTCGAGCCGGCCGTGCTGCCGCCGGTGAGGCTGAGGCAGTCGGCGGCGGCCAGGACGGCGCAGCTGGTCTGGGTGGTGGCGCCGAGGTTGGCGTCCATCGCCAGCAGGCTGGAGCCCGAGCCGGTGAAGGTCGCGCCGGAGGCCAGGATGCGGTCGTCGATGGCGCCGTCGGACACGGCCGTGAGGGTCGTGCCGGTGGAGCCGAAGACGATCCGGCCGCTGTTGTTCCAGGTCTCGAGGCCCGTGATGGTCAGCGTCGAGGCGCCGAGGGTCGGCTCGCCCACCACCAGCAGGCCGGCGTTGGCAAACACGTCGGCCCCGGCCCCGAAGTCGAAGCTGGTCGCCACGCCGTTGGCGTTGGTGAAGATCCGGCCCGTGGCGCTGTTGGTCAGGGTGTCGGCGCCGCCGCTGAAGGTGGAGGCCCCGGTGGTGTGCCACTCGCCGGTGTTGGTCATCCCGACGCTGGTGGTGCCGCCGCCGGCGAACGCCACCCGGCCGTTGATGCGGCCGGCGTTGCTCACCACGTAGGCGCCGCCGCTGCCGCGGATGGCGGCGTCGTCGTAACCGGCGATGGTGTTGTCGGTCGAGCGGACGGTGGTCCCGGTCCCGATGGTCAGGGTGCTGGTCCCGCCCGCGGCGTTGGCCATGTCGACGACCCAGGAGGTC
>DASPLD010000131.1:0-12138 GCA_035627755.1 Caulobacter sp. | reverse complement strand
GAACCGCTCGACAAGGGCCTTCTTGGCTTCTGCGGCGGTCTTCTGGCGGTCGGCGAAGGTATCGCCCTGTAGATTTCTCATAGGTGTCCTGGTCGAGGGAAGGGGAGTGCAAGCGGGGCTTCGCGGCCGGGTGGACCGTCGAATTGGCGTAACGGCCGAGATCGCCCGGGGGGTCCCGCATTCATTCGCGGCGGGCCGAAAACGGGGCCGGCGCGGCGGAATCGAGCGGGAACATGGAAAATGACCGGCCACGAGGGCCGGTCCGCGAGCTTCCATGGTGCGCCCTGGCGGCTCGGAAGGCAAGGACGATCGCCCGCCCCCGGGGGACCTTAGCCGCCCCTGACCGCCGCGCAGGCCTTCACCAGGTCCGCCTTCGTCTGGTTCACCGCCTCGACCAGCGCCAGGTTCATCGCCCCCAGGGTCTCGCTCTTGGTCCCGGCCCAGTTCACAGCGTCCTTGGTCCCCCGGTAGAGGTTGTCGCCCAGCGACCGTTCCCCGCCGTTGTAGCGCACGCGGAACACCACCGTGGCCGCCTTGGTCATGTTGACGGCCAGCACGTAGCTTTTCAGCAGCTCGACGTTCATCACCACCTCGGCCTTCTCCGGGGAGTCGACCAGGGCGAACCGGGCGTCGCCGTCCAGCCCCTTCAGCCCGCTCCTGATCCAGCCCGGACCGTCCGAGGAGGTCACCATGCCGAAGCTCATGTAGCCCATGGTGGTCTTGTCGGACCGCAGGTCGTTCAGCGCCGCGATGTGGATGCGGCAGGGGTTGGTCTTGGCCGGGATCGCCGGGGCGGCGGGACCGGAGGCGGCGGTGATGTCCAGCGGGACGGGCGGCGCGGCCATGGCCCCCGTCGATCCGGCGGCGGCGATGGCGACCGCCAGCGAGGCGGCGAGCAGGCGATTGCGGGTCTTCATGGTCTCTCTCCCCCTCACTTGGCGGCCACGGCCGGCGGCGCGGCCACCTGGATGTCGGCGGCCAGCTTCTCCGCCACCTTGGCCGAACCCTCGTCGAGGGCCGCGCGCAGGGCCGCGCCGTTGTTGGCGGCCCACTGCCTCAGGTTGGCCTCCCGGTTTCCCTTCGTCCCGGGCACGCCGGCTACGTGGGTGAAGGTGTTGCGATAGACGGCGTTGCCGGGCGCGGTGACGATGCTGGCGTTGGCCGTCTTGGCCGGCTTGTGGGCGGCCAGCTGCGGGGAATTGGCGAACAGGTCGGCCTGCAGCGTCACGGTCACCATCGAGGCGTCGCCATTGAACTGGTAGTCGGCGGTGGCCATCAGCACAGCCCCTTGGGCCGAGCCCGTCACCTTGCGGTCGAGGCCCGCGTACATGATGTCCTTGGTGGCGCTGACGCTCTGGACCTTCAGGAAGCCGACCTCCGACAGGGAGGCCTTGAGGTCCGCCTGCAGGACGCCGTCAAAGTCGTAGTCGATGATGGCGTTGCGGACCCACTTCACCGATTCCTCGGCGGCGTTGGTGTTGGCCCCGTCGATGCCGGCGGTGACGAAGACCCCGATCACCCCGCCCTGGCCCGCCGCGTTGGCGGCCGGCACGAAGATGTAGATCTCGTGCTGCTTGATGGAGGTCACCACCTCGGTCGAGGGGATGGCGTCACGCGCCGCCGTGGTCAGCGGCACATGGGTCGGGACGGGTGTCACGCAGGCGCTGAGCGACGCGCCGGCGAGCAGCATTGCGCCACCCACCAGGATGGACTTCAAGGATCTGGATGTCACGCGGGCCCCCCGGCCGATGCTTTGAACCTCGGCGCCGCGATTGACGCCGAGGACGGCAGGATAGCGAGGCGTTTGTCGGCAGGGAAGGCGCCTTCGGCCTGGGGTTGCACGCGGCGGACAAGACGCCGGGCGCCGGCGCGCGCTATAGGGCCCCGATGATCCCCTGGCTCCACCTTGCGACCGCGACCATGCCCGGCGGCGGCGGTTCGCTGCGGCTGATGCGGCGCGGCCAGGAATTCTCGATCATGGCCGAGGGCGGGGTCGAGCTGATGAACAGCCGCCTCAGCGGCTCCGAGCAGGCGCTGGCCGAGCTGGCCGCCGCCCCCCTGGCCGGCCGGGCGGCCCAGCGGGTGCTGATCGGCGGCCTCGGCATGGGCTTCACCCTGCGAGCCGCCCTGGCCGCCTGGCCGGCGGACGCGCGCATCGTCGTGGGCGAGCTCGTTCCGGAGGTCGTCGACTGGGCCCGAGGGCCGATGGCCGCCATCCACGGCGAGAGCCTGGACGAGCCCCGGGTCCGCATCGCGGTCGGCGACGTGCGCGAGCAGATCTCGGGCTCGGCGGCCTGGGACGCCATCCTGCTCGATGTCGACAACGGCCCCGAGGGCCTGACCCGCCGCGCCAACGACAGCCTCTATGACACCCAGGGCCTGGCGGCCGCCCACCGCGCCCTCAGGCCGGGCGGCGTGCTGGCCGTCTGGTCCTCGGCCCCCCACGCCCCGTTCAGCAAGCGCGTCCGCGCCGCCGGCTTCGCGGTCGAGGAACTGAAGGTCAGGGCAGGTCCCGGGCGGCGCAAGGCGAGCCATGTGATCTGGCTGGCGGTCAAGCCGTAGGAGAGGCCGGCGCGCCGCCGAATATGTCTAGACATAATGATCTCGGGGCCTGTTTCCGCCCGCCGGTATCGGCGACAGCGACGAGTCCCCCTCCGGCTCCGAAACGTAGGCGCCGGCGGGCGCATCAGCGGCTACATTTCCAGCCCCGGCGCCGACGCCGCACCCACACGGCAGCCTACGATCCATGCCGTACAAACCACTGAAAAGACACATATTTATGTCATCCGCCCGCCGATTTGCCGGATGCCCTGATACGATGTAGCTGATAGACTCGCACCTCGCCCCACCGCCCGGCTCATGCCCCCTTGCCGGCCGCAGCGGAAGCGGGCGCAGGCTGCGCCGGATCCTTGGAGGCCCCCCCATGAACGACCGTGTCACCGTCGATATCCAGGCCGGCGTCGCCGACGTCCGCCTGGTCCGCACCGACAAGATGAACGCCCTCGACGACGCCATGTTCTCGGCCCTGATCGAGACCGGCGAGCGGCTGAAGGGCGACCGCTCGGTGCGCGCGGTGGTCCTGTCCGGCGAAGGCCGCGCCTTCTGCGCCGGGCTGGACATGGGCAACTTCGGAAAGATGGCGTCCGGCGCCCGCAGCGGCGGCGCGGGCCTGGTCGACACGCCGCGCACCGAGAGCGGCGCCAACCGGGCCCAGAACGCCGTGATGGTCTGGCGCGACATCCCCGTTCCGGTGATCGCCGCCGTCCACGGCGTGGCGCTCGGCGGCGGCTTCCAGCTGACGCTCGGCGCCGACATGCGGTTCGTGGCGCCGGACGCCAAGCTGGCGGTGCTGGAGATCAAGTGGGGCCTGATCCCCGACATGGCCGGGGTGGCCCTGCTGCGCGGCCTGGTCCGCGACGACATCGCCCGCGACCTGACCTATACCGGCCGCATCTTCTCCGGGCAGGAGGCCTTCGAGTACGGGATCGCCACCCGCGTCTGCCCCGACCCCCGCGCCGAGGCGCTGGAGGCGGCTCGTGAGATCGCCGCCAAGAACCCCGCCGCCATCCGGGCCGGCAAGCGGCTGATGAACCTGATGGCCGACGGCGACCAGCACGCCATCCTGCTGGCCGAGAGCGCCGAGCAGGGCGCCCTGATCGGCTCCCCCGGCAACGTCGAGGCCGTGATGGCCAACATGGAGAAGCGGGCGCCGGTGTTCGAGGACTGAGCGGCGCCCGCCGTCCGGCTAGGCGAGTACGCCCGCGGCCCGCAGCATCGCCTCCATGCTGGTGATCGGCTCGTCGAAGGCGACGTCCGCCTCGTCGGCCGGCGACCAGCCGCCCTTGCCGTCGCCCAGATGCCAGTAGGAGTCAGGATCGTTGACCGCCAGGCCGACCAGGGTCTCGGCGACGATGCGGGTCCCGAGCGGCCCCAGCCGCGCCCCGCCGTTCAGCTCTTCGGCCTCCTTGAGGACGTAGAACCACAGGGGCGTGCGGGCGGCGAACTCGGCCTTCACGGCCTCGGGCAGGGCGGAGTCGGCGATCGGGCCGGCGGCGATCTGGGCCTCGCTCAGGACGGCGGGAAGCGGGCGCCCCCCGGCGGCCAGGGCCTCGATGGCGGCCTGGGCGGTCGGCAGGTTGTTGACCCAGCCGCGGCGCAGGTTGCGCTTGGCCAGGTGGCGGAAGACGGCGCCGACCGGCCCTTCGTTGACCATGTCCGCCAGCGGGGGAACCAGGGCGGTGTCGATGGCCCTGGCGAACCGGAACGCCGCGTCGGCAGGGCGGCCCAGAAACCGGTCCCAGTCGATGGGCCAGTTGGAGGGCAGGGTGGGGGCGCCGAATCCGATCGGCGTGGTCGGGTTGCGGCCGGTGAACTGGAAGAGCTGCTCAAAGGTGGCGGCGGCCGGACCGGTGAAGACGCTGTTGTAGTCGTAGCGGGCGCGGATCAGGGTGTGGCCATAGCGGAAGGCCGCGACCGAGAATTCCAGCGGCATGGGCAGTTCCCCGGGCTTCAGCTCGTCCTTCCGCTGGTCGTAGAAGTCCTTGTAGACCGGGGCGGCGTCGGCGATCACCGAGGCCAGCACCTTCGCGTCGCAGACCGCCGGCAGGTAGGCGTTGATCACCAGCCACTGATAGGTCCGTCGCACGATCGCCCGGGCCTTCTCGAAGGTTGCTCGTCATTGCCGCCCAGCCGGTCGACCACGGCGTTGTGGAACCGCAGGAAGGCCAGGTGCAGCTGGGCGACGATCAGGTTCTCGTCGTTGCGGCCGTCGCCGATCAGGGCCGCCCGGCTCTCCGCGGCGGTCCCTCCGGTCAGCAGCTCCCTGGGCACATCGGCGGCGTTGAGCACGCCCGCCTGCACCAGGGTTCCCACCCGCGGCAGGTCAGCCTGGCCGTCCGCCGGCGGAGCGATGGTCACGCCGACATCGGTCAGCGCTCCGGTGCGCATCCGCGCCCCGTCGCGCATCGCCTGCTCGATCGCAAACGTCCGCGGCCCGTCGCCGTACAGGCTGTCCAGCCGCAGGGTGGCGTCGCGGCCGTTGGCGGCCTGGGCGACGATGAAGTCGCGCGGAACCGGCTTCAGCACCTCGGTGTCGATGGTCAGGAGGTTGGACTCATCAACGTGCAGAGTGATGTCGTGATCGATGAACTGGCCGAAATAGGTGACCACCGGCGCGATGGCCTTGATGTCGGGCTTGGCGCCCTGGTCGATCATCGCCTCGGCCAGCAGGTCCAGCTCGGTTGCGGCGATCGGCCGGCCGGGTCCCTGGGCGGCGGGGAACAGGAAGCCGAAGCGACGGACACCCTTCTGTTCGCCGTCGGCGGCGACCAGCGCCTTGTTGGACGGAGCCTGGTCGGGGGTCGGCCGCGGGGGCGCCATGCCCAACGCCTCCAGGCTCGGAAAGGTCGCCTGGTCGAGGCGCAGAATGCGTTGGCCATGGCCCAAGGACAGCAGCATCGAAGTCTCCCATCGACAATGGTCGCCGCCAGGATCGGGGCGCCGCGAGGCCAGACCGTGAGCCTCTGGCGCGACGCGGGCTGTGACGGCGCTCACAGGTCGGTTCTCCGTTGGCGGGGCCGGGCAACTCGCGCTAGGCCAGGCCATGCGCTCTGAACTGAAGACGGCCGCCCTGGCCCTGGCTCCCACCGTCTCGGCGGCGGCGGCGCTGGTCGGCGGCGGCCTGCTGCTGGCCTCGGGCGCGACGCCGACCGACCCCGAGCGCCTGGCCCTGCTGTTGCGGGTCAGCGAGCCGGCGGTGATCGAGGCCAGCCACTTCGTCTCCTCCCTGCTCGGCATCGTCCTGATCCTGCTGGCCTTCGGACTGCGGGCCAGGCTCGGCGCCGCCTGGGGCGCGGCCGTGGCCTGCCTGGCGGTGGCGGCCGCCCTGGCCCCGTTCAAGGGGATCAACCTCGAGGAGGCGGCGATCCTCGGCGGCCTGCTGGTCCTGATCGCTCCGTTCCGCGCGGCCTTCCCCCGCACCGCCGCCCTCAGCCGGATGGAGATCACCCCCGGCTGGCTGCTGTCGGCCGCCGCCGCGGTGGCGGGCGCCGGGCTGATCGGCTGGTGGTCGTTCAGCAACACCGGCTATGGCGAGGGCCAGGTCTGGCGCGCCGTGTTCGACGCCGATGTCGAGCGGGCCATCCGCTCGTCGATCGGGGCGGGGGTGCTGCTGCTGGCGGTCGGAATCTGGCGCCTCCTGGCCACCCCGGCGACCCCGGCGGTGGCGGGCGAGGACGACCCCGACTTCGCCCGGGTGCGCCACATCCTGGCCCACGCCGAGAGCGCCGAGCCGGAGTCCAACCTGGCGCTGCTGGGCGACAAGCGGTTCCTGTTCTCCGACAGCGGCGAGAGCTTCCTGATGTTCGGGGTGCGGGGGCGGAGCTGGGTGGCCATGGGCCCGCCGGTCGGCCGCCGCGACGAGCACCTGGAGCTGCTCTGGCGGTTCCGCGAGATGGCCGACTCCCACGCCGCCCGTCCGGGCATCTACGGCCTGGAGCCGGAGGACCTGGCCGACGTCATCGAGCTGGGCTTCTTCATCCAGAAGACCGGCGAGAGCGCCCAGCTGCCGCTGCAGGACTTCTCCCTAGCCGGCCGCCGGCGCGAGGTGCTGCGCCGCAACTGGCGCAAGGCCGGGGAAGCCGGCGCTGCGTTCGAGGTCGTTCCGCCCGGCACGGCGCCGATGGACGAGCTGCAGCGCATCTCGGACGCCTGGCTGGCCGACCACGCGGGTGGCGAGAAGAGCTTCTCGCTCGGCGGCTTCATCCCCCGCTACGTCGCCGAGTTTCCGGTCGCCCTGGTTCGGGTCAATGGGGCCATCGTGGCCTTCGCCACCCTCTGGCCGACGGCCGCCAAGACCAGCCTGTCCATGGACCTCATGCGCTACGGCGCCGATGCGCCCAAGAACATCATGGACTTCCTGTTCGTCGAGCTGCTGGGCTGGGGCAAGGACCAGGGCTACCTGGCCTTCGATTTCGGAGTCGCGCCGCTGGCGGGGCTCGAAGATCGGCCCCTGGCGCCGATCCTCAGCCGGGTGGGCCGGCTGCTCTTCGAGCGGGGCGAGGACTTCTACAATTTTCGCGGCGTGCGCCGTTACAAGGACAAGTACGACCCGCTCTGGCGGCCGCGCTACATCGCCTGTCCCCACAAGTGGCAGGCCCCGTTCCTGCTGGCCGACGTAGGGTTGCTGTCCTCGGGCGGCATCGCGGGCATCGCCCGCCGCAGCCGGAAGGAGGTCAGCGGCTGACCATCGCCCCGACCAGGGTCGCCAGGTGGACGGCCATCATCGCCACTCCGGCCGCCGAGCAGACCATGACGATGCGCCAGGGGATCATCCGCGGCCCCTTCACCAGGTTCGGCGGCAACGACCCCCGCCATCCGGCGAACAGGGTCATGGCGGCCAGGCCCGCCAGCAGGGAGAGGGTCATGGTCATCGACATGGGCCGCATGTGTAGCGCCCCGCGGTCCGGCGCAAGGGGAGGGCGGCGATCGGTCCGGCTGGAGGGCATTGGCGCCGCCGTGCGACCGTTCGTCCACGGCGCAATCAACGCTTCGTTAACCTTGCTGGCGTGGAAGTTAACGACTGCGCGCCTCCTGCGGCCATCCGTCCACAGGTTATCGCGTCCGACGCAAGATATAGCGTTAACGTCGCGTTTACACACAAGGGCTCGCTGGCTAGCGTCGGACCCTAAGTGCCGGGAGAACGATTCGTATGACGGCGGGGGCGCCTTGGAGCGTTAAGGGCATCGACCCCAAGGCTCGCGAGATCGCCAAGGATCTCGCGCGGCGGTCCGGCATGACGCTCGGCGAATGGCTGAACCGGATGATCGTCGAGGGCGAGCCGCCCGAAACCGAGTCGGTCGTCGAAGACCCCTCCGTGATCACCCATCCCCGCGAAGACGCCCCGCCGCGCTACGAGGCCGTCCACCACCCGGCCGACGAGGTCGGCAAGGTGACCGAGGCCATCGAGCGGCTGACCGCGCGCATCGAGGCGGCCGAGCAGCGCTCGACCCTGGCCATCACCGGCATCGACCAGTCGGTCCGCGGCGCGCTCTCGCGACTCGAAGGCGCCGAGCGTGAGCAGATCTCGGTGGCCGCACGCTTCGAGGGGGCGGTCGACGAGCTGCGCACCGAACAGGCCCGCGCGATCGAGCGCCTGCGCCGCATCGAGGCGGAATCGACCGGGCCGCGCTCGGCCGAAGCCCTGCGCGCCCTCGAGGGCTCGGTCGGCAAGGTCGCCACCCAGGTGTACGACACCGAGGCCCGAAGCCGCGAAGCCATCGCCGCCCTGGAAGCCAAGATCGCCTCGCTCGAGGCCGGAAGCCGGACGCCCGACACCGCCGCCCTGGCGGACGAGGTCGCCGCCCGGGTGCTGGGCCGGCTGGAGGCCGCCGAAGCCCAGACCACCGAGGCGATCCGGGACCTGGGCCTCAGCTTCGTGAAGCTCGACGCCCGGCTGCGCAAGGTTGAGGGGGCGGACAACACCGCCGCCCTGCAGACCCTGTCGCACAGCCTCAACAGCCGGCTGGAGCGGGTGCGCCAGGAGATGGCCGAGAGCCTGCGCCGGGTATCCGACGGCGGCTTTGGCCGGGTCGAGCAGAAGCTCTCGGAGATGACCGCCCACGTGCATGCCGCCGAGCAGCGCTCGGCCATGGCAATCGAGCGGATGGGGCGGGAGATGGTCAGCATGGCCGACAATCTCAGCCGCCGGGTGCAGTCGGTGGAGGGGCGTAGTGCTCAGGCCGTGGAGCACGTCGGCAGCGAGGTTTCGAGGATCGCAGGGCTGGTCGAGCAGCGGCTGGCCCACAACGACGGCAGCCAGGCCCAGGCCCTGGAGCGGCTCGGCGCCGAGATCGCCCGCATCACCGAGCGCCTGTCCGAACGCATCGCCAACTCCGAACGCCGCAGCGCCCAGGCCATCGACGACGTCGGCGAGCAGGTCGCCCGGGTCACCGAGCGGATCAGCCAGCGCCAGGAGCGGGTCTCCACCGACCTCGCCGAACGCATCCGCCAGAGCGAGGAGCGGACGGCCCGCCTGCTCGACGAGGCGCGCGAGAAGATCGACGCCAGCATGAACGTCGCCGCCCGGCGGCTCGTCGATCAGGTGGCCCAGGCCCCGGCGCCCGCCCCGGTGGCGCGCCGCTCCGAACCGGCGATGGACCCCTTCGCGCCCGATCCTTTCCCGACCCGTGGCCAAGCGATCCCCGAGGAGGCGTTCGAGCCCCGCGCCTTCGGCGGCCGCTTCGCCGGGCCGGCCGAGCCCGGCTTCGAGGCTGATGACGACTTCCCGGCCCGCGACACCGGCCCGGCCGCCTTCTCCGACGCCGATTTCGAGGCCGCCGACGACTTCGCGCCGCTCCATCACGAAGACGAGGCCCTGGACGCCGATCCGGCGCCCGTCCCGGTGTTCGAAGCCGATCCCGGCCGCCCGCTCAGCACTCGCGAGGTGATCGAGCAGGCCCGGGCGGCCGCCCGGATGTCCGCCTCGCCGGAGGCCAAGCCGGCCAAGAAAGCCGGCCGCAGCCTGTTCGGCGGCCGCGACAAGGGTTCGAAGAAGAAGGCCAGCTCGGCCATGACCACGGCCCTGGGCATCACCGCCCTGCTCGCCTTCGCCGGCATGGCCGCGGTGGCGGTGACCCTGGGCTCCCCCGGCGGCGGCGAGATGGCCGACCGGATCGCGCGAGGCCTGCAGATCCAGAAGGCCGACGAGGCCGAGATCCTGAGCGCCGAGGCCGACACCGCCCCGACGACCCCTGGCGCGGAGCCCCGGGTGTCGATGGCCGTCGCGCCGGACATGGCCGCCGCCAATGCTCCCCCGGCCGCTCAGGCGGCCGTCCCATCGACGGCGGCCGAGCTGTTCAAGGACGCGGTCAAGCGGCTCGAGGCGCGGGATTCCTCCGGTCTCGTCGACCTGCGCAAGGCCGCCAACCAGGGCCATGCCCCGGCCCAGTTCTATCTCGCCAAGCTCTATGAGAACGGCGAAGGCGGGGTCGCCAAGGACCTCGCGGCGGCGCGTCAGTGGACCGAACGGGCCGCCCAGGGGGGCGACCGCCGGGCAATGCACAACCTCGGCCTCTTCTACTTCGAGGGCCAGGGGGGAGCGAAGAACCTGACGACGGCCGCCCAGTGGTTCCGGCGCGCCGCCGACCTCGGCCTGACCGACAGCCAGTACAACCTCGGCATGATCTATGAACAGGGCCTCGGGGTCGAACAGAACAACGCCGAGGCCTACAAGTGGTACTTGATCGCCAGCCGCGGCGGCGACGCCGAGGCCCGGTCGAGCGCCGAGCAGATTCGCCGACAGCTCAGCCCCGAGGCCCGCAGCGGCGCCGAACGGGCGGCCGGGGGCTACCGCGCCGCGACCCCCAATCCCTCCGCCCAGAGCAAGCTGGCTGGCGCGCCGCAGGTCGGCTCCGTCGCCCAGGCCCAGCGGGCCCTGTCGCGGCTCGGCTACTACCAGGGGCCGCAGGACGGCCGGGCCTCGCCGGCGCTGGACGGCGCGGTGCGCGCCTACCAGCGCGACCAGGGCCTGCCGGTCACCGGCCAGATGGACGCCCAGACAACCTCCCGCCTGGCCATCTACGCTCAGTAGTCAGTCTCCGCCGAGCATCGCCCAGCTCAGCGGGTGGGCCCTGTCCTTGCCGAGCGCCACCGCCAGCGGCGGGCGGACGAACAGGCCCTTGAAGGCCGTATCGCGAATGTTCAACCCCCCGGCGTAGGCTCCAAAAGCGGGCAGGATCACCCGCTCACCGTCGGTGGCGAAGCAGCGGCGGCGCACGGCCCTGCCCCGCCCGACCAGCCGGGCGCAGGGGTGCAGGTGCCCGGCGACCTCTCCAGGCTGGCGGTCGGGCAGGGGCTCGTGGCGCAGGACAAGCGAGCCGACGGCCAGTTCGTCGGCCAGGTCGCCCGGCAGGGCGCGGGGGCCGTCGGCGTCGTGGTTGCCGACGGCCCACACCAGGGTGCGGCCGGCCGCGAGAGCGGCGATCCGGGCGGCGTCGACCCCGGCGAGGCGATCCTCGGCCAAGCCGTCATGGAAGCTGTCGCCAAGGAAGACCAGGGTGGCGGGCGAAACGGAGGCGACCTCCGCTTCCAGCCGGCTCAGGGTTTCGGCCGTATCGTAGGGGGGCAGGAGCTGGCCGCGGGCGGCATAGGCGCTGCCCTTCTCGAAATGGAGATCGGCGACAATCAGCATCCGCTCGAGGGGCAGCCACAGGGCGCCGCTCGCGCGCATGACCACCGGATGGCCGTTGATCGCCATCGCCACGCCGCCGCAGGGGCTGGTGGCGAATAGCCGTTCCCTCAGGGCCTGGGCGTTCACGCCAGGGCCTCGGCGATCAGGTCCTCGGCCGCCTCGGCCAGGATCATGTCGGCTGCGTCCCCGCCGACCCGTTCCTTGCCGATCTCCAGCAGGATCGGCACCGAGAAGGGCGACAGGTGGTCGAGACGCGAATGCAGGATGTGGTCCTTGACCCGGGCTAGCATCTGGCCGACCCGCGCGACGTCGATCATGCCGCTGGCGGCGTCGGTCCGCGCGCAGCGCAGCAGCAGATGATCGGGTTGGTGGCGGCGCAGCACGTCGTAGATCAGGTCGGTCGAAAAGGTCACCTGCCGCCCGGTCTTCTCACCGCCGGGCATGCGTCGTTCGATGAGGCCGGAGACCAGGGCGCAGCCCTTGAACGCCCGCTTCATCATGAAGCTCTCGTCCAGCCAGGCTTCGAGATCGTCTCCGAGCATGTCCTGATCGAAGAGTGAGTCGAAATCGAGGTCATCCATCGGCTTCAGCGCCCAGACCGCCAGGGCGTAGTCGTTGACCACGAACCCCAGCGGCCCGACCTTCAGCCGGTCGAGCCGGCGGGTCAGCAGCATGGCCAGGGTCGTGTGGGCCAGCCGGCCGTCGAAGGGGTAGCAGACCAGGAAGTGGCGTCGGCCGCGAGCGAAGGTCTCCAGCAGCATCTGGTCGGGGGCCGGGATCTTGGACTTGTCCTGCTGCACGGTCAGCCATTCGCAGACGTCGGTCGGCAGGCCGGGCCAGGTGTCCGGGTCGGACATCATCCGCCGGACCTTGGCCGCCAGGAAAGTGGAGATGGCGAACTTGGACCCGCCCCAGCTGGGCAGCTTGGGATCGTCGCCGGGGGCCGGGGC